>JBDTRZ010000015.1:0-48361 GCA_039931395.1 Gemmatimonadales bacterium
TTCTCGAGTCCAGGCTGCGTGATCCGTGTGTCCACAAAATCGGGGCAGATCCAAAAATCCGCGCGATCCGTGTAATCCGCCCAATCGTTTTTTTCTAGTCCGTTGATTTTGTGTTTTTTGTCGTTTCTGGCGGCTGGCGACGCGTCTCGGGAGTCGGTTATCGCACTTCAAGAACTCGACTGGTCGCCGCGATCTCGGATCCACGCGGTTCCGTCTCGATGCGGAGCACGTACTTCCCGCGGGGAATGAGCGAAAGATCCAGTACAACGGACCTCGACGTCACGCTGCCGACCGACATCATCTGCGACCATCGGATCGTCAGCGGACTTGTCCGTGAAGAAAGTCCAATGGCCTGGCCAATGCGGCGAAGCGTGCTCTCGGCGACGCGCGTAAGCGTGAGCGAAACGGGCATCGCGCTGTCGGTGCGCGCGAGGCCGTAGGTCTCCCAGTAGATACCGACTTTCCCTCTCCCCGCGCTGGCGCTGCCGAGCGCTGAGCGCATCGCGGCGTCGAGGTCGTCAGCGCCGGAATCGTTCGGCTCGAACAGCAGCACATCTGACATCGACACCTTACCCGGCTCCATCGCGGAAAGTGAGAGTCCCTTTCTCTTCCACGCGGCGCGGCGTGCCTCGGAGCTCAGCACCTCGAGACTCATCAGCTGCGGGTGAGTGCCGACCATTACGCCGATCGCGCCCCGCACTCCGTTGACCGATTCCAGCCGGGCGTCCGATTTCTCATCGCGTGCGACCACCAGCGAGGCCGTTACGGGAACCGAGTCGAACTCCGCACGCTTCGACACGTCGTACGCGGCGACAACCAGAACCGAGTCGCCACGCCGGAACACGGCGACCTGCGGGTCGAGCTCGAAGAGACGCTCCGCGACGACCGGTGCGTAACGCTCGGCCGATGCGTCGCGATCCAGATCGAACGAGACTTGAGGCACGGAGTCGAGATTCAACGAAACCGGAATGAAGTGGTAGTTCGGTGTGGCTTCGTGTCCCGATATCGCGCCGCTGTTGGGCTCGTGTGCCGTGCCCGGACCACGCGTCCAGTACCTCGCCCACCCGTAGCGCACGATCATCTCGCGGATGTCACTCGACCAGCTCAGGTTGTAGGCGATGCGCGCCGGCTCCATGATCTTCGACATGGTGTGACGCGCGTAGTGCTCGGTGCGCCTGTCATTCCCCGCCAGCGACCAGAAAGGATCGGCCAGCCACCACAGCCGCTCGGCGATCTCTTCGCTGCGACCGCATCCGACTCTGCCAAAACGTTTTCGCTGCTCGGGCTCCAGTATCGCCGACATGTCCGTCCACCGGCATCGCTCGGACGCGGGCATCGTGCGCAGCGCGCGGGCGAAGGCGCTGTCGGGTGGTTCGATGATGCTCCCTTCCTGGAGCGCCAGCCCCTCGAGCGCGGCACACCACCACTCGGCAGCCTGACAGCTTCGCGCCACTCTCAGGGCAGCAGTGTCGTTTCGGATCTCGAGCAGGTATCTGACTCGCTGGCCCGTGATCCAGCCGTCACGGGGTGCACGGCGCGCCGCGCTGTCGAGTTTGACGAGGAGAGCAGCACGCGCCCTGCGGATGACTCGAGGCTCTTTCGCCTCGATCGTATCGTCCTCCGAGTTCCACTGACAGAAGCGGCCGATACGTGCGTCGCACTGCCCCCGAGAGTCGAAGTACTCGAGCGGAAGATTCTGGCGCCGGATCGACTCGAAGCGCTGCTGCTCCAGCGTCGCACGGCGGCGGGCCACCGCGGAATCGCTCTTCTGCTGAGCTTCGGCGGGATGACTCGCCAGTACCGTGACCATCGCGAGAGCGACAGTCGCTTTCAAACCTTCGATGCCAATCCTCGTGCGACAGTGCATCGTGCCAGCCCCTCTGTCTCCGCTATTCGGAGCGCTTCGCCAGCGCCGTTTCCAGTGCGTTCCACGCGAGCAACGCGCATTTGACCCGCGCCGGAAATCTGGCGACTCCGCTCAGCGCGCGCAGGGACCCGAGCGAGGCGTCGTCCGCCGCCGCTGCATTTCCCATCACCATCTCGCGAAATCGCGTCCGCAGGCCGTCTATCTCGTCGAAGCTTTTTCCCTTGACCAGCTGTGTCATCATCGACGCGGAAGCCTGCGAGATGGAGCAGCCGCGCCCCGAGAATGCGAGATCCTCGACCTCGTCGCCGTCGTAGCGCACGTGAACCGCGATCTCGTCGCCGCAGAGCGGGTTCTTCATCGTCACGGATGCATCCGCTTCCGTAAGCTCGCCCTTGTTGCGCGGCCTGCGATAGTGGTCGAGGATCATCTCCTGGTACAGCGCCTGGATCTGCGCCGAGCGCTCAGACGGCAGCATGCCCGAAGATCTCCCTGGCTTTGAGGACTCCTTCGACCAGAGCGTCGATGTCGTCACGGTCGTTGTAGACGTAAAAGGACGCGCGGGCCGTGGCGCTCACATCGAGGCGGCGCATCAGGGGCTGCGCGCAGTGGTTTCCCGCGCGGATGCAGACGCCGTCACCGTCGAGAATCGTAGCGAGGTCATGTGGATGCACGTCGCCAAGCGTGAAGCTGACCACGCCGCTTCGCAGCGCGGGGACGGGCCCGTAGAGCGTGATGCCCTCTACAGCGGCGAGACGAGCGTGCGCCTCTGAAACGAGCTCCCTCTCATGCCGAAGCACTTCGTCCATTCCAATTCCATCGAGATAGTCTGCCGCGGCAGCGAGACCCACGGCGTCGGCGGCGTTTGGAGTTCCCGCCTCGAACTTGTGGGGGAGCACGTTCCAGGTGGTCGTATCGTCGTTGACGAACTCGACCATGTCTCCGCCCATCTGATAGGGAGGCATTGCCTCCAGCAGATCACGCTTGCCGAGGAGTCCGCCGATACCCATCGGGCCGCACATCTTGTGTCCGCTGAACGCGTAGAAATCGACCCCGAGGTCGTCATAATTCACGCGCATGTGCGGGACGGCCTGCGCGCCGTCGCAGACCGTGAGTGCGCTCGATCGATCGCGCGCGATGCGCACGATCTCGGCGACAGGATTGATCGTCCCGAGCGCATTCGACACGTGATTGAACGCGACCACTTTCGTCTTGGCGTTGATCAGTCCCGAGAGAGAATCCAGGTCGATTCGTCCGTCAGATGTCAGCTCGCAGATGCGGAGAGTGGCTCCCCTCTCCAGTGCGAGCTGCTGCCACGGGACGAAATTGGCGTGGTGCTCGAGCGCGGTGACCACGATTTCGTCACCCTCTGCGACGTGGCAGCGGCCCCATGACGATGCAACGAGGTTGAGTGCTTCGGTAGTGCCCCTCGTGAACACCAGGCAGTCGGGATCCGCGAGTCCAGTGAACTGCGCGACTCGCTGCCGGGCCGTGTCGTAGCGGTCGGTCGCGTCGACTGAGAGCGCATAGGCGCCGCGGTGCGGATTCGCATAGCTCGTCTCGTAGAAATCGCGAATTGCGTCGAGAACCACCTTCGGCTTCTGAGACGTCGCCGCGGAATCCAGGTAATGGAGGTCCGGATTGGCTGACAGTAGAGGGAAATCAGCACGGCGGCTCATTTGGACTCCTCTGGATCGACTGCGGACTGGGGAACAACTGCCATTGCGGACTGCGGACTAACTGCGGACTGCGGACTAACTGCGGACTGCGGACTAACTGCGAGTGGGCCCACCAGAACAGCGGATTTTTCGATGCGGACCTGGAACACGGGCAAAGGCCGCGTCGCGGGGCCTTGAACTATGGCCCCCGTGAAGCAGTCGAAACGCGCACCGTGCCAGGCGCACTGGATCGTCCCGTCGGGAAGCACATCGCCAAGCGCCATCTCGAAGTCCTGGTGCGTGCAGTTGTTGGCGACGGCCGATATCCGGCCTCCGCTCCTGATCAGGCAGATTCGCTGTCCGTTCGACCGGGTCACGCCCAGCACTCCCTCGTCCGGAATGTCATCGGTCAAGGCTACGGGTTCGAAGTTCTCGAGGTGCAAGGTTTGACTATCCCGACAAGTTTACTTAGGATTCAATCTATGTCACGAAGTGCTGTAACGCCAAGGAGTTAGGATGGGAACGGCAATCGAAACCCTGGTCAACAAGGAATATCCCTACGGCTTCGTGACCGACGTCGAGAGCGATACCATTCCGCGCGGGCTGAGCGAGGAAGTCATACGCATCATCTCGGCGAAAAAGAACGAGCCGGAATTCATGCTCGAGTGGCGTCTCAAGGCCTACCGCCGCTGGCTGACGATGAAGGAGCCCCACTGGGGCAACGTCCACTACGAGCCGATCGATTACCAGAACATGATCTACTACTCGGCGCCGAAGAGCGTGAAGCCGCTCCAGAGCCTGGACGAGGTGGATCCGGAGCTGCTTCGGGCGTACGACAAGCTCGGCATTTCTCTGACTGAGCAGAAGAAGCTCGCCGGAGTCGCGGTGGACGCGATTTTCGACAGCGTCTCCGTGGGCACGACGATGAAAGCCGAGCTCGCCCAGTACGGGATCGTGTTCTGCTCGTTCGGGGATGCGGTTCAGAGTCATCCCGAGCTCGTCGAGCGCTACCTCGGCACCGTCGTGCCGCACAGCGACAACTTCTTCGCGGCGCTGAACGCAGCCGTGTTCAGCGACGGCTCGTTCTGCTACGTGCCGAAAGGCGTGAAGTGCCCGATGGAGCTCTCCACATACTTCCGCATCAACAGCGCGGATACCGGACAGTTCGAGCGTACGCTCATCATCGCCGACGAAGGCGCTTCAGTGAGCTACCTCGAGGGATGCACGGCACCGCGCCGGGACACCAACCAGCTTCACGCAGCGGTTGTCGAGCTGATCGCGCTCGACAATGCGTCGGTGAAGTACTCGACGGTTCAGAACTGGTACGCGGGTGATTCGGAGGGGAAGGGCGGCATCTTCAATTTCGTGACGAAGCGCGGCAAGTGCGCCGGAGTGAACTCGAAGATCTCCTGGACGCAGGTCGAGACCGGCTCGGCGATCACGTGGAAGTACCCGAGCGTGATTCTCCAGGGTGACAACTCGACGGGTGAGTTCTACTCGGTGGCGGTGGTGAACAACCGACAGCAGGCCGACACCGGCACGAAGATGATCCACATCGGGAAGAACACGAAGAGCAACATTGTCTCGAAGGGCATCTCGGCCGGAAAGGGCAACAACAGCTATCGCGGACAGGTGAAGATTCTGCCGCGCGCCTCGGGCGCGAGGAACTACACGCAGTGCGACTCGATGCTGATCGGAAACGAATGCGGCGCGCATACGTTTCCGTACATCGAGGTGCAGAACAACACCGCAACGCTTGAGCACGAGGCGTCGACGTCGAAGATCGGTGAGGATCAGATCTTCTACTGCAAGCAGCGTGGCCTGAGCGCGGAGCACGCGGTATCGATGATAGTGAGCGGCTTCTGCCGCGAGGTGTTCCAGAACCTGCCGATGGAATTCGCAGTCGAAGCGCAGCAGCTGCTGGGAATCACGCTGGAAGGCAGCGTCGGCTAGGAAGACGCAGCTGGCGATCAGCGAATTGCGATCAGCAGTTCGCGCGTCCTGTACGCCAATGCCTGCGAAATCGCACAAGAACAAATCACCTACGACTCAAAAGTGCTAGAGATCCGAAATCTCCACGCCGCAATCGGCGAGAAGGAAATACTGAAGGGCATCGACCTGACCGTCAACGTGGGCGAGATCCACGCAGTCATGGGACCGAACGGCTCAGGCAAAAGCACGCTGGCCCAGGTGCTCGCAGGACATCCCGGCTACGAGGTGACCGAGGGAGAAGTGTTTTACGAGGGGAGAAATCTTCTCGAGATGGATCCCGAGGTGCGCGCGCAGGAGGGAATCTTCCTCGCGTTCCAGTATCCGGTAGAGATCCCCGGCGTCACAAACGCCTACTTCCTTCGTTCCGCCTACAACGAGATCCAGAAGGCGAGGGGAATGGGCGAGCTCGATCCGCTCGAATTCCTCGATCTGATGGAGGTGAAGACGAAGCTCGTCGACATGGATCCTGCGATGATGAACCGCTCGGTCAACACGGGCTTCTCCGGCGGCGAGAAAAAGCGGAACGAGATTCTTCAGATGGCCGTGCTCGAGCCGCGTCTCGCGATTCTCGATGAGACGGATTCAGGCCTCGACATCGACGCGCTCAAGGTGGTTGCGCAGGGAGTCAACGCGCTGCGCCATCCAGACAACGCAACTATCGTCGTGACGCACTACCAGCGGCTTCTCAACTACATCGTTCCGGACTTCGTACACGTGCTGGCCAACGGCCGCATCGTGAAATCGGGCGGTAAGGAGCTGGCACTCGAGCTCGAAGAGAAGGGCTATGACTGGATTCCCGGAGCCGCCGCTTGAATGAGGTTGTCGATGCCATCCTCAATGCGGTGGGCGTGATCGGTTCTTCCGGGAAGGCGGCGCAGACTGCGGTAGAGGCGTACCGCTTCGACTTCGAGGAGGCCGACAAGGGATCGCACGAGCCACGGTGGCTCCGCGAGATGCGTCGCTCTGCCATGGGAGAGTTCGAGCGGGTCGGCATTCCGACGATGAAGGACGAGGACTGGCACTTCACGAACGTCGCTCCGATCGGCGAAAAGTTGTTTGGACCGCCTCGGAGGGGTGCCCCAGTGCCAAGCGAGGTGATCTCGCGCTTCCAGCTCGCGCAGGACTGGCACACGGTCCTGTTCGTGAACGGCGGACTTGTGAAGGACTCAGGAATCTCGACGGCTGGTGGCATAAGCATCACCAGCCTGGCCTCCGAGATCGCCAGCGACAGCGAGGTTGTGAGGGATCATTTCGCAAGACTCGCGACGCCGGAGAGCGCCTCGTTCACAGCGCTGAATACGGCGTTCGCGAAGGATGGAGCAGTTGTGCGAATAGGGGCCAATGCTGCCCCGGACAAACCGATTCATCTTCTCTTCATCTCGGATACCGGCTCCGAGTACGCCGCGGTTCAGACGCACAATCTCGTCCTGGCCGAGTGTCACTCGCAGGGCACGATCATAGAGAGCTACGTGACACTCGGCGGGGACAGCTACTTCACCAACGCGGTGACCGAAGTGTATCTCGGGGATGGTGCGCGGCTCGGGCACTACAAGCTGCAGACCGAGAGCCGGAACGCATTCCACGTCGGAACAATCCAGGTACAGCAGGAGCGCAACAGCCGGTACGAGTCGTTCTCGTTCGCGACTGGGTCAAGACTGTCACGTACCAACGTGTACACTACCCTTGCCGGCGATGCGGCGGAGGCGGTGCTCAACGGTCTGTACATGGTGGACGGCTCGCAGCATGTTGATCATCAGACGCGAATCGAGCACGTCGCGCCGAACTGCCCGAGCCACGAGCTGTACAAGGGGATTCTCGACGGGGCCTCGCACGGCGTTTTCAACGGGAAGGTGTACGTGCATCCCGAAGCGCAGAAGACGGACGGGAAGCAGAGCAACAACAACCTGCTCCTGTCAGACGGCGCACGGGTGGACACCAAGCCGCAGCTGGAGATATTTGCGGATGACGTCAAGTGCACGCATGGAGCGACAGTAGGGCGGCTGGACGAGACTGCTCTCTTCTACATGAGGAGCCGCGGCATCGGACCGGCCCAGGCGAAGAGGCTGTTGACGTACGCCTTCGCGGCCGACGTGCTCGAGAAGATCGAGCTCGATGGGCTGAAGGAGGCGCTGGAAGCGCAGGTGCTGGAGAGATTCACGTCCTGAAGCCACCCCACCCCCACATCCTCAGAAATCACAATGACAATTGCGCGTCTCGCTTCACTCGTTTCTCTCGCACTTGCGGCGGCAGCGTGTACTCCGGCAAAGACAGTAACCACGACGCCTGCGCCCGCCGCGCGTCCTGCCGCAGCACCTGTCGCACTTCAGCCAGTAGGCTACCGCTCCGAGTTCGGAACGATGTGGACCTTCGATGCACCGCCGCTCGAATACTGGAAAAAGACCTACGGCTTCTCACCTGATCAGGCCTGGCTCGACAAGGTGCGCCTTGCCTCGGTGCGCCTGCCCAACTGCTCGGCGTCTTTCGTTTCAGCAAAGGGCCTGGTGATCACCAATCACCACTGCGTCAGGGGCTGTGCCGAGGAAGTGTCGCCGAAGGACACGAACTACATCGAGACAGGATTCGCAGCTCGCAGCGTGCGGGAAGAGAAGAAATGTCCGGGTCTCTATGTGGACCAGCTCGAGTCGATCGAGAACGTGACCGAGCGCGTAAGGGCGGCGGTCACTGCGCCGACACCAGCAGCCGCTGCGACTCAGAGAACCGCGATCATCGCCACGATACAGAACGAGTGCAACCAGCGAACAGGACTCACCTGCCAGGTCGTGTCGCTGTATCAGGGTGGCATCTATTCGCTGTACCGGTATCGCCGGTATGACGACCTGCGGCTTGTATTCGCGCCTGAAGAGGAGATCGCGGCATTTGGCGGAGACCCGGACAACTTCACCTACCCGCGGTACGATCTGGATGCGGGGATGCTCCGCGCGTACGTGAACGACAAGCCACACACGCCGCAGAATTATTTCCGCTGGAGCCGGTCAGGTGCAGCCGACGGTGAGGCGATCTTCGTGGTCGGGAATCCCGGATCGACGGGGCGCCTCAACACGATGGCCCAGATGGAATTCCTGCGCGATGTGGGGTATCCGGCGCAGCTCGGCGGTTACCAGCGGACGCTCGGAATCTACAGGGAGCTCATGCGAACCGATTCCACCGCCGCCCGGCGCTACCAGAACAACGTCTTCGGCCTCGAGAACTCATTCAAGGCAGTGACGGGTTACCGGACCGGCCTCGTCGATTCGTCGTACATGGCGGCGAAGGCCGCGTTCGAGCGCGAGTTCCGCGCGCGGCTCGCTGCCGACCCGAAGCTTGCCGCGGAATATGGAGGGACCTACGACGCCATTGCCGCTGCACAGCGCGAGCTGGCGAGCTTCGATGCAGAGCGTCGCTATCGGAGCTTTGGTCCGTCAGTCCCGGCGGGCGGCTCGCGCCTTCTCAACATGGCCGGACAGCTCGTGCGCATCGGCAGGGAATCTGCGCTTCCGGATTCTCAGCGTCTTGCCGCATACCGCGGAAATCTTTCGAACAGCATTCGCGCGTCACTTCTGCGTGCGCAGCCGATCGACACGGCGTTCGAGCGACTCGCCATCGCGGCACAGCTGAGGGCCGCGAAAGCTGAGCTGCCCGCAGACGATCCGCTTCTTCGCGCTGCTCTGGCGGGACGGACTCCCGAACAGGCCGCTGCAGCTCTCGTGTCTGGAACACGTGTCGGGGATGTGGCGTTCCGCAAGTCACTCGTCGAAGGAGGCGAGGCCGCGGTGGCCGCGTCGAACGATCCTCTGATAACGCTGGCCCGTCAAATTGATGTTCTCAACCGTGAAGTGGTGTCGCACTCCGATCGGCTCAATGCGGTCATAGTGGCAAACACCGAGCGCATCGGCCGCGCGCTGTTCCAGACGTACGGAACCGCGCTGCCTCCGGATGCGACGTTCTCACTTCGCATCAGCGACGGAATCGTGCAGGGGTATCCGATGAACGGCACGATCGCGCCCTACAAGACCACGTTCTTTGGCATGTACGCACGCTCGGCGGATTTCGACGGTAAGCCGCCGTTCGCCCTCACAAAAAAATGGATCGACCGGCGCGGCCGTCTCGACCTGACCACGCCCTACAACTTCGTGTCGACCAACGACATCACCGGTGGCAATTCGGGAAGCCCTGTGATCAACCGAAACGCGGAGATCGTCGGTGTCGCCTTCGACTCCAACATCGAGGGAGTCGCCAACCGCTTTCTCTTCGACACGAAAGTGCAGCGCACGGTGAACGTGCACTCGAGCTCGATCCTGGAAGCGCTGCGGAAGGTTTACGACGCCGGGTGGATCGCGGACGAGCTGCAGGGAAAATAACTCTTAGCGAATCACCAGGAAATAGACGACTGCAACCGCGGCCACCAGGAGGATCATGACGGTCGTTCCCATGCTCTTCCTGTTTTCCGGTGTCGCGCGGCTGCCACCGAGTATCGGATTGGCAATGGTCGCGCGCCGCGTCATCGCGTCGGGATCATGTCCCGCGACGCTGGCGGTGTCGACAACCGAAACCCCCAGCGGAAGCCGGCCTTCGCGGAAGGTGATCTCAGCCGAGCCGATCTCGATGCGGTCGCCATCGCCGAGCTTCACGGGTGTGGATACGGGATCTCCGTTCAATCGCGTGCCTGTCGCACCGGTGGGGTGAAGCATGAACGAGTCACCCTCCGAGCGCACTTCCGCATGCGAGCGAGACACCGCCGGCTCGCGGATGACGATGCCGCTCGTCGCGTCCCTTCCGATTGTGAACGGGGCATCTGAAAGCGGATATGCCCGTCGCTCGAACTCGTAGACGAGCCAGGAGGCCCCTTTCACCGAATCTTCTGTCATCCTATCCATTGAATCAGGTTGTTGCGAGATTGGCAGAGAATGGGCTTATATGCATCAATCGAACCCTTACCCCGAGGAATTTAATGGCAACGAAACTGGACAAGGTCCTCAAGCGCGAGCTGGAGATCGACGGGCAAGCGTACATCGCGGCGATCTCGCCCGATGGAATCAAGGTCACGAAGAAGGGATTTCGGAAAGGAAACGAGATTTCATGGCGTGCGATCATCAGCGGCGATGCTCAGCTGAATGAAGATCTTTCGAGGTCTGTCGACGCAATGGAACCGGCCGAATAGAAACCACGATCATCTGTGGCTCACATGTTCTGACGCTGAGGGGGCCGGTGCCGGGAGATCCGAGAGGTGCTCCTGTATGACGACCCACCGGCCCCCGCGCTTCACGAATACCGCCGTCCACGCGCCAGCGATGACGTGCGGCATGTTCATAGGATTGAGATGTGGAATGCGATACGAGGCGGTCAACGCCGCTGCGTTCGGGGAGAGCACGTCAATATGCATCGACGTCCACTCCCATTTGGGGTTCCGCATGTTGCTCCCGACGTACTTCCAGAACGTCTCAATCTGCGACTGGAGCTCCGCGCGGGTGGTCGACACATGTCCGCTGGCGGTCGAGTACACGGCGCCAGTGTCAGGATAAAGGCTCATGAGTCGCGCGACGGCGTTCGGGCGGCTGAGGTCGTAGGTTTGCACTACCAGCTTTCGGATCGAATCCTGGATTGCCTTCGTCTCGGTTGCGCTGACAGGCCGCGATCCGGCAGGTGAGCACCCGATCTGGAGGAAAGCTGGAAGGGCGATGACGAGCAGGAACCGGCAGATATTTCGAGGTGTCATGGTGTCACCATGTAGAGACAAGAATGTCACCGCCAGAGGACAGGAACGAGCCCATTTTGGCAGTTTCCAGAGGGAAGATGCAACGGACCAGCCATTGCACAGCGGGGTATGCATCTTGGCGGACCGAATGCCAGACCGGCAACGGCCGACCGCCAGAAGGAAGACGGAGGACAAAGTGCGCACGATAGTCAAGCTGGCAGGAATGGCCGGCGCGTTGGCATTGGCCGCTTGCAGCGGCAAAGACACGGCGATGAATGATGACCTCAAGGCCGATCTCGCCCGGGCGTCCACTGGGAGCGAGATAACGCTTCCGGCCGCGCAGGCTGGTGCCCAGGTCGTCTCGGCGATCGAGCGTACGACGCCGCCCGCGCCGCGACGTGTCGCACAGTCTCAGCGAGTGGCCAAGCATCGGCCCGCTCCGACTCGCACTCCCGCTCCGGTCGAAGCCGAACAGGCCGACCTGAGCAGTGAGATCGAGGCTGCCCCGGCCGAGGTTTCGCCGACTCCGACCGAGGTTGCGGCGCTTCCGAGCCCGCGCCCACAGCCCGTCGCCTCGAGTGGAGGCGGCGCTGGTGAAGGAGCCATCGGCACCGGAAGAGGTGACAGAGGCGTCGGCATCGGCACGATCATAGGGGTGGTTCTCCGCGGCGGCGGCGTGGACGGCGACGAATGCGATCCGCGCACCGATGGACGGCGAAGAGGCGGGACGATCTCGATCAACAACCGCATTCCAGTCATCGGGACCTTCCCGGGCAGCGGCCGGATCGGCGGAAGCATTCCATCGCCGATCGGCAGCGGACGGGTTCGCTTCTAGGCATGAGTTTGCGCGCGGCGCCGCGGTGATTCAATACTGCGGCGCCGCGTTTCGTTTACCAGGCACCCACATGAAATCAAAATCGGAAACGCTTGCAGTGTTCCTGCTGGCGAGCGTGACACTCTACGGATGCAGCGACAAGCGCAGCGGAGAAGATGCGCTGGCGCAGGACACGAGCCTCACTCGCGACCTGGCGCTTGCGAACCAGGACACAGCGTCGCAACCTCAGCTTCGGGACGTCCCGGTAAGCCCTGCGCCTGCGCCCGTCGTGAGCGAGCCTGAGCCGGCGCCTGCACCACGCGCCGTACGGCGCGCTGCTTCGCCGCCCCCGGTGGTACGGCGACCGGCTCCTCGCAGAACAGCGCCGGCTCCAGCACCAGCTCCCGCAGCGCCGATCGAGCGTGTCACCGAGAGCGGCAACACCGAAAGGTCCAGCGAGGCAGGCTCTGAGCGGCCGCTCGGTGTTGTCTCGGTGGGATCGGAGATCGCGCTCGCGTCCGGCCAGCGGATCTGCACCAACACCAATGCCGTCGGCGACAGGTTCACCGCGCAGATAGCTGAACCCGTGATGGGAGCGAACGGCACCGTGATTCCCGTCGGTGCAACCGCGCTCGTCTCCATCTCGTCGCTCCACAAGAGCGAGCGGTCGGGCGACAACATCGAAATCGGTCTCCGGGTCGAGTCGATCACCTTCGGGGGCAGGACCTATCAGGTCGGCTCCGAAGTGACCTACGCGCAAGTCGATCGAGTGCGAGCGGAATCACGCAGCGACGACATCAAGAAGGTTGCGGCGGGCGCCGCGATCGGCGCGGTGATCGGCCAGATACTTGGCCACAAGACGAAGTCCACGGTGATAGGCGCAGCGACGGGTGCAGCAGCAGGTGCTGTCGTCGCGAACCGCAACGCCAACTACGATGGATGCGTGCCCAGTGGCGGACGCATAACGATTCGTCTCACCGAGCCGCTTACCATTCAGGCGACAGAGTAGATTCATGGCGTGAGGTCTTCAGCCGTGCTGGTGGCGATCATGATCGCCGCCGGATGCAACCGAGCGGACCACGCTGACCGGCGGAGCGACACGATCGATGTCACTCCGCCGGTGGACGTTGAGGCACCTGCCGGCGAAGGTGATTCGGGCCAGGATGGCAGCGCCTCGTCGCACGACTGCGGTCTCCACGGCGCCCCGGTGCTGGCTGACCAGGGACTCGGCGAGCTCAGGCCGGGCCGCTCGGTCGCCGACATAAGGAAAGTGTGCGACGTCGTGAGCGATTCGCAGCAGCCCGGGACCGAGGGCATGATGGAGCGCATCCTCGTGGTCCGGGTTGCCGGCGAGCCGGTGCGCTCGCTCATCAGTGACGACAGAATCCTTCGCCTCGAAGTGACGAGCCCGCTATTCAAGACGCCGGACTCGCTCGGCGTGGATACTCCACTCAGGCGCATCGCGCGAAAGCGCGGCGCGGTGTTCGTGCCGGGCGAAGGCGGCATCTACGCATTCGTCGCCGATCATTGCGGGCTCAGCTTCCGGTTCTCGCTGCCTTTGCGTCCACCGGCGCGCGGAGTGTGGACAGCCGAGTCGATCGAAAAGGCGCACGGGGACGCGGCGGTGGACCGGGTTCTCGTGACGAAATGCGAACGCTAGAAGACGAAGCACCCCGGAGGGTCTTCGGATCACTCGCGTTACTCAGTCGTCGAGAGATTCCAGCTCGACGACTGAGTCAATCTAAAACCGCGATCTCGTTCTAGTTGAACAGGTAGCGAAGGCCGAGCTGCGCTCTCCAGCGCGACAAGAGTCCCGGATCGTCGACGTATGTCTGCGTCGGGCCGGTGAAATTGAATACAGGCGCTCCCGCCGCGTTGAATCGCACAAACGTCAGCGGCGATGTGGCGCTGGCGCTGGCAACCTTTCGCACGCCCCAGTTCGAGTTGACCAGGTTCCCCACGTTCAGCACGTCGAGACTGATCTGAAAAACATGGCGCGTACCGCTTCGATTGAGCCCGATGTCATGGAGAATCCGCATGTCGACATCGCTGTACCACGGATTCACGGCGCCGAATCTCTGCGCGATCTCTCCGCGGTGCTTGCTCAGATATGCGTCCTGAGTGATGAACGCGTCCAGACGATTCCACTGCTCGTCAGCCGAGATGGTCTGGCCGTTTTGAACGAGTGGATCGAAGATGATCTCGCCCTTGCTCGCGGGAACGTAGATGAGGTCGTTGCCGCCTTGTCCGTCGCCGTTCACGTCGCCTGAATAGATGAACGAATAGCGGTTGCCGCCCGCACCGGCGAAACGATTGCCCTCCGCGATCTCTGTGAAGAGACCGATCTGTGTCTTCATCATCGGCGACCACGTTCTCGAGTAGGATGCCGACCCGACGATGCGATGCCGCTGGCCGAACTCCGAGAAGCTGAGCTCGGGCTTGTTCGGGTCTCCCCTCACCGGCTGGTTCTGCCAGAGTACGCTCGCAATCTCGGTGGATTTGAGTGCGTTCCTCGCCCGGTTGAAGCTGTAGCCGAGTGACGCGTCAACATATCGCGCGAAAGTCTTGCGCAGCTGGCCGGTGACGTTTAGCGAGTACCCCTGGTCAGTGTTGTCGATGACATAGATTCCCGCGCCGCCATCGGGGTTGAGCTCGTTGTTGCCGAATCCTCCGTAATAGGGACGTCCGTCGGGCAGCGTGCGCTTCGGCGCGACGAGATCGGCATTGCGGACGTATACGCTCTTGAGATCCTTCGAGTAGATCAGCTCCAGTGTCCCGAGCATTCCCCACGGAAGCTGCTGATCCACGCCGAGATCCGTAGTCCAGACCTGCGGCCACTCGAAGTCCGATGTCATTGCGTTGAGGTCGAACGACGGGGCCAGGATCGATCCCTTCCGTGTTTTGATGGGTGGGTTCGGGGGTGAAAGGTTCGGATTGGCACCCGGATTGGAGATCACGTTACCGATCCAGACGAAGGGAACACGACCAGTGAAGATTCCGGTTCCACCGCGAACCTGAGTGCTTCGCTCGCCGACAGCGTTCCAGTTGAATCCGACGCGCGGGGAGAAGATCGGCTTGGTGTCTGGCAGCTTGCTCTGATCGACGACCTCGGAATTGCGGTTCTCGTCGAGCGCGGTCAGTCCGCGTGAATACGGATTGTCCACCGGGTCGGTGAAGTACATCGGGAAATCAGCACGCAGGCCGTACGTCAGCTTGAGCCTGTCAGTCGCGAGCATCTCGTCCTGTGCATACAACGACATCTGTCCAACGTGAATGAGCTCACCCTTGAACGGTCCACTGCCGATCATTGACCTGAAGTCCTTCTTGTTCGGGCCATTGGCGGTGGCGTCGAAGAATTCCTGAAGCGAGCCGAACTGGCTGCCGAAGGACAGGAACTCCGGCAGGAAGAACACACCGTGGCGGAAGATGTTGAACGAGTTGAAGAAGTCGAACGACTCGAAGTTTCCACCGAGCGTGTAGACGTGCTTGCCGCGGAAATAGCTCAGGTTGTTGGTGAGCTGCAGCACGTCCTGGTCGAGAATGTTGTGAATCGAGAAGGGCTCGTGTCCCACGGTCGTGTAGGTGACTCCGCCCTCTCCGATGTCGATGGTTGGAAAATCCTCGCTGAACGGCTCGCGGAAATCGCGGAAGCGATTGTAACTGGCGAAGAACCGGTTTGCGAAACGGCTCGAGCGGCTGTTGTGCTCGAGTGCGTAGGAATTGAGCCCGTTGTTGATCGTGTAGCCCGAGTTGTAGAAGGGGAGGCTCGTCGCGTTCGGGCCGCGGCCGGTGTTGGCGAAGCTGAGGACGAACGGGTGGGGACCGAGGTCGCGCTTCGCGTCGAGATAGTTGTAGCGGAAGCTCAGTGTCTGGCTCGGGCTGATGTTCCAGTCGAGCTTGGCGAGGAGCTTGTTGTTGTCGGTGTGGAAGAAATATCCCTGATACAGTCCCGGATCGTAGTTGTATCCGCTGATCATGCGCTGGCGAATGGCATCCATGACGCTCGCCTGAGCGCGGGAGATCCCCAGTCCGCCGGTGGTGCCGGTGCTCGCCACGAAATCCGAGCCGGGATCCTTGGTACGCTCGATCTCGCCGTTCACGTAGAAGAAGAGCTTGTCGCGCATCAGCGGGCCGCTCAGTGCAAAGCCGGTCTGGTTGTAGCTGAGATCCGGATTGGCAATCACCTTCGAGCCGCTCACCTTGTTTCCCTGAAACGCGTCGTTGCGCGCGAACGAGTATGCGGATCCGCGAAAATCATTGGTACCGCTTTTCGTGACCGTGTTGATGTTTGCGCCCGTGAATCCACCTTCGCGTACGTCGAACGGCGCGAGCGAAACCTGAAGCTCGGCGACTGCGTCGTAGGGTACCGGCTCCGCGTTCGCCTGTCCGCCTGGCGCCGGATCGTCGAGACCGAACGGATTGTTGAAGTAAGACCCGTCAACCGAAATGTTGTTGTACAGCCAGTTTCGTCCGGCGAAGCTCATGTTGCCGTCGCTTCGCGGATCGAGCTTGGTGAGATCGCGCGTGCTGCGCTTGATCGATGGCGTGACGGCGACCTTGAGCTGGCTCACCGTCATCGAAGCACCCGTGCGGCCGGCGTTGAGCAGCGCATCCTTTTCGGCGGTCACAGTGACGCCCTGGAGAGTCACCGCGGCGCGGTTTAACCGAAAGTCGACTCGCGAGCTCTGGCCCAGGGCGAGCGTGATGTCGCTTTCGGACTTCGGCTCGTAGCCGATCGATGTCACCGTGAGCTTGTACGGTCCACCGACTCGCAGGTTAGGAAGATTGTACCGGCCGCTCGACGTGACGCTGGCGCGGTACTGCGTTCCGCTCGGCACATGTACCGCCACCACGGTCGCGCTCTGGATCGGTTGTCCTTCGGCGCTCGTCACGACTCCGGTAAGCGCGGAAGTCGTAACGCCCTGGGCTGCGGCAAGTGTTGGTGTGAGTGCTGCGCTGAGCAGCGATCGCAGGACAAGGCGGGACAATGCTGTACGGCTCACGACGGCCTCCGGATGCTCGGGTTGAGTTTGCACCAACGGGAGGAGCGACTGACGTGGAATCCTAATGCTTATCCATGACGCTACAAGGAGCGAGAACCGAGTCAAGACTGACGCATCTGTTTGTTGAGCCCATACAGAAAAAAAGGCCGCTGACATCTCATGGAGAGTTGTCAGCGGCCGTTTGCGACAGTCTGCTGCTACCGCTCGTTCGCTGTCGGGTATGGCGCTGCGGGGTACGGGCCGATTTTCGCGACCGTGAACTCGCTCGCCCAGAAATCCGGTGGGCCTTCGCTGTCAGCCACTTTGTTGGACACCGGCTTCACGCCGTTCTTGAGATAGGCCGCGATCGCCCAGAGGTCCGCGTCCGCCATGTGTCGCCACGAAGGCCAGGGCATTGGCACCGCGAGGTACTTTGGATTTGCAGGAAAGTTTCCCTGGCCCGGCGTGATGGAAGTGATTTCCACATCGGGCGTCTCGCCCGGACGAAGACCGAATCTGAGCGCGTTGAAGATCTGCCGCTCGCTGAAACGCCCCATTCCGGTCGTGTTGTCGGGAGTGAGGTTACGCGGCCGTGTCGTCCAGCAGGGCTGCGCACCGGGCTGAACGGCGCATGGTCCGATCTTGAACTCCATCTCCGGCCCTGTCGAGCCAGCGAGCCATCCTTTTGCCGCAGGATCGGACCCGCCACCGTGGCAGCCGCCGCAATCGTGCTTTATCACCAGGAAGCGCCCAGCCACCACCTGAGCCTGTTTCGATTGGGCTGTCGACATGCTCGCGTTCGAGCCCCCAGCAGGGCTCGATCCCGATGTTGCTCCAGTCTGGCTCATGCACGCCGTGACAAAGAGTGCCACCACCGACGATCCCACGACCCGCAACAAGCTGCTCGGCCCTCGCATCATCTTCGTCTCCTTGTCATTTGACTTCGAGAACGCCCATCATCCCGTGATCCTCGTGATCAAGGATGTGGCAGTGGTACATCCATTTTCCGGGGAAATCGGCAAACCGCACGATGATCCGCGCGGATGTGTGCTTCGGAAGGTTGATCGTATCCTTCCAGCTTCTGAACGGCTCAGGGACCCCGTCCCGGTCTAGCACCTGGAACTGGAATCCGTGCAGATGGAATGGGTGATCCATCCCGACGAGATTCTCGATCTGCCAGATCTCAACGTCGCCGAGCTTCGCGGTCTCGTCCACGCGCTGCATGTCGTGGAGTTTGCCGTTGATGAACCCCTGCTGCAGAACAAACACGCGCGTTCTCGTCGCCAAGGCAGTATCGATGGCGGGAATCGGCCTGAGCACCGCGGGAATCGCCACTGCCTTCGCCGGTGACTGGTCGGTGTACTTGAGTGTGAAAAGATCATGCGTCTTTTCCCAATCCTTCGGTCGCGTCTGGGGAGGGTAGCGATCGTAGGGAAGAGTCTGAACAACGGTGGAGGTTCCCGGCGCCCCCGTGCCCCGCACCAGCAGCTCGACGCGCTCGCTGTTGGCGATGAGAATCTCCTTCACTTCGACGGGATGCTCGAAGAGACCGCCATCGTTCCCTATGTGCAGGAATGTCAGGCCGGGGATCGCGAGACGATACACACGAGCTGCCGAGGCGTTTATCACCCTCCATCGCTGAACTTCGCCGCTTCGGATGGTGATGGTCGGCATGAGCTGGCCGTTCACGAAAAGGAAGCGGCACTCCCTTCCATTTTCCTTGTCAATTCCGTCCTGGGGCGAGCCCGGCTCGGAAACGTCGATCGCCCCGTCAGGGTGAATGCGGTTATCCGAGAGAACGATGAGCTTTTCGGTCATGGACCTGGGAAGCGGATCGTCGTGCGCGCGCACGATCACCGATCCGAAGAGTCCCATCGCGATCTGCCAGCCGGTCGCCTGGTGCGGATGCGGATGATACCAGTAAGTGCCCGCGGATCCACGCTGAGGCGTGAAGACGTAGTCGTAGCTCTTGCCCGGCTCGACTGGATAGTACGGGCTTCCATCAGATGCGTTCGGGATGTGAAGCCCGTGCCAGTGAATAGTCGTCGGCTCGGGAAGCTTGTTGATGAAGTGAACGATCACCTTGTCGCCCTCGTACACCTCGAGCGTCGGGCCCGGAACGCGACCGTTGAACGCGTATGCCGCGGTCATTGCCCCAGGGACGAGCGACAGCCTGGTGGGCTCCGCCGTGATCGTGACTTCGACTGTGTGGGGCGCACGTGAGACGTTGGCGAGTATTGCGGGGCCGGGAACCGTGGCCGTCGCGACAACCGGGAGACGTCTGTCGGTGTGCGCGTGTTCCTGCGCACCGGCGCCCGCGAATGGGAAGAAAGCGAGGATGAACGCTGGCTTCAACATCGTCCGGATGGAACGCTTTTTAGTCATGGTTCCGTCGTCATTGGGGACTGTCCTCGGGGCCCATGATTTCCCCGAATCCGACGTTTGTCAACCGCCGTTGCCGAATAAATGGCTCGGCGCCCCCCACCGCGCAGCCAGCTCAGCCGAATCTGACGATTTCCGAGTAGCCCACGAGCTGCAACGCTTCGAACATGCGTGAATTCTCGATCGAATAGGGCCCGAACAGCTTGGATGGATAATCCTTGAGCACGCCGCACTTGTTGAGAACGCTGTGGACAAACTCCGAGCACATCATGTGATTCCTGTGCTTCTCGAATACACCGCGTAGAAGCGGTTTGGGAAGAAAGAACCGCGACAGGTAGATCGGGACGCTCCGCTCCATGCGTGCGTAATCCACCGGTCCATAGCTCTCGAGGGCCGTCTGAATGTCAGCGACGGGAATCGCCTTATCGATGAAGCGGATCCCGAAATGAGGATCGCCATTGTCCCTTCTGTACGCCTCAAGCAGCGGAAGCAGGGGTACGATCCGGATGCCTTTCCCCCCAGTCGGATACGCGGCCTCCGTGTACCCGGAATGAAACTCTTCCGCGCATTCGAGCACGAACAGGCCGTCGTCCTTTCTCAGGATGATGCCCGAATGGCGGAACTCGTTCTCCTCGAAGAGGAGAGGAGACAGAACGTCGAGCTCGAACTTGTCGAGCATGCTGTTCCGCGTCGTCTTGTGGAAGAGGATGATGTCGCCGGTCTTGAGTGATCCCTCGACCTGCTCGAAGGGAACCAGCGGATGGCGCTTGTATCTGAGACGCCTTCTTTCCAGCCAACCCGCGCGTTTGGATATCCCCGCGCCGGAAGTGGGGGAGTGGTCGACCGTCCGCTTCCCAGCAGACGGTCTTGCTGTCATGAGATCATCTTGTCGTAGTGGACGGTGCCGTACCAGGCGCAATCGCTCCTGTAGTCGGAGAGATCCCGCCGTCCGTCAGCCCAGCGGTATGTGTCGCGCTCGGGAACGAGAATGCCGCGCTCGGCCAGGTCGGCCAGCGACCCTTCGACGTCGCCGAGGAAGACGCCATCGAGGCGCGCGACCAGCTCGTGAGCGGTGATCGTACCGCCCTCCGGCATCTTCTCCACCTCGGTCGCCACCAGCTGGTAGTCGCGACAAACAGGCTCGAACAGCGCTTCCACCACCGCGTCGGTGATGTCGTCGTCGAACTGAGACGTCTCCGGAAACCAGAACCCGTTGCGACGGATGTGCGACGTCACCGCGGCATTGCCCGGCGCCCGCACGCGGGCATCGGCGTAGAAGAGGTGCATCCACTGTCCGTCGTATGTTCGTTGAAGGAGCGCCGGTACGTGATCCTCCCCATCCAGCTTGCTCTCGATGACGACGCCTCCGCGCTCGGTGATCGCGGCGCGCAAGGCGGCGGGATCGATGCCAAGCCTGCGGTGCCGCTCGCAGAAAGCACGGATGTGAAAGCTCGTGACTGCGGTGTGACGCTGGAGCTCAGCCACGATGTCATGGCTGAGCGTCCTGATGTCGGTGTGAGCATCGATGCGAAGTGGTGCCCCGGCCCGGATGTGAATTCGGCCGAGCTTGATCTCTCCGCGCGTGAGCTTGTGCGTCCACTTGATGAGCGGCATAAGCCCGCTGCGGTGTTTCGTTCCGCGCTCGAGCTCCAGAAGGAATCCTTCTTCCTCGGCGATCCTGTCGTACGTTATGCAGAGCGGCAGCACCACCGCCGGCCGTCCCGCCTGTTGAAGCGCGCGAAGCATTCCCCTCTTCGGTGACAGGAAGCGGCGGCTTCGGCTGCGGGTTCCTTCCGCGTAGAACTCGAGAGAATGTCCCTTGTCGACAAGATCGCCGATCTGGCGGGTCAAGGCCGGATCGGGAGCGCCCTGTCCCCGCTTGATGTAGAACGCGCCTGCGGCCTGAAGCAGGCGGCCTATGACGGGAATGCGCGCGAAGTCGTCCGTCGCGGCGATGCGAGGCAGCTTGAGTCCGAGACCGGGATGAGCGAAACAGAGCAGCGATGTGACCAGGAAATCGAGATAGCTTCGATGGCTCGGCGCGAGGATCACAAGGTCGCCGCGACGCACCTGGCGAAGCGCCGACTGGATCTCGATTTCGTTGAACGTTATCTCGGCTCCTCCTACACGAAGCGCCTTGCGAATCACGTACGCGAACACGCGTGTGGTCGCATTTCCTTCCGGCTGGCGCAGCGCCCAGCGCAGATCCGTCCCGTGCATTCGGAGCGGTGCCTGAATCGGATTGCGCTTGAGAAGATGCTCCGAGATCCCGTCTGACACGGACTGCAGATACGAATCGAGATCGAATCCCTCCAGCGGAGGGAATTCGGTCCTGAAGTCGAACGTGTGGTGGCCGAAGTAGTGGAACGCCTCGTCGAGATAACCGAGCACCTGAGCGAGACGCTCGATCTTGGCCGTCGCTTTCGCCTGGCCCCGCAGGCGCATCGCCACCTTCGCCGCGCCGAGCGGGACGTGATGATGCATCAACTCATGGAATCTGAATGCGGGCAAGGACGGTCCGACATACGCCCAGCGCGCTTCCTTTTCGTGCGGCTGCTTCTGGAAATGCTTTTCGTGAGTGTATGCGAGCCGCGACAGAGCGCCGCTGTCGGCGAGCCCCGCAACAGCGTGACGTACGACGAGTGGCTTCTGGAGAGCAGGCTCGAATGCACACGAGATGATTCGCGCCGCGACATCGTCACAGGGCACGACATCGGCGACAGCCGCGGGATCGATCCGCACGACACGCAGGTGTCCGGCCCCGAGAAGCGAGATGAATGCGGCGTAGGCGGCGTGACTGTCGATCCAGCCGGGGAACGGATACCGCCGGCAGGCCGACACGACGCTCGGCCTGACCAGCGTGAGCGGAGTGTCACCACGGCGCGCCGCGAGCAGCACCTCGGCAAGGCATTTCGTGAAGGTGTACGTGTTCGGATGTCCGGTGCTCGCGAGCAGTGCCACTTCGTCAGCGAGTCCCGAAGTGATCGTCTCGTAGACTTTTTCCGCATCGAACGGCAGCTCGACGAGCTTTTCCTCGACGACCAGCGTGCCGGGGCCGGGGTGGGGAGTGACATACGCGGTCGAAACGTCGACGAGACGCTGAAGATTCGAGCAGCCTTTGGCGAAGTCGAGCACACGCAGTGCGCCGGTGATGTTGATCGATGCCGCTTCCGCAATCGGCAGGTCGAACTTCACCGATGCAGCGCAGTGAACGATGTGCGTCAGCTCTTCGGGGAGGCTGTCGGCTTCGGCGTCCGAGATCCCCAGGCCATCGTCGATCATGTCCCCGGCCACCGGCTGGCAGAAGCGCCGCCAGCCCGGCTCGAGACGCGAGAAGCACCTCGAGGTCGCAACGGAACGGTCGAAGCGCTCTTCTGGTGACTTTCGTCCGCGAGGGCGGATGAGCAGGTAAATGCGCTCGACACCGAGCTCTTCCCGGCGGCGAAGCATCTCCTCGAGAACCACTTTCCCGACGAAGCCGGTGCAGCCGGTGAGGAGGACGCGCGCGCCTCCGGAGGAATCAGTCCTCATATCGGCGCTGAAGAAGAAGCATTGTGCGAGTCCAGCGGAAGCTGCGCGGCGAATACGCTCTGCGGATCGAGCGCGCACTTCATCTGGTCCCGCCAGCTCTGCATCGCCGGCGACATTATGTCGCGCACGAAAGGAAGTCGAAGTTTGCCCACGCCATGATGATGGGATATCGAGCCTCCCGCCGCGAGCACCTCGGCCCGCGCAGCCGATTCGATCTCATGATAGGCCTGGATCGGATCGTCGACTCCCCGCGCGTAAAACGCCATGTAGAAGTAGACACAGCAGCCCGTCTCGTAGATCTGAGTCACACGGCACGACACGAAAGGCCGGCCGGGCAGTTTTCGGTCCTCGTGCGCCTTGTAGATGGTGCGCTTCACCCGGTCCACCAGGTCCTGCGCCTGACTCCAGGGCACCGACGTTTCGAAGGATTCGCCGAGTATCTGGTGCTGTAGAACGAAGTCGCGGATGTACGCGATGCCGAACGTCAGCATGTAGCCGCGTTTTCCATTCTCTGCACCGCCCTTGAATCCCTTGTGCCGCTTCGCGAGGCGGTACACCATCTTCTCCTGGCGCTCGACCTCGTCGCGCGTGCCCTCGAACACGAGAGTCACGGCCGTCATGCGCTCTGGATCGAAGCCAAGCGGCCCCGTCACGAGCCATTTCTCGACCCTGCTCTTGAGCTTCTTCGCTCCCTGTGAAGCGGGCTTGAGAACTTGTCCGAACTGGAACTGCAGGTTGTCCACGAGACGCACGCTCGCAGGGTAGACCTCCTGCTGCGCGAGGTCGTACATGAAAGCGAGACCTGACTCGAAGTCCTTGAAGATGACTGAACCGTACCGTCGCTCCTCTGGAAGCGGGAACAGCTTCACCACCGCCGACGTGATGATGCCGAGGCTCCCCTCGCTTCCGATGATCCACAGCTTGGGGTCGAGCCCGATGCTCTCGCGGGGCACGACCTGTGCCCGCTCGAGCTTCCCGAGGGCCGAGATCACCGTTACGTCGAGGAGAATGTCCTCGATGTTTCCGTAGCGGTTCTTCTTCATTCCGCTGGCGTTGGTCGCGATCCATCCACCCAGAGTCGAGAACTCGACGCTGTCGGGCTCGTGCCCCATCGTGAATCCATCGGCGGCAAGCTGCTCCTGGATCATGCGTCCGGCTGCGCCCGCCTGGATCTTCGCCATTCGGTTGACCGGATCGATCCATTCGATGCGGTCCATGCGGCTCATGTCCACCGAGATGATCGGCCGCTCCTCGTAGGGCAGACAGCGCAGCGCTTCGGTGACGTTGGTGCCCCCGCCGTACGGCATCAGCACGACGCCAATCTTCGCAGCAGCTTTCACGATGGCAATGACCTGCTTCTCGTCCGCGGGATACACGACGTAATCGGGAACTCGCGGAAGACCCGTCGTCCGTATGGCGTTGATCTCGGCGACTGTGTGGCCGTGGCCGTGGCGCAGCCGGACATCGTGGTCCGTGACGATCTGGTCCGCGCTCAGGTCGCCGGCGATCTCCGCGAGAAACTCCGTCGCGGGTCTGGCATCGGGAACCGGCGGCGTGGAATAGCTGGCGTTCGACGCTTCCAGTGGAAAATCGATTCCGATGACAGTGCGGAACCACGGAAGCAGGGAGGGAAGAGTTTCTCCGCTCAGGCCTGGATAACGGTTTCCGGTAACTGTGATGGCGCCGCCGGCGTCCACCGCGAAGGACGTGTCCTCGAATCCCCATGCGTAAGTGCTGACCGCGTCGCGAGGATCGTGACGCGGCGGCGGGGGATGTATCCGCTCCCGAGGTGATGGAATTCCGTGCGATCCTGAGCTGGCTCTGGATCGCATTTTCGAGGTCTCAGACTTCATTTATCCTGCAGTTAGCGAAAACCGTATTGAAACAGCCAACGCGAAAGGGGTCAGGATTTGGCGCGCCGGGAGGACTTTCCTTCCACTGGAATGGGCTTCTCGCTCATGACCCTGAGCGGCGGCTGTTGAGCCACCAGTGTTGAGTGGCGGACGTAGTTGATGCGCAGTACCGCAGTATGCCATGCGGTAACGGTGAGAATCACTACCACGACACGCAGCACCCACCCGTCGAGTGCCAGGCCGAACAGCGCCTGTGGCGCACAGAGTAGTATAACTCGCTCGGCCCGCTGCATCACACCGACCTTCGCGTTGATTCCGAGGGATTCGGCCCGCGCGCGGGCATAGCTCACCATGAATGTCCCGATGATGCCCGCCAGGCTGACGCCCAGCATCGGGAGGCTCCCATATATCGGACTGGTTGCGTAGAAGTAGGCAATGCCGGCGAGGAGCGCGCCGTCGCCGATTCGGTCGAGGGTCGAGTCGTAGAACGCGCCGAAGACGGTGACCTGTCCCGTGCGGCGCGCCACTATTCCATCCAGAGCGTCCGCGATGGCAGTGATGCCGATGATCCAGCCGCCCACCCGCATGTGGCCGCTCGCGTAAGCCACCCCTCCGATCACCGTGAACAAGGTCCCCAGTGTGGTCAGGGCGTTGGCTGAAATTCCGATCCTGATGAGCAAACCGGCGATGGGCTCCATCAATCGGAGATAGCCGGTGGTGACGAATTGTACGTGGGCCGCTGTTACTCGCTTCCAGAGTGAGCTCATGCGAGTGAGGCTGGGGTCGGGGGGGATGCCTAGTGACAGCCCGACCGAACCGAGCGTCGGGACGAGGTGACAGTCTGGTAGCAAGCTATCTTGAACGGGTCGTGCTCGCCAGAACCTTGAGACGCCCCGAAAAGGGCAGAGGATCGACCATGCCCCGGAAGGCGATCGCGCACGAGCAGGATTACATGGTGCGCGACGGTGTTGTGACTCTCACGGTCGTAGTTGGCGAACGCCAATTCGGCTCTTCGATGGTCTTCCTGGACGACGAAATCCTGGCTAACGGCGAGATCCGGAATCTGCCGCTTGGCAGTGGGCACAGGCTCGCAGGGAAGACCGCGACGATCTACACGGTGGTAACCGACATTCAGGCCGTGACTGATGAAATGTCGGTGACGTGGAATCTTACGGGCGGAGCCAGGCCTGCATCGGCAAGCAGGAGCCGTGCGGCTACGGCCAGCTTCGGGTCGCAGATGTTCAAGGCGACGTTCCACTTCACGGCTTCCGCCGACTAGGGATGCGCCTCAGCGGGCTGTCCCGGGTCGGCGTTTCTCTGTGGATCATCGCGGGGATTGCCCCTCGTGCCGTGTTGGGACAGCAGACATTGTCCGAGTCGCAACAGGCGGGCGCGTTGAAGCTCGAGGATTTCCGTCTTTCCGGTCCCCCCGCTTTATCGCTCCTTGGAATTGCAGCAGCTGCCGTGGCTCGGCCGAATACACCGCGGGACCTGATCGTGTCACTGGTATCGGCCGCGGGATCGGAAGGTCTGGTTCCGAGCGGGTATGCGCTGGAGACAACACCGTTCTGGCTCGTGCGACATCCAACGCTCGAGCTGCGGGAATACTATGCGGCATCGCTCGTGAACCGGCTCAGGTACTTCACGTCGTTCTCCGCCGCGACTTCCCGCCCTTCGTCGAGGTCAGACACCGTCGTACCCGACGCACATGTTGCGATAGCCATACGGACTCTGCTCGCCAACGGCAGACCCAACCCTCTGCTGATCACGGCGACTGAGTCGATGCGCGAGCTGCAGCTGTCCTACATCACGCAATTCCTGCGGTGGGAAACTGCGAAATCCTCGGCGTCAGGTCTCGATGCCCGCAGACGCAGACTGCAGCGAGAAGAGGAGCTGCTGTCGACTCTCACGACGCGGGTCCTCGTGGGAGGTGCATCGGCGCTTCGCGACAGCACGCTCAGAACTCTCGCGAGGCGTGACAGCGCTCGCTCACTGGTAGCGGTGGGCGAAGCCGCCGAGCTGGAGGCGGCACGGCTGACAGAGGAGCTGGACGGAGTGGAGCGGAAGCTCGCCACGCTCGCAAAATCCATCTCGGAAGAAGACCTTGAACCGGACGGGCTGGTGCTCGAGGTCGCGGCCGGCACGCGCGCCGCGTTCGATGAAAGCGAATGGGGTCGAGCACATGCAGACGGCCTCGGCATCTGGATCACGCCGATGTACCGGCTCGCGTCACGGCGACTCGAGATAATCACCGTAGGCCGCTACCTGGCGAACGCGAGGGAATACGACGGGCGCGACCTTGCGGACCTGGGAATCCGCGTCGGCAGGGACATCGGTAAAGCATCGCTGTCCGCCGAGTATGTGTGGCGGACCGACCTTGGCGACCGCGTCGCTCTCGTCGGCTCGTCAGAGCCCGCCAAGGGTTACACCTCATCTCGCTGGGCCGCGCTTTTCACGTGTCCGCTGGGATCGAAACTTCAGGCAGTGGCGAGCTTCGGCAGCGATTTTCGCCGCCCTGCGGGAGAACGACCGGTCATCGCCACGATCGGACTCAATCTCGGATTCGGAGCGGTGATGCTGATGCCGTCACGCTCGAAAGTCGGGCTCTGATGGTGCACCTGCACTGAGATCCGGATGGTGCCGGCGCATCCATGCGACGGTGTCCGCTATCGTCTCGGCAGCGGGGCGCGGCTTGTAAGCCAGGTCGCTTTCCGCATAACGAGAGGATATGCGCCAGTGATGCGATGCCATCTCGATCACGACCGGATCAGGCACAACGTGAAGACGGTGACCCGTCGCCTCGTTCAGTTTCGCCGCATACCAAATGAGCTTTGCGGGCAGCTTCCTCCAGGCCGGCGTCACGCCGGCCTCGCGCGCGATCATTCGAAAGAAGTCATCGAGCGACGACACCGAGCCCGTGAGATGATAGACAGGTCTCGGAGAGGGAAGCACCATGGCGCGCACCATTGCCGCAGCTGCATCGCGCACATCGACGAAGTGCATCTCTCCGTCGATGATGAAGGGCAGCTTCCGGCGGAGAACTCTCAGCACGTTGCCAGTCGATCGAAACCGATGGTCGCCCGGGCCCAGGATCACAGGCAGCCGAAACACGATCAGCTCGACGGCGAGCTCTTCCGCCAGGGCTCGAGCTTCGCGCTCGGCCCTGATCTTCGAGAGGTAGTATGGCCAGTCTCGAACGACTTCCTCGCAATACGGAGCATCTTCGTCCGGAGCGCTTTCCGGATCCTTCGAACAGCCGACGGTGCCCGATGTCGAAACGAAGAGCAGCCGGCATCGTTTTTCAGCCGCGACACGCACCATTTCGAGCGTGCCGGCGACATTGAAATGAGCCATTGCGTCGCTGCCGGTGCGGGAGTGTCTCACCTCGGCCGCGAGGTGGAAGATCCCATCCAGACTGGCAAGGCGCGGATCGTTCATCCATTGGTCACGATCGAGTGGCGAGCCGACGATCACATCGACCCCGGAGGGCAGCGAATCGGGGGGCCGGCCCCGGCCTGGTCCGGACTCGCGAACGAGGGCCAGCACGCGGGCATCGGGAACCCGGCGCCGGAGCTCCTCCGTGATGTGCCGGCCGACGAATCCCGTCGCCCCGGTGACGAGGTACGTTGGCATTGGGATGAATGAGGCTCAGTCCGTTTTCTGGCTCGGTAGATTATAATCGAACTCAGGCAAGTGCTTCCCTTCCGCGATATCGATCGACATGCTGCCCTCGAATTTTCCGCTGACCTTCTCGATCGCTACGTAAACCCGCCGATCCGTTCACATCCGCCCGCAGTGCGACAGCACGCAAATTAGCGCCGCAAAGCTAACCGCGGAGGAAGCAGTGGACTACTTGGAGCGTACTGATGGGGTCGCAAGCTGCTTCCCTTGTCCTCGCCTGACCGCTCTGGCAGCGCGGCCTTCCAGACTGCATCATTCTGGCGTTCTCCTCCACACGCTACCAACCGAGTCGGTACCGATCAGCCCAAGGTCGCATGCGAATTCAAGGCTTTCCTGCGCTTCTGACACCGCTCCTCGCGCTCACGCTCAGTGCAACGGTCACTCAGGCGCAGGGGCTCCGCGGGAAGATCTCCGAGCTCTTCATCTTCGGTCCGGGACAGGACCCGCTCTTCCTCGCCGGCTCCGGAGACCCGAATAACCCGATCAGCCTGCGCGCGCACGGAGAACATTTCGTGCCATCTTCCGCGGAAGAGAACTTTGCCGTGATCACCTTCATCACTGATGCCCTTGGAAGAAACGTCTCCAACATGCCGATCGGGTCGACGAGTGGATCCGAAACATTCCGCTTCGTGGGGGGAGTGCCCGTTCGAACGTCGATGTCGGCGGGTCCCATCTTCGCCGAGCGGCCGCAGACCCTCGGACGGGGACGCGTGCTCACCGGCGTCAATCGCAGCGGATTCCGTTTTGCCACGCTGCGCGGTGTTGACATGCGCAACATCAATCTCACCTTCACGCATCAGAATGTCGATTTCCCGGGCTGCACGGAAGCATTCGGAGGCGACTGCTCGAAATACGGAATTCCGACACTTGAGAACGATGTGATGGATTTCAATCTCAGCATCGACCTCGACGTGCGGGTGACTTCGCTTTACCTCACATATGGCGTGACGGACCGTTTCGATGTCGGCCTCGTGATGCCCGTGGTGGAGGCGCATTTCCGCGGCGAGAGCCACGCCCAGATGCGTCCATTTGGCGGAACCACCGCTGCCCATTACTTCTCGGGCACTTCGGAGAATCCGGTCCTGTCGGCGGAGCGGTTGACGCAGGGGTCGGCGACAGGGCTGAGTGATGTTGCGGTGCGGCTTAAAGCCAACTTCAGGAACACGCAGACATCGAGTGCCGGGGTTCTCATCGACGCTCGCCTTCCGACCGGAAGCAGAAAGGATCTGCTGGGAGCGGGAAGCTTCTCAGGACGCGTGCTGGCGATTGTCGCCTCGCGCTTCGGAGATTTTTCACCGCATCTCAATGTCGGCTACCTTTATCGAGCCGGCGAGCAACAGAACGACGCCGTCCTCGGCACAGCGGGGTTCGATCACAGGCTCGGGTCCGGGGTGACACTCGCTGCGGATCTGGTGAGCGAGCTGCAAGTGGGCGACAGCCACCTCAAGCTTCCCGCCGACGTGCACTACGAATCGCCATTCCGGCGCACGCTCCGGCCGACCGATATCCCGGACACGCGTGACGACGTGATCAACGGATCTTTCGGATTCAAGATCTCGGCTGCCAGAAACCTCACGGCTGTCGCGAACACGCTCTTTCCGCTCAATCGCGGAGGGCTGCGGGCCGATCTGGTTTACACCGCAGGAATAGAGTACAGCTTCTGAGTCGTTCTGCTCAGCGAACCGACGTGAGACGCCAGGCCGACCCTTCGTAGTGAAGCGTCGCACCAAAGCTGACCGGCTGGCGCTCGGATTTTCCGTCGGTCCTTACGTACTCGTAGGTCCCGACCAGTCTGGCATCCGCTGAATTGCCGCTCGTTTCCAGACCGGCGACGCGGAATGTGACGTTGATACTCCTGGCAGCCTGAAAGAACTGCTCGAATCCGCGCGTCTGTTCCGCGGTGATTCCCGGATACGCCCGGCGCACCGCTCCGAGGTCACGCGACTCGATTGCACGCGCATATGCGGCGACAACCGCTGCTACTTCTTCGCGCGGAGCAGGCCTTGGCTCCGGGTCCGCCGGGTGTTCTCTCACCGGAGGAGCCGCAGGGATTACGATCACCGCTCTTTGCTCGGGCTCTCGTACCTGTGGCTGCGCGGGAGCGGGCAAAGGAGTGGGTGATGAGCCCCGGGATGAAGGGTCTGCTGTCGGCAGCGTTGCCTGCCGATTCGGTGAAGGCACGGGGGGCGCAGTGCGAGTTGGCGTTGCTATGCGCTTCGATTCCGGCTTCGGAGTCGGCCTGGGCAACTGCTTCGTCCGCTTCTTCGTGTCCGCAAGGTCGCGTGGCGCTTGTATTTCCTCTGTCACCTTGCCCGACGCGGAATTCGAATCCGGTTGTCCCTTGGAGGCTGTGCCTTCGCCCGTCGGGGCTGACGCGACAGTTCCGGTCACAGGGCGCTGCGACGCGGCAATCGCTGCCGCCGCAGTCGATGGCAGCGTGTCCGCGGCGGAGCCGCTGAGCTGACCCACCTGCTGATCGCGAGATCTCTGTCCAAGTGCAAGCCATGCCGCCAACAGCACCACTGCCGCCGAGCCGGCCGTAATGAGCGGCTTGTTCCCTCTGTGTTGCGGCTGCACCGGAACCGGCTCCGGCGCGTACGCCCCGACAAGGTTTACTGCCGAAGCCGTGAGCGACGCGGTGGAAGCGTACGTGTCTCCGCTCAGCTCTGCACGAACGCCAATGATCTCATTCGCCATTTCCAGCGCACTGGCGTATCGCTTCGCGGGATCCTTCTGGAGTGCCTTGCGCGCGATCCGGTCGAGAGCCGGGGGAAGTCCGGTTCTTATCTCGTCCATCGGACGCGGCATCTCGGTCACGATTTTGTAGAAGAGGCTTTGCAGCGAAGGCCCTTCGAATGGCTTCGATCCAGTAAGGAGGTGATACAGCACAGCCCCGACCGCGAACAGATCAGTGCCCGGAACAGACTTGTCTCCGGTCACCTGCTCCGGAGCCATGTAGCTCGGTGTCCCGACAACGACCCCCGTCCGCGTCATGTTCGATGAAGCCAGGTGCGCAACGCCGAAATCCATGATCTTCGCGTGTCCATCCTCCGAGACGCGGATGTTGCCCGGCTTTATGTCCCTGTGGATGATGCCATGCTTATGAGCGTATGACAGGCCCATCAGCACGTCCACGATGATGTCGAGCTTGGACTGGAGTTTGAGCGGCTCTGCCCCGACGATCAGCTTCTCGAGGTCGGTTCCGTGAAGGAACTCCATCGCGATGAAGAGGTGCCCATCGAGCTCGCCCAGGTCGTAGATGGTGACGACGTTCGGATGCTGGAGTGATCCCGCCGCTTGGGCTTCTCGAAGGAAGCGCTCCCGGTGGTCCTTTTCCCTGGCGATCGACGCGTTCATCACCTTTATCGCGACGGTTCTGCCGAGGATTGAATCGACGGCGCGATAAACGGTACCCATGGCACCTTCGCCCACCAGCTCGACTATCTGGTACTTGCCGATCTGTGTCGGGAGTGCGTCCGTCATTCTGCGGGGTGCGGAAAGGAGAAGCGGTAGCGACCGCGAGCAAGTGGAATATGGAACGTGGTCAACGGTTCAGTCCAGACAACCTCCGGTGAATTATCGTTGTGAGCCCGTTTAACCCCTGTCTCATAAGCTCCACGGCTCCTCAGCCGTCGGACCCTAGCAGGTATCACCACCCTCGCATCAGTCTTCGCTCGTATGTAGTGAAACGTCCGCCGACCGTGTCGACCACGACGCGCACCCAACCGACATCGGGCGATCCGAAAGTTTCCAGTCTGGTGAAGTTCTCGTAGGCGCGGCCATCCGGCGCCTTGAGCGGATGATCGACACGCTGAATGTGCGAGTCGCCGTGGATGAGAAGCACCTGCCCGCGAAACGCTGCGACGTTTTTCCTCAAGGCCGCAAGGAAAGCGGCATATCCCGGCCTTGGCTGCGATGCCGACTCGATCGACATATCGCCGTGAAGCGCGAGCACCACTCCTTTCGCTGAATCCCGCACTGCTCTCGCGAATGTCTCATCGAGCCACGCGATGGCGGCGTTCGTGCGACGCTCGACCTCGGCGTCGTGACGCGCGGTCCGCCCTGGAAACGTTTCAAGGCCGTTGTCCGAGCCGACAATGTGGATCGTGGCGAACACGAATCCACCGCGAGTCCATCGTGCGTTCTCGACGAATTCCGCAAAAACAGAATCACTTCCCTGGGACTCCAGCTCCATTCGGTGGCGGCCGAGACTTCCGGTGGGATGTGCGAAGAAGATCCTCCGAATGCTTGCGAGGCGGTCCAGAGGCTCGTATCCGCCGGGTCTTTTCTGATAGCAGTCCGTCCACTCGTTGTCGCCGGGAGTGTAGACCACGGGATGATCCACTGACTGGAAATACCTGAACCGATTCTCGAACGCGGCGTCGGAGCAGGGATACCACAGGATGTCGCCGACGTGGATCAGCCATTGAACATCCGACCGGTTTACGTCATGGAGGACGCGTTCGAAGCGATGCTCTTCCCACGGCTGGTACGGTCCGTCGCCGAACACGCCGAACGAAAAGCTGCCTGAGGGAACAGCATTGCTCGGGGGTGGGCCGCACGCCGCCAGCGTAACCAGCCAGGCGATTGCAGGCAGACGGACCCGACTCAATGTCTTCGGTATCGCTCGAGCATCTCGTCCGCTTCCGCGGAGCCCGATGGAAACCGTCTCACCGACTCAGGCCGTGCGCCTGCCTGTAGAAGCGCAGCGACTATGTCGGTCGAATCGTGAGGGGTCCACTCGGAAACCTCGGTCAGGGCGCGGACAGCCAGCGACAGCGGAGTGTCACCTGATGGACCCGTCGCTTCGAGTGGTGCGCCTCGCTCGATGAGCAGCTTGACTGTGGCCAGTCGCCTACGCCACGTGGCGAGATGGAGGGCAGTCACACCACGCAGCCAGTGAGCTTCGGCTGACGATGAAATGTCGAACCCCAGGTCGAGGAGGAGGCGTGCGCCTGCAGTGTTTCCCGCGCCGGCGAAGTTGGCGAGAATGAAACCGCGGCTCGAGCGAACGCGTGAAACCAGATCGGGATCGTTCGCCGCCATGGTGCGGGCTCGCTCTTCGTCAGCGCGCGCGCATGCCTCGACGAACGCGGCGTCGCCCTCGAGCCGAACGGCGAAGCCACGGCGCTCGAAGAGGTCGAGAACATCCGAGCGGCCCATGTTCGCCGCAATCTCGAATGTCGACATCCCATCCTTCCTCGGCAGCGTCGGATCGGCTCCGTCATCGAGAAGCAGCTCGAAGAACTCGAGGGCGTTGTCTCTGCCGAGTGAATGATGCAGAGCGCGGTTTCCCCAGTGGCTCACCTCATTGGGATCGGCGCCGTGCTCGAGCAGCCACTGAACGGCATCGTAGTCGGTCCAGTCGAGCTTGCGTTGAAGCATCATCGTCAGGTTCATCGGAGTGAGCTTTCCGCTTTCGGCGATGATCTTCATTGCATCGCTTTCTCCGAACGTTTCAGGTGCGTGATAAGGCACCTCGTCGTCGTTCGGATCTGCTCCCCGCTCGAGAAGGAGGCGCGTCAGTTCCGGATGGTGAGCCACACCCGCCGCGCCATATAGCACACTCTCGAAGACCGGGTTCGGCTCGTGCTCCTGAGAATGGAATCCGGTGTTCGGGCTCGCTCCGGCGTCGAGCAACGCCTCCGCTGCGCGGGCGAAGCCGCTCGATCTCGAGCGGTCGAGACGGAGATATTTCGAGAAGCAAAGGCAGGTAAGTGCATCCCAATCGTACGGGCCGCGCTTCGCGGTTGCACTGGCCGGATCGTCAGCGATGAATCGTCGCACCGTCTCGTCGTCTCCGAGAATTGCGGCAGCGTGAATGTCGCGAGTCGCGAGATCAGGCTGAGCTGCAAGCATCGCCTCTGCCCGTGTGAGATCTCCGGAGGAATGCCAGCTTCCGTCCATCGGCGCACAGGCAGCCTTGATGAAGCGCTCGAGTGAATCGCCGATCATGAAGGTGACGCCGATATCTCGTTCATCCGCCGCTGATCGCGGCGAGAATGATGATCGTGCTTCCCTCGGGAGCCGGAGTGTCGAGTCCATTCATGAAGCGGATGTTCTCCGCGTTCAGAAAAACGTTGACGTGCGTGCGAATCTCTCCGGTTTCCGTCATCACACGGTCGAGCACGCGGCCCGATCGTATACCGAGCGCCGCGATTGCGTCACCGACGGTGGCACACTGTTCGTCGATGTCGACAGGATTCTCGCCGTCGGCATAAGGGCCGAGTGCTTTCGGCAGCTCGATCCTGATCAAGCTGTCAGCGTCGCGGTTTTCACGCAGACCACTGGCGGGAGTCCGTCGGCTATCTCGGTCCAGCTGTCCCCGTCGTCGCTCGAGCCGAACAGCTTGCCGCTGCGCGTACCGAAATAAATGCCGGCGGGGGTCAGCGAATCAGCGGTGAGCGCATCGCGGAGAATGGTCTCGTAGGCTGTCGTCTGCGGCAGCCCTTTGGTGAGCGGCTCCCAGCTCTTGCCGGCGTTCGACGTTCTGTACACCCGCAGCTTCGCTTCCGGAGTGCAGCGGAACTGATCGGACTCGAGAGGGACGATGTACACGGTATCGGTGTCGTGCGGATGCATGTGCATCGCGAAGCCGAAGTCGGATGGAACGCCGTTCGCGATGTCCTGCCAGCTGTCTCCCCAGTCGTCGCTGCGATACAGTCCCCAGTGGTTCTGCAGGAAAAGTCGCTCAGGCCGCCTCGGATGATGAACGACCTTGTGGACGCACTGGCCGAACTCCGGATACTTGTCGGGCAGAAACTCCGCGCGCACGCCCTGGTTGCGTGCACGCCAGGTGCGACCGCCGTCATCCGTGCGATAGGCACCGGCGGCGGAGATGGCGATGAGCATGCGGTTCTCGTTCCCGGGGTCGGCAATGATCGTGTGGAGACACAGCCCGCCGCCACCCGGCTGCCACCTCGGCTGATGCTCGTGATTGAGCAACCCTTCCACCGGTTTCCAGCTGTCACCTCCATCGTGAGACTCGAAGAGCGCAGCTGGCTCGACGCCGCAGTACAGGTGGTCAGGATCGTCTCGCCCTGGAACGATCTGCCATATCTGTTTCAGCGCACGACCTGATTCCTCGGGAAAGCGAACCGGCTGACGTTCCGGATCGCTCCACGTCCTGCCGTGATCGTCGCTCATGCGCAGGGTGGGACCCCAGTGGTTGCTGACGCTGCCGGCGAAGGTGCGGCTTCTGCCGCCCCGGGTATCGTGGAACAGCGCGTATACCGATTCGCCCGGGAAATGCGGCCCGTCGATGTCCCACGCCGTCCGCGACTTGTCCGACCGAAGCAGGAATGCCCCTTTCATCGTGCCGACCATCACGAGAACGCCGCTCTTCCCGGGAGATGCCTCGAGTGCCATGACCTCGCTCCTGACAATGTCCGTGCCGATAAGTTAATGTCTGGCCACCATGACGAGCGCGCGCGAGCTGCTTCCATTTGATGCCCTTGGCCGCCACCGCCTCAAGGTCGCATTCGTCGGCACGCACGGTGTAGGGAAGACCACGCTCTGCTTCGACCTCGCCTCCCAGCTCAAGCGGCTCGACCTCGGCGTGGATCTCGTAAAGGAAGTTGCGCGGAGATGTCCGCTGCCGATCAACGAGGACACCACGCCCGACGCTCAAGCGTGGATACTTCACACTCAGATCGCCGAAGAGGTTGCGGCAGCGGCGATCTATGAGGTCGTGATCTGCGATCGCTCGGCGCTCGACAACTACGCCTACCTCGTGGCGCGCGTCGGCAGGCGTCCGGAGCTGGATGCGCTCGTCGGCAGCTGGATCAGGACCTACGACGCTCTCTTCAAGGTGCCGGTGCTCGGCAGTCCGTCATTCGACGGAACGCGGGCTGTGAGCCCGAGCTTTCAGATGGAGATCGACGAGATGATCGACGAATTGCTGATCTCGTTCGGCGTCGAAGCGCTGCCGCTCGATCCCGCTGATCGCGATGGCTGGATCAAAATGGTCATGAACCGGCTGGGCATGCCGTCGCGTCCGCCGCAAATCGATCTCTTCGGAGTGGGAGCGACAACCGCGTAGGCAGCGCCGCGGTCAAGGCAGTCGCACGTAGGTGAAGCTGATTCCGGCCTGAAGACCAGCGCGGCTGCGAAATACTTTCTGCATCCCGAAGTAGATATCGAGCGAGCGGTTGCCCACCTGCTGCAGCCCGAACCCGAAGTCAGTCAGATAACTCTTCCGCGACGAAGGTCCACCCGACCCGCAGCTGAAATCCCATGCGACGCCGGGCGTAACGTATGCCGCAAGACGCGGTCTCTGCCGACGCTTGGCGACGGAAAACGGCAAGCCGAAATCGATGGTGCAGGCATTCACTCCGGACACTACGTTCGGCGCGTAGCCGATGCCGATCTTCGTGCCCAGCGTGCTCGTGGTGCTGTTGTCACGAAGCAGCCCAGCCATTGCCGAGCCGCCGGTCATGAGATTGATCAGCGCTCGTGCGCCGAAGAGGGCATGCCCGCCACAGCTGGAATCGAGAGGGCCGCAGTCGCGCTTCTGCCATCCCGCGACGACGCCGAACAGCGATCCCCCTCTGTACTGGAAGTCGACCCCCCCCGCGACAGCAGGCAAAGCCGATCCATCAGGCGCCTTCCGGTAACCTGTCTGCAGCCGCCCGCTCCAGTAGCTGTGATTGCGGCTCGCCGGCATCGGCAGCGCGATCGGCGGAAGAGCTCCGATCGGAGTTCCCATGAACCGCAGCAGCTCGATCTCATCGTCGGTGTGCTGAGCCTGAGCCTGAGACTGCAACGGCGCGATCAGGCCGCAGGCCAGTGCGAATGTCCAGGCGTGTCTCGTCATCGCGGCTCCAGCCAGCGTGAGAAGGACTGACCCGGCACACCGGCGCCAGTGTAATCGAAGACGCTCAGCAACACTCCCTTGCCTTTCAGGACATCGATCCGCATGAACCCGCTCCGGTGCTGGCTGACATAGTAGCTCTCGCGCAGGTAGACTGCGCAGGAAGCTTTCGCCTGCGAGCCGGCCCCGCTGACAAGGAGGTACTGTACGGCGGGCGCGCCTTTCATGACCTGAAGATTGTGGTCGTGTCCCGCTGCGTACGCGATAGGTGGATGCGCTCTGAAGGCGCTCTCGAGCGAGTCACGCATCGCGCGGTTGAGGGATGAAAGTATGTCCTGGCTTTGACCGCCAAGCCGCCGGAACGGACCGGTGAAACCGCAGTAGCCACCGTGCTCGCCACCGGTCATGAGAGGGTGATGGCCCGCCGCGACGGTGACGCGACCTTCACGTTTCTCCTGGACCAGCGCGCGCAGCGCGGCCGTGACTCCTCCGACAGTCGTGATGCACGCGGATTCGGAATCCCGCACGATGAAGTCGTGCAGCCACCACTGGGTGTCGAGAGCGATGAGGCGCAGACGTCCGGTGTCGACCGCAACGGGACCTGGGCAGCCGTTACCAGGGAGCATGCGGATGTCGCGGCCCCGCGCCAGTGACGCGATCATTCTTTCCTGCAGGCGCACGGAGTAGAGACCGAACGCCGTTGCGGCGGCCCAGTCATGATTTCCAGGAAGGAAGATTCCCCGCGCTCCGGGTGGAACTGCGTTGACCTGAGACTGGAGCCGCCGACGCGAATCCTGCCAGTCGACGCTGCTGTCTCTTGGTATGCCGTTGGGATAGACGTTGTCGCCCAGAAAAACGATGATGCTCCGTGCCGGCGCGACCGCTGCCTGGCGCATCATGGAATCCAGCACGAGGCTCGAGTGGCGCGGATCGGGCTCTCCCGCATCACCGATGAGGAACACAGTGGTCTCGATCTCGTCCGGCTGGATCTCCTTGATGAGGAGTCTTTTTGCGCACCCGGTTGCCGTCACGAGCGAGAGCGCGCAAAGAGCGACGAGAGATGAGTATTTCCGCGGCATCAGAAGGCCATCCCTCTCTGCAGGTAGATGCGATGCTGTTCACCGTGAGCATACGCCACGCTGAATGTCTGACCAAGCGAGGAGAACCAGATGCCCCCACCGATTCCCGAGTGCCAGCCACCGGGACTTTCGCCGTCAAGCCACACGCGGCCCACATCGGCAAGAGCGAACGCTCCGGTCTTCCATTTGATGAACACGGGCACGACTCCAATCGGAACGCGCAGCTCTGCGGACCCGAAAGCCGATCTGTCTCCGGTGTACCGGCGGGAAGAGTATCCACGAACTGTCGACCGGCCGCCGATCGTTGCAGCATGCTGAACAGGGGAGGGTCCGAATACCGATGCTCCTCCTGCCCGGAATGCCAGATGAGGTCCATCGACCTGAAGCGGCACGTAAACAGCGCCGACCGCCTGCGTCGTGGTGAACGATTCGTCCAGGTCGAGGAAGGGCGGATATCCGGCCAGCTCCGTACGGAGCGTCCAGCCGCGATCACTCGGTGGTCCTTCGGACGTGCGGTCCAGCTGGAGGCCAACGCGAGCTCCCACCCGCCCGACGGTCTGCATCGTCGCTGTCTCCGTCTCGAATGGCGAGCCATCGGCGGGATGTGCGCGATTCCAGAGAAAGAGAGGGCCCGCCTCCAGCTTTCCGACGAGAGGACGTAGTCCGCGATCTTTCTTTTCCTCCTTGGTGAAACCCGGAGCAACGTCTTCGCGCGCGCGCCACCCGATGTGTCGGACGAAGCGAGGGTCGACAGCGACGAGGTCCTGAATCACCAGTGCGAGAGCGCGGTCCTGGCGGTCAGCATCATTGCCGAATCCGTGAAAGCGGAACGCCTCGTACTTCGTTGCGCGCGCGTCGAGCATCAGTGCCGACGGTGAGTTCTCGAATCGATAGTCGGCGCTCATGCCGACGCCAGGGTCGCCGGTTCCGGTTGCGAGAAGCACGTTTGCTGACGTCTTCCACTTGTAGGGGAGGCGCCGGAATCCGTAGGACTGGTATCGCGGACCGAAACCGATGACGAGACCGCCGCCGTCGACATAGTCGAAAGCTGGTCCCCACCCGGAGCTCTTTCCCCAGTCAGGCCTCCACGGCGCGTCGAATCGAACGCCACCGCCCTGTTTCGGTACGGTCCAATCGCGCTCGCTGACGCGAGTGCCCTTCGCGGCGAGGAAGCGGTTCTTCCCTTTCTCGTCGTAGAAGCGAGTCGCTCCGCCGCCGGCGGAATCGGCCAGCACATCATCTCCACCCCCGCCGATGATCCGCGCTGTGATGGCGTCGTTCGCTGCACCGCGGACGATCGCACGGTCGTCACCGCCGTGGAGGTAGACCCGAACCTCATTCGTTTCTTCGGGAAGAAATGTTCGCTGGCTGAAAGGCTCCGCCGTCTCGGCGTCTTTGCGTCCCCTGACGGTGACCGTGAGCCGGCCATCCGGGTGACGCTCGATCGTCGCGTGCTCGTCCTGATCTGTCCCGTGAACATCGACCTCGGTGGCGAGCCACGCGTAAAAAGCGCGGGCTACTTCGGGCAGGCGGTCGCGCCGTGCCTTCAGGGTGCTGCGCAATCTCGCGGGCGCATCGGTTCGCGCTCGCCACTCCGGAGGCAGTGCGGCGATGACCTTCTCGATCACCTGATCGTCGAGAGCCTTCTGCACTCGCTGCCCGACCTCCTCCGCATCGCTGCGGGTGAGTCGCTGAAGCAGCCTGCGGTCTATGCCGTGGCTCTCGAAGGTCAGACCCGCGAGGTCGTATCGAGGCCCGAACTCTATGAGCTTGGGATAAATGGGGTGCACCACGAACTTTATCAGCCACCCTCGGGCGTCGCTGAATGCGCGGTCGCGATCGCGAGGCAGCGGCCGCCAGATGTACGCGCCTTCTTTCCCATAACGCACGAACCGCATGTTGTCGGTGGTGCGATCGTTGTCGTTGCCCAGGAAGTCCACCAGCCGCACGGCGAACAGCTCACGCTCGTCGAGCCGGTGTGCGCGGCTCTCCTCGACGTCCTTCAGGAATCCGTCCGAGCTTTTGATTTTACGCGATCCTGCGAAGCCCGGCTCGTCATTCTCGTCCTCCTGCGGACTGAGCTCGACGGTGCCGAGAAGACCGGCGAATTCCTTCCTGAACTCGCCAAGGCGCGGATCGTCAGGCATGACGTAGAGAGCCGGCTTTACGTGCAGAACGCCGTTGGCTTCGAGGAGGGGCGGGATCATCAGAGCTGCCGCCGGAAAGAGCGAGCTGACCTGGTCCTGAATGATGTTGCCGAGCGTCGTGCCGCGAATTGCTGGCGGCATGGCCTGGCCGACCGGGTATTTGTTCACCGAGCGAAAGAGGTAGTCGCGCTCGCCGCCTTTCTCCATGAAATGCAGCGTCCGTGTCTGGTTGCCACCGCCTTTTTTCCCCAATGTGACTCCGCCGGCGTACGTCCCCATGTCGAACACGCGAACCTCTACGGGCGTGAGCCAGACATCTCTCCACCCATTGCCGAGGAGCTTGCGCGTGAACCCGCCGGCGTCGTACTCCGGACCCGGTACCACGGTGACCGTTCGATCGCTTCCAACAGCGGGCACGCCCTGCGCTTCGGCCGCGGACGCAGTTGCGACGACGCAGCAGATGGACGCTGACATCAGATGACGGTGCCGAGCAATCAAGACCATGAGCCTCCGGTGTATCGCGGCCGAGGTGCCAGAAACGTTCCACGGCGGCGTGACGGCCTCCATTTCGCCGTCCGCAGGCATGGTTGGATAGCTTTTGAATGGCGGCGGATTTTCACAACCCCGGCGGAGGAACCTCGAATCATGAAGCGCCTTGGTGGATGCCTGCTGATTTTCGCTGTGCTGCTGGCGGCTGCGTCGTGGTGGGGATGGCGACAGTTGCAGAAGGCATCCTCGGGCGACGGGGCCTCGAGGGTGGCAATCGCCGCTCCGGCAAATCGGGTGTTCGCCTCGCTGACGAATGGAGATTCGATCCCGACATGGATGGCTCAGGGCAGCCGGGTTACGGTCTCACGACGCGGCCCGCTGCTGCCAGGCGACACGCTGCGTGTGGAGATGAAGCAGGCTCTCGGACCCCGCCAGCATTTCACATGGAAGGTGAAGAAGGTTGTCCCCGACCGGCTCGTGGTGATGGAGATGCGAAGCGGCGCCAACGGCATGTTGATAGCGCAACGCCGGGATTCACTGGCAGCGGCGGGCGATTCCACGTTGATCGTCAGCACCGTTGGCTCTCCAGGGATCGACTCCGTCCTCGCGGCTCGTCGCGGCACTGGTGACAGCTCCCGCGAGGTCGTCCTCGACATGACCTCGAGACTACTGGTATCCATGGTGAGGATGCAGTCTCAACTCGATCTCCTGCAGCTCAAGAATCGGATCGAGGGCGCGCCGGGGCGCCCGCCGGACACCGCGACTGCGGGCCCCGATTCGGCGCGTAAGGGCTCCAGATAAGGCCCGCAAGGTCGTCGAGAATCCTTTGAGATTGACAATTTGCGGCTATAGTCAAATGTTGGTCGGGCTTTGGGCTACCGGTACGCGGTTCCCGCGTGCAGCGGTACTCAAAAGCGTCATGTTCAATCGCGCACGCGCGCATGGGGTCGCAAACATGAAATCTCGCAGAAACGCAACTCAAATCCTCGCAGCAGTGTCCGCATTGGCGGTCTTCGCCTGTACCGATTCATCCACTCCGAACGAGCCGTCGGCGAAAAGCCCGTCGCCTTCGTTCGACAGGAGCAGCGTCGCCCAGGACCGGCTCGCTGCTCTCTTCCCGGACGCATCCCGCGAGGTGATGGCTCTTCCCGGGACAGTCTTCGCCGATAACGATGAAGTTCGTGGCAAGCTGGTGTTTGGTGTCGAGAACGAGCACGCCATCGCCGGGATCACTCGATCCCTCATCGCACGCGGCCTTTCGGCCGACGAGTTCGTCGTCGAGGTGACCGCTCCGATCACGCGGATGGCGAATCTGCAGTCGAGCGTGTTTCGTCCGACTCAGGCAGGCGTACAGATCCACTTCGGCGGCTACCTCTGCTCCATCGGCTTCAATGCTGATTTAGGCGCGGCCGGCGGCGACCGTTCCATGTACACGGCTTCGCACTGCACCAACACGCAGGGCGGCGTCGAGGGCACGCAGTATTATCAGCCGCTGAGTTCCACCGATAACACCGTGATCGCTACGGAAGCAGCCGATCCGGTCTATGTTGCCGGCGGCAGCTGCTCAGCGGGCAAGGTCTGCCGGTCGAGCGATGCGTCGCGGTCGCTTTACTCAGCTAGCGTCGCGTCGGCCCGCGGCGTCATCGCGAAGACGACCGGGGTCAACACCGGCTCATTGACGACCGCCGCGACGTCGTTCACCGTCACTGAGCAGGACAACGTGAATACCAGCTTCACTGGAGCCATCCACAAGGTTGGCCGCACCACCGGTTGGACGCAGGGGAACGTCACCAATAGCTGTACAACGGTAAACGTCTCGGGCTCCAACGTTCAGCTTCGCTGCCAGACGCTCGTCACGAGCAGCGGGGCAGCGATCGTTGGAGGCGGCGATAGCGGTTCAGGGGTGTTCCAGGTCATCAGCGGAGACAACGTGAGGCTGGTGGGAATCCTCTGGGGCGGCAGCGGAAGCACCACCTTCGTGTTCAGTCCGCTCAAGAACGTTCAGGACGAGCTGGGTGGACTCACAGGTACCGCCGATGGCACCGGAGGAGGAGGAGGAGGAGGAGGACCGCCGCCACCGCCGCCGCCACCACCAACATGCACGAGAGGCAACAGCGGTAAGCCCTGCAAGTAACGGAATAAAAAGCTACGGATGAGGTGCGGACGGGGAGGGCATAGATGCCCTCCCCGTTCTCACATCCGGACCGGTAGTCCCATGAACTTCGCGTAGTCGTCCCCCGCTCTCTCGAAAGCTCTCGACTCGGCTCGGTCAAGCTTGCGCAGCAACGCCGTCGCGATCTCGATCCGGTCGGATCGAACAGTCCTTCTCCAGCCACCGATGATTAAGCCATTCAGTGTCACGAAGTGAGGCATGGGCTCGGGTTGTCCGGCTTCGCTCGGAACGGTGAGGGTCGAGTCAAACGAAGGGCCGTGATCTCGGTAGGCCACGATGTGCTCGTCGTAGTTCGGCAGCAGGTGAACGACCGGCGCCTTGGTTCGCCTCGGCGCCGCGGCGGCAGACATCAGGTACGTCCTGCCTCCGATCGTCTCCTGAATCAGGTGCGACTTCACCAGCTCGATGCCTGCCCGCACGTCGGGCATTCTCAGTCCGGACCACCACGCGTAGTCCTGCGAGGTCGCCGGCCCGTGACTGTCGAAATAACGTCGAGTCAATGTGGCGAGCGCCTGCTCGCGGGAGAGCGGCGGCGCGGGCGGAACACGCACCTCGAGAAGAGCGTATGTGAACTGCTTGTCGCGCAACGGACCGCTGCAGACGAGTGCATCCAGCTCTGCATTCATCAGGATGCGCGAGAGTCGCGGTGTGCCTGTTGCAATTCCGCGCTTCTCCAGCGCGGCGGCGATCTCGCGTCGAGTGAGATGCCGGTTTCCACTCAGCTCCGCGGCGAGAATCCTGTTGGCCTTCAGGAAAACAGCATCGGTCAGCTCGAGCGTGCGATTGTATGTGGCCATCACACTGCGAATGCGCGGCGCGGTCAGTTGCAGAAGCCAGCGGATGTCGCGCGGGGCAACGAAGTGCCAGGTGGGACGCATCGCGTGGGTGCGGAGAATGTCACCCCGATCAAAATCGCGATCGATGGATGCGCTATCAGCTGAACTCGTCCGCTGAGCCACTGCCCACTTGGCGCCCGGGTAGTCCTGAGCCTGCACCGCCCCAAGCCATTGAATCACATCGACCGGACTGTCGAGACGTGGCCCCGTGAGCCGCTGGTTTCGCAGGCGGAGGTGTGCGATGCCTCTCTGCGTGAGGGTGCGAGGCATGCTAGAATCCTCGGGTGACAGATGACCAGAAGGAACTCGACATTCTAATCGTCGGTGGAGGACCGTGCGGACTTGCTACGGCGATCTCTGCCCAGCGGGCCGGACTTACTGCGGTTGTCGTCGAGGCGGAAGCCGTCGTCAGCACCATTGCGCAATATCCGACCTACGTCCACTTCTTCTCGACCGCGGAAAAACTGTCACTCGGCGGAGTGCCCTTCGTCGTGGCGGCGGAGAAGCCATCGCGCCGGGACGCGCTCGCCTACTATCGAGCCGTGGTGAGACAGTTCGACATCCGGCTGCGGCAATACGAGCGCGTGACGTCGATCAGAAAAAACGGCGATGGATTCATGGTCCGCTCGACGCTGCGCAGCGGTGCGTCGCGCGACACGAGTGCAAAAGCTGTCGTTGTCGCAACCGGCTACTTCGGATCGCCGAACTATCTCGCGGTTCCGGGCGAGGATCTGCCCCATGTCTCGCACGTCTATCGCGAAGGACACGAAGCGTTCGATCAGGACGTAGTCGTCGTAGGCGGTGGCAACTCGGCAGCCGAGGCGGCGCTCGATCTCTGGCGGTCGGGTGCGCGTGTCACGCTCGTGCACTTCGGCCCGACGTTCGACAAGAGAATCAAGCCGTGGGTGCTCCCCGATTTCGTGAATCGCGCGAAGGAGGGAAGCATCGCTGTACGGTGGAACAGTCGCGTGACTCGTATCGACAGCGACGCCGTTCTAATAAGCGGGGCTGCTGGAGAGGAGCGACTGCCGGCGACGTTCGTATACGTCATGACAGGATTTGCCCCAAAGATGGACCTGCTGCGCCAGATCGATGTTCCAATCGATACGCAGACGGGAATTCCGGAACACGATCCGGCAACGCTCGAGACTTCGGTCCCTGGAATCTTCATCGCAGGCGTGGTCGTCGCGGGTTTCGACGCGAACAAGGTGTTCATAGAGAACGGCCGGTACCACGGCGACAGGATCGTGTCGCGGCTCCTGGGACGCAACGCTCCCACCGAGCCGAAGCTCAGTGCGGAGCTCGATACCTGAGAACTGCTTCGCGCGCTGCGTCCGTCGCGCTGTAGCGAGGATCGAAACCCAGTCTCTCAACTGCCTTGTCGATGCTCGCGCAGGGCGAATGCAGCAAATGGTCGTGCGTGATTGCGGCGTCACGCTCGCTTACAGTTACCCGCCACTCGTCCCACGGCAGAAACTCGAGATTCGCCTTGCGCGCGAACCATGATGCTGCTTCCTCGGCATAAGCTCGCATCGTGACAGGCTCGCGCGCCGCTACGTGAAACACTTCGCCGATGAGCTTTTCGGGCTGCGCTATCGCCAGCTCGAACGCCTGCGCCACATCATCCGCATGGACGTGTTGCAGCGTAGCACTTCCTTCGTCGGGGAGAGCGACGGGCTCGCCTAGCGCCAGCCGCTCGAACACCGTCATGTCGAGATTGCCCGAGGGGTTGATCGGATTCCATCCTGGACCCGTGATGTGACCTGGGTGCAGAACCGAAGCGGGGAATCCTGTCCGCGCCGCCTCGAGAAGAAAGCGCTCGATCTCCGCTTTGCGGATGCCGTATTCACCGAACGGCTCGCGCGGCGCAGTCTCGTCATAAGGACGTGATATCGGAACACCGTGCACCCACAACGTGCCGCAATGCACGAACAGCTCTACGCGGCTGCGTAGTGCGTCGATGATGTGTTCGGCGGAGGCGGGATCGAAACAGATCAGGTCCACTACGACATCAGGCTCGAGCGCCGCAATCCGGGTTCCGAATGAACCGTCTCGCTCAGTTGCCGTCCGATCGATCACGACGTGCTCGATTGATTGCCATGCATCGGAGCCGTGATAGGGACGCCGCAGTCCTCGCGATACGGCCACTACCGTGTGGCCCGCGACGGTGAGGCGCGGGACGAGGTAAGAACCGATGTGTCCGGTGGCGCCGAGGATTACAACACGCATGGCCGCCTGGTCAGGGTCGCCGGCGGTTAGCTCCGATCAGCAATACGACACCGACGATGAGCAGCGAGCCGCCGTACAGCGCCCATTTGGTCTGGCCCGTCATGAAGCTTCCGGGGATCACGTTGATTCCCTGCAGGAAAAAAGTGCCTCCAACGACCAGCAGCAGAATGGCCGCGAAGTTCTGAATCAATCGCATGGAAGCAGTGTGGGTGCCGACGTCTGGCTTCGCAAGGAGACGCCTCCGCTTTCGGCGAGGTATGGGAAGCTCAGCTCCGAAAATCCAATTCCTTCGATGCGCGTCCGCCGTACATTGGTGGCAATGAGCGGAAGGCGCCGGAAGAAGAGAATCAATGAGCGCCTGCCAAAACCAAAGGGCCGCCCCGCACGCGCGCACCGGAGGGCTCGGTCGAGCGCCCGGCCGCCGAATCACCGCCGCCTCCTCCAGCGAAGATCCTGTCCTCGCGAGCTCTCTGGATCGCACTCGCGCTGATCGCGGTATGCATAGCCATCTATGCCCCGGTGTTGCGTCACGATTTCGTCTACTATGACGACCCCAAATACGTCACTGAGAACCCGATTGTCTCCGCCGGATTCAGCTGGCGCGGATTGATCTGGGCATTCAAGACCGGAACCGACGCCAACTGGTTTCCACTGACGTGGTTCACTCACATGCTGGACGTTCAACTTTACGGCATGAACGCCGGTGGACATCACCTCACCAACCTGCTGCTGCACATCGCCAATACGCTCCTGCTTTTCGGAGCGCTGTACAGGATGACAGGGGCGTCAGGCCGGAGCGCTCGTGGCCGCATTGTTCGCTGTTCATCCGCTTCACGTGGAGTCCGTAGCCTGGGTGGCGGAACGGAAAGACCTGCTGAGCACGCTGTTCTGGATGTTGACCACGCTGGTGCCGGTGATCGGACTCGTTCAGGTGGGAAACCAGGCGATGGCTGATCGCTACACCTATGTGCCGCTCATTGGATTGTTCATCATCATCGCCTGGGGCATTCCCGATCTGCTTGCGCGCTGGCGCTATCCCAGGATTGCACTTCCGATCACGGCGGCGCTCGCGCTGGTGGCGTGCGCGATCACCGCACGGGCCCAGGTCCGGTATTGGGCAAACAGCACCGCGCTCCGGACGCACGCACTCGAGGTGACGAGCGAGAACGATCTTGCCCATAACAATCTTGGTGTTGCCCTGGCGGCCAACGGCAAAGAGAACGAAGCCATCGCGCATTACAGTGAGGCCATGCGCATCAATCCACAGTTCGCAAGTCCGTACACCAATCTCGGAGCCGCCCTGGCGAGACAAGGCAAGGTAGACGAAGCAATCACTCAATACCGCAAAGCCCTTCGCCTCAAGTCAGGAGTCCCTGAGGCGCACACCGACCTGGGAGCAGCGCTGGCGAGCAAGGGAAGGCTCGAGGAGGCGATCATCCAGTACACCGAGGCCATCCGCCTCAGGCCCGAGTTCGTGGAAGCGCACGCGAACCTCGGGCTTGCCCTGGCAAGCCAGGGAAGAACGGATCAGGCCATTTCGCAATACAACGATGCTCTGCGTCTCAAACCTGATTTCGCCGAGGTGCACAACAATCTGGGATTTGCGTTGGCGAGTCAGGGAAAGACGAAGGAAGCGATTGAGCACTACACCGCGGCCGTGCGTATCAAGCCCGACTTCGCACTCGCGCACATGAACCTGGCGGTCATTCTGGACAGCCAGCAGAAAGTGGACGAAGCGATTCACGAATTCAGGGAGGTGCTTCGGATGACACCCGGGAATGAGATGGCGCGGCGTGCGTTGGACCAGCTGATGGAGCAAAGGAAGCAGGCACCGCCGGCAGCCCAGTGACCTGCATCGGAGTAAATGACGGGCGTGGCCGCCTCCTCACCCACAGTCGGTTAAGAGGCGAGCTCAGCGCGACCGTTATACATTAGAAAGACATGACAGGGGTGCCCGCGCTTCGCCGAAACCCGGCGAGGAAGCGAGCTGAGAAAGTCCCTCATAACCTGATCCGGTTAGCACCGGCGTAGGGAGTCAACAATGGAAGCACGCACGCAAATGCGTTACGCGCGTCGGGGTGAGATCACCGATGCAATGCGCTTCGTCGCCGAGCGCGAAGAGCTCGACCCCGAGACAATTCGTGACG
>JBDTRZ010000016.1:0-45595 GCA_039931395.1 Gemmatimonadales bacterium
TACACCCGAGGCAGCTGTCGCGGTAAAAGCCTGATCGGGCGAGCTGTTCGTGTGTGAGGAACGGCCATCCACTCGCAATTGTCAGCGCGAGTGGATGGCCGTTGAGTCACCGAGCCATTACCTCGGTTTGACCTCACAACAACCGCCCGTACAGGTGACCCAGAGTCCCTGGCCAGCTGCGAGCATCGGCGGGCCCGCTCTTGCGTTGAAGGAGACTGGTCCGCTGCAATACGGTTCCAGCCGAACCTTTGCCATCGGACCCCTGTGAACCGCTGCGCATTTGCCCGTGATATCCATGTAGGCTTCTCGGTGGGCTGTTCCGTTTGGCTTGATCGTGTAGATCGCAGCGCCGAGGCCGTCGGCCGCGTTTTTACCACGCTGGCCCACCCATAAGTAGCCCGTATCGAATCCGCGCAGTCCCAGCTCATCGACGCTCCGGTCCTCGAGTACGATGATTTTCGCCACGAGATGTCCACTGTATTTTGCCGGGTCCTTGCTCAGCGCGTTCGCCCAGTCCACGCCCAGCGAGGTAGTCGCGGGTACGATGCGGATTCTGACGGAATCCGCCCCGAATTTTCCTTCCCACACGGCGCTGTCAGGGAGGTCATCACCCCAACTCATGGTGAGGAAGTACGGCTGCGTCTTTTTTTCATCGTCTTCAAGGCTTCCCTTGAGTCCGTTGGCGCCGCTGTTCATGTCGGGTGCGGCGACGTTGGACTTCGACGGTAGAGGTGCGTGCGTGTAGCCCGACGAAACAACCGCGATGGCAGCGATCGCGATCAGGCAACCCCCGATGGTGAGAGTGTAGCCGCTTCGGGTACGCTGTGTCATTCGGTCCCCTCCGGAAGTAAGTGAGCCATCGTCACAAGATCATGCAGTCAATGCGTTTCTCGAACGGCCTCGAGCGATTTCAACATCGGTTGATCTCCGCGACCCCATAAAGCAACGGCCGCGTCGCCCCATTTTCTCGCAGCGGCTGCGTCTCGGGTGTGGTGTGCAAGCTTAGCCCTGAGAATCATCGCGCGGACCAGCGAGGCCGCCAGCATCGGCCTTGCAAGGAGATTCGGCGGCGCCCTGCTGAGCCCACGCAGAGAGGCATCGAGAAAGCGAACAGTCCCAGCCGTGTCACCGGACGCAGCACGCAGCCATGCCTCCTGGAGGACCGCATCCATCGTGATCTCACCGGGGGCGTTGTCGGAGTGCAGCGCCGACAGGGAATCGACGGCAAGACGCGCGGCGCGCGAGTCTCCACGGTGCAGCGCCCGAAGCCCGGTAACGAACATGTCGGAGGATGATCCGAGCGCGGACCCCGGTCCGGGACCAACGGACGGGGCAGCGAGGCTCAACGGCCTGCTGAAGAGTGAGATCCGCATGTCTTCCGCCTCTGCCGCAGGCACCAGAGAGGCAAGCCTCTCGGATACCCGATCGCGGACGGCCAGTATGCTGTCAGCGGGGCCTCCGAGAGCAGCGTAACTCTCCAGCGCCAACGCATCCTCGGCGATCTCGTCGGGCAGCACTTTGACCTCGCCTGACGACAACTGAACCGGGTAGCCCGAAGCGTATCGACGCTCGATGTCTATGACGCGATACAGGCGGCCAGTCAGCGCCGCAAGTCCTGCCAGCACCTCGTCCGCCGCTTCGCGCGTGGTGTCATCAACCGCGGTGAGCTGACCTTTTTCCAGAACCGAATCCGCGAGCGATGCAGCCGCCGGGAATCGGTTGAGCTTGAGCAGCAAACGCACTTGCATCGCGGCGAGGCGAAGCTCTCTCAGTTGGCCACCGCTTTCACTCCTGGCGAGGCGGGAAGCAGCGCGACGGGCCAGCGCGGTCTGTGCGAGCGCCGATGTTCCGGCGCCCTCCATCCTTCCGCCTGCTTCGAGCATTCGGGCGAGCATCTCGTGCGCGTCGGGATCGTCAGGCGCATTTCGCGTCCAGAGAGCAGCCAGCTTCTGGAGCCGGTCCACATTCCGCGAGACGATTCTCTCGAGCGGTCCGCGTCGCGGTGAAATCGCGGTGCCGGGTCCTGAGAGTCGCTGCGGCACGTAGGCCACGGTATCGGATGCAAGCTCAGGCCAGGCGATGAAGCTCACAGCGGCATCGCCTTTTGCGACGCCCATCCGAAGTGTGTTCTTGTTGACCGGCAGGACACGCTCGAGTCTCGGCATCAGAATGCGGAATGCCGATGGATTGTGGGCGTTGCGTGTCGCAAGTCCCTCATAGAGAGACGTAGCCTGGTGGTAGCTGCGCCTGAAGCTGAATCCGGACCGACTGGCCGCATCGGGTACGACCAGGGGATCGTCTACTATGCAATCGGCAAAAGCCAGCGAGACCGTGAAATCGGCCAAGTGCCGAGGATCGCGTCTGGAAGCAAGTCGTCCAAGCAGGTCGCACCGGTTGGAGTTGTCGTCAGATGCTGCCGATGCAAGAGCCTCGGCGCGCATGCGGTCAAAATCTTCCAAGTCCGCCTTGCGATCCGCCGAGCGCAGCGCCAGGGGCTGCCATTCCTCCGCAGGAGCACCTCGAATCATCAACAGCTGACCGAGCCACAACTGCGCAGTAGCGTCATCAGGTTTTCTCGCAACCGCGCGGCGAAATGCGGACTCGGCGCCGCGAAGATCCCAGCTCTCCAACGCGGTACGGCCTTGAGCGACGTAGTCGCGGCGCGCGACCGACCACGAATACGCACCGGTCGCCGTCAGCAGGACGGCCGTTGCGACAAGTACGATCGTCGTGACCCTGCGCCGCCTCGTGCTCAGGTGAGCGCGGGCGGCATACAGGCTGGGTGACGTTGACGTTTCGGAAAGAGCGGCTCCAAAATCCTCAACGTGCTGCCACCTGTCTGCGGGTGCCTTGCAGAGTGCCTTCGAGACGGCCTTTTCAATCTGTTCCGGGACCATCTCCCGCGTTTCGCGCAGCGGCGGCGGCGGTGCAATGAACCTCCTTGCCATTACCGCCTGCGCGGTGGCTCCGACGAACGGAGGAATTCCCGCGATCATCTCGTAGGTCACGCACGCCAGCGAATAGATATCGCTTCTCGCGTCGATGTCCTGTCCGGAGAGCGCCTGCTCCGGGCTCATGTATGCCGGTGTTCCGACCGCGACGCCGGTCGAAGTGAGACTGTCATCGGCGGACGCCAGGATCGCGCGAGCGATCCCGAAATCGAGCACGTACACTCCGTCCGCAGCGAGGATGACGTTGGCAGGCTTGAGGTCCCTGTGTACGATCCCGCGCTTGTGGGCGTACGCCATCGGCTCGATGATCGCCTTGGTGATCCGGACGGCTTCGTCGATCGTGAGCTGCTTCACGCGGTCGAGGTGTGCGCGTAGTGACTCACCCTCGATGTAGGTCATCACGTAGAACGGCAGGTCCCCCACGACTCCGGAGTCGAATACCTTCGGAATGCGAGGATGGTCGAGGTCGGAAGCAAACGCGATTTCGCGGAGAAACCGCTCCTCTACCACCGCGCTTCCCAGCTCCGCGCGAAGCACCTTCACCGCAACGCGCGAGTTGTCGCGCAGATCAGTGCAGAGGTAGACCGTGGCCATGCCGCCGCGCCCTATCTCTACCTCGACGCGGTAGCGGTCGGCAATGACATCCGGTCGGACCGTGTCAGACACGGTCCGGGATCCTTTTACTGTCAATCCGGAATTCCTCCCGGAGGCGAGACTGCACGGGGCGCCGCACGTTCAGCGCTCCATAGTACGGCTCCCGGGCCGTGGTCCGCAACATGAGACTACGCGCATCATATTGTACGGTTCGCCATCGGACACTCTTCGACCTCGATGATCCCGCGCACACACTTCGACGGCGCCTACTACAAGCGCTATTACGCCGACCCGGAAACCGCCGTCGTTGACCCCGAAATGGGGAAGAACGAAGTCGCGTTCGTTCTCGCGTTCTGCCGCCACATCGGGCTCGAGATCAAACGCTTCACGGATGTGGGGGCGGGGACGGGCTGGTGGGCGAAGGAGTTCACCAGGCGCTACCCGAAATGCAATCGTATCGAGACACTCGATGCGAGCGAAGCCGCATGCGAGGCGTTCGGACACAAGCTTTCGGAGATTCAGAGCCTCAGCGGACCGGAGTCTGACCTGGTGATCTGCCGTGACGTGCTGCGCTACCTATCCGACACCAATGCCGAGAATGCGATTCGGCGACTCGGGAAAAAATGCCGCGGCGTCCTGTATCTCCACGTCATCACGAGCGACGATGAGATAGACGAGGAGGCGAGCGACATGGCCGGCTTCTTTCGCTCGACTGCGTGGTACCTGAAGCGGTTGCGCGCGGCGGGCTTCACAGATTGCGGAATGGGTCTCTTCGTCTCAGGGAAGTTCAAGGATTTCTCGCCATTCACCATCGAAGCCCGAACGAGTCGTTGATCGACGTCTAGCGACTCCGAGTCTGCTTCGCGTACGGAGCGAGGTTCATCCGCTTCAGGATCGCCTGAAACCTCGGCTCGTTCCGCAGCGGGTTCCATATCGGATCGGGGACCAGCGAAGAAGCGGAGAACAGCGATATGTCATGCTCATCCACCGCCTGCTCCAGCGCCGTCAGCGCTCGCCCGTGATCTCCCAGGCCCAGGTAAGCAACGGCCAGAGCTACTCCAGCGCGACCGCGGGTTCGCTGCCGATGTTCCAGTTGTGCAATGATCGCATTCGCCTTTTCGGTCTGGCCCTTCTGTCCGTACACGTGAGCCAGGTATCCCTTTCTCAACGCGAGCTCGGGCTCGAGACGCACCGACGCCTCGAACTCGGCCAACGCCTGGTCCAATCGCCTCGTCATCAGGTACGCATCACCGAGCATTGCATGATGCAATCCGAGCGTCGGCGTTAGCTCGATACCTTTCCGCAGTTCCGCGATCGCCGCGTTGAACTGACGATCGACAATCAGTGCGTACCCCAGGGCTGAGGCGTTGATCGGAGCGAGAGGATCCAGCTCGATCGCAGTCCTTATCTGGGCGATGCTGGAATCCACCCGTCCCGTATGAAAGAAAAGCTCGCCATACCACTGGTGCGCGGTAGGATACTGGGGATCGAGCCCCAGCGCCTTTCGGTATGCCGCCTCGGCCTCCGCGAACCGCCAGTCGTGCACGCCCACGAGTCCGAGCGCCGTGTAGGCCTCTGCATTGGACGAGTCGATTGCGAGCGCCTGGCCCGCTGCCCCGCGCGCCAGGGCAGAAACGTTCTGGGGAGTGGAGTCTGTGTATTCCGGAAGCAGCGCGTAGGCCATCGCGCGAGCGGCGTGGGCCCGGGCGAACGCCGGGTCCCGCACGATGGCCGAGTCGAAGTACGCGACCGCGAGGCGAAGTCCATCAGCGCCGCGGCGATTCAGGAAAAATCTTCCCCGGAGATAGTTGTCGAACGCGGCGAGATTCCTCGTGCCGCGCGAGTCGGAAGAAAAGGTGCGTGACTGACTGCCGAGCTTCACCTTCAGTGCGCTGGCGATGGCCTGGGCTATGTCGTCCTGCACGCTGAACACATCGCTGGTCTCGCGCTCGTAGGTATCGGACCACAGCGCCAGGCCGTCGGACACGTTCGTCAACTGAGCAGCGACACGGAGGCGCGGTCCCTGCCGCCTGACGGTTCCCTCGAGCACTGTTTGAACCTTGAGCTTTCGCCCGATCTCGCCGACGTCGGTGTTTTGACCCTTGAACGCGTACGCGGAAGTCCGCGAGGCAACCTTGAGACCGGGAAGCTTGCTCAACGCGTTCGACAATTCGTCCGTCATTCCGTCGCTGAAGTACTCGTCAGTCTGATTTCCCCCGACGTTCACGAGAGGCAGCACGGCGACCGAGCTCAAGTCCGCCGTTCCGCGCGGTGTCGTCTGGTTGCGCCTCGCGACTTCATAGGCTCCCGCTGAAAGCACGATCAATCCAAGAGTCGCAAGAGCCCAGGTCCTGCTTCTCTCTCGCGACGGCGGGGCAGCGATAGGCGCGGGAGGGACTGGCGTGGCTGCGGAGCCATGCGAGCCGGAAGATGCAGCATCGAACACCTGAAGCAGCTCCCCTGCGCTGTCAGGTCGGTCCGACGGGTTTTTCTCGAGACAGCGCATGACGATCGCCGCCACCGCCGACGGAATCTCCGGGCGAATCTGCGCTATCGGGTCAGGGAGCTGGACTACATGAGCGGCAAGCGTCGCCTGCGCGGACTTTCCCTTGAACGGCGGCGCGCCTGTGAGCACTTCGTAAGCGAGACACCCAAACGCATAAATGTCAGAGCGGTGATCGATCTGCGGGTCCGCGAGCGCCTGCTCGGGCGACATGTACGCGGGCGTCCCGATGGCCACGCCGCTGCTCGTGAGATTCGCGCCGCCTTCCTGCGTCGATGCACTGAGCGCTTTCGCGACACCGAAGTCGGTGACCAGCGCGAACTCATCCGCGATCAGAACGTTGTCCGGCTTGATGTCCCGATGCACGACACCCTGGCGGTGCGCGTAGGCGATCGCGGACGCGACCTGTCGCAAGGTCCGGAGAGCATCGGACATCGGCATGGCGCCATCGCGGTCGAGCCTCGATCGAAGCGACTCGCCCTCGATGAACGGCATCGTGTAGTACAGCACGCCGTGCATCTCGCCCGACTGCAGCAGCGGCACGATGTGCGGATGCTGCAGCCGCGCCGCGAGTTGGATCTCCAGCCGGAATCGCTCGGTCTTCACCTCGGCCGCCACTTCCCGTGTCAGAACCTTCACCGCCACCTTCCGGCCGAGCGCACGATCCTGTGCGACGAAAACGCGGCTCATCGCGCCGCCAAGCAGCTCGCGCTCGACGGTGTAGGATTCTCCGAGCGCCGTGCTGAGGTCCTCGACTAGATCGGCCAGTGGTCACCTGCCATAAGTTGTACGGCTAGAGCAGACATTCTAATTAGGAATCAGCCGAAGCGCCTCCGCCATACGCGCGATCCGCTCGGACTATGGAACGAAACGGTAATCGTGCGCGCCAGCGGGAAAGCGCGAATCGCTGAGCGTGATGGTGAAGGTTCTTTCCTCGCCGCGTTTGAGCCTGCATCCAGGGACGTCGACCGCGGTCAGCGGTCCCTCGGCGAGGCCAACCGCGAAACCGCAGGCGTGTCCCCAATTTGTACCCTGCAGAAACCCTCGTCCCACAGACACCAGGCGCCCCCCTGGAGTTCGCAGCTGTGTAGGCAACGACACTCCATCCACGCTTTGCAGACTCAGCGTCACTGCCGTCGCCGGTCCACTGGTCTCGCTGCAGGCAGTCGCGCTGCCCGCGCAAACCAGCAGTGTTCCGAGAGCCATTCCTTCAACGAGCCCGGATCGCGTTAACAGCATGCCGTCAAAGTAACTGCGGGTTCGGGTGAGCGGATGTTTCCCCCGCATTGCGGGCTGTGGGTGGCTCGGGTACCTTGGCGTTCAAATGACCAAGCCGCACGGATCCTCAAGCCACCTCTACAGGATTCTCGTCGACAGCGTCGAGGATTACGCAATCTTCGCCCTCGACTCCGAGGGTCATGTCATAAGCTGGAATGCGGGGGCCGCGCGGTTCAAGGGTTACACTGCCAGCGAGATCAAGGGCAAACACTTTTCCGTTTTCTATCCGGACGAAGATCTCCGCGCGGGTAAGCCCGCGCACGAGCTGGCCGAAGCCATACGGGTCGGCCGCTTCGAGGACGAGGGTTGGCGGATTCGAAAGGATGGAACCCGCTTCTGGGCGAACGTAGTGATCACCGCATTGCGTGAGCCGACGGGCGAGCTCGTCGGCTTCGCGAAGGCCCGCGATCTTACCACACGCCGGGCGGAGGAGCAGCGCGCTCGAGAGTTGGCGGCGGAGGTAGCCTCCAGGGCTGCGTCCGAGCAGAAGAACAAGGAGCTCGAAGCACTCGCGGGCCAGCTTCAGGAACAGACAGGGGCGCTGGCCAGAGCGAATGAGCAGCTCACACAGACTCTGATCGAGACTGAAGCGGCTCGCTCTGCGGCACACGAAGCTGAACGACGTGAGCGCGCGGCGAGGGCTCGCGCGGAAAAGCTTCAACGATTGACGGAAGCATTGTCGCGGGCGGCTGACGACGACGCGGTCGCATCGGCGGTGCTTACAACCGCGCGAGAAGCGTTCGATGCAGCGGGCGTCGTCCTGTCTCGTCTGACGGAGAGCGGCGCTGAGTTGGAGATACTTCAGGCCAGCGACATGCCGGAAGACGTTCTGCAGGAATGGCGGCGGATCCCTTCGGATGCGCCGGCTCCGCTCACCGATGTCGCAAATACTGCGGTACCGATATTTCTTGAGTCTCCGCGGGACTGGGAGAGACTGTATCCTGCGCTCGTGCCTCTTCTCGAGGAGACCGGACATGCGGCACAGATAGTCGCACCACTCATCGTAGCTGGACGTTCGATCGGCTCCCTCGGAATCGCATTCAGGCAGCCGCGCGTTTTCACCACCGAAGAGCGAGAGCTTGCGATGCTGGTCGCCGGCCAATGTGCGGTGGCTCTCGAGCGGGCGCGCCTGTTCGAGGCGGAGCACCGCGCGCGCGACGTCGCGGAGAACGCGAATCAGGCGAAGGCACAGTTTCTCGCAGCGATGAGCCACGAGCTGCGCACGCCGCTGAACGCCATCGCCGGTCACATCGATCTGCTGACAATGGAGATTTACGGACCGATCGCCGACTCTCAGCGCGAGGCGCTCGATCGCGTCAAGCACGCGCAACAGCATCTGCTCCGACTGATCGATGACTTGCTCAACTTCGCCCGGATCGAGCGAGGTAGGATCGAGTATCGTCTCGAGCCTGTGGCGCTTCAGGACGTGATTGCCAGCGTCGCGCCGATGATCGATCCTCAGGTAGCTGCAAAGGGGTTGACCTGCGACATCCGGCAGCCCGACGCGCCCGTTGCAGTGAGCGCCGACCGGGAGAAGCTCGTTCAGGTCGCGCTGAACCTTTTCAGCAACGCGGTCAAGTTCACACCGCCTGGTGGCACGATCACCGTCGAGGTGCGCGACAAGTCACTCGACTCGGACGGAGTGGACTCTGCCTTGCTTTGCGTCACCGATACGGGCATCGGAATTCCAGCCGACAAGCTCGAGGCGGTGTTCGATCCATTCGTACAGCTCACCATGTCCCATTCGGGCCGGCAGGAGGGGACTGGACTTGGTCTCGCCATCAGTCGCGAGCTGGCGCGGGGAATGGGCGGCGACCTGCGGGCGGAGTGTCATGAGGGGGGCGGCGCGATGTTCGTGATCGAGCTTCCGCTTGCGGACTCGCGATGAGTCGCGGCCGGCGGATCAGCTGGGCGGCCGCCTCGCTCTCTCGCCCTTTCTCCGTTCGCTGACTTCTCGCTCCTGCCGTCGTCGCTCGCCGGCAGTGTCGACGATTGCGAGCACCGCCTGCATCAGACCGTACGCGGCCATTCCAAACCCAGCGAGAGCGGCGGCCGCCAGGAGCGCCTCCATTCCGGTCCCATACTGATTTCGAAGGACGAGCACAGTCGCGCCGGCCGCGATGACGCCGCCGACTATCGCTACGATGAGCGCAGTCCGACCTGAAGGACCCCGCGCCGGCGAAGCCTTTCCACCAGCCGGACCGTCGGCGTTGACAGTTGCGTCAGCCATCAGGTTGTCTCGGTGCGGGTGACCGGAAATGTCTTCAGATGCAGGCACTCCCTTCATTCTTCATGCCGCGGGATGGCAATCGTCCGCAAACATCCGAGCCATTGGGGGCGAGGGTGCGGCTCGACTACGTCGCGTTACGTATATGTTGAGGGCTGATTCGAGAGCACCTTTGATCGTTGGCCGAACCGCATATGCTGGTTTGCTGGCGCGAAAGGGCAGGGACCGGAGGCCGCATGCAGACCGAAAATGAGCTGACTCTCGAGGAACGCGTAGCCCGCCTGGAAACCACGGTGGCAGCGATTGCTGCTCACCTCGACGGCTCAGCGGCTCGACCGGACCGGTCACCAGGGCCTCGGCAGACCGCGCGGCCGGCGCCTCGTAACCCGGAGCAACCGCATCCTCTTGCTTCGAAGAGCGCCGAATGGTGGCTGGCCCGGGGAGGTGCAGGTCTGACCTGCGTAGCACTCGTGCTGCTCTACCAGTATGCGGTGGATCGGAACTGGATAACGCCGATCGTGCGAATCGTCATGGGGACGAGCATCGGCGCCGCCCTCATGTGGTGGGGTTTCCGGATTCCTCGCGACGCGAAGAATGCTCCGCAAGATACTGTCGGGTTCCGCGAAGTTCTCCTGGGCGCCGGACTTTCGGCCTGGTACATCACAGCGTACGCCGCGGCGGTGTTCTATCAGCTGACGTCACTCTCGACCGCGCGGTGGCTCTTCGTCGTCCTCAGCATCGCAGGCGCATGGCTCGCGCTGAGGGAGAAGCGAGCAATCCTCGCGATCCTCGCGCTCGGCGTTGGTTTCGCCACGCCGGCACTCCTTCCGAGCGAATCACCTTCGATCCCCGCTTTCGCGGTGTATCTCGCTGCGCTCACCGCTGTCGGTCTCGTTCTCTATCTGATGCGTGGCTGGCAGTCCGTGCTATGGCTGACTTTCGGAGCGTTCTGGTGGCTTGCCGGACTTGCGGCCGCGCTGTCGCCGTTCGTTCCTGCGCGGGTCACCGGCTCTGCAACCGCGGCGCACATCGCAATGACGCTGCTGCTCCTCGCGGCGGGCGCGACCTTCGTCAGAGTGCCCGTGCTTCGCCGGCGTCTCGTTGCGCTGCAGTCCGATTTGTACACGGAGCCGCGGCAATCCGCAGCTGTGGAATCGTTGCAGCGTGAGGTCGCGAATGCCTTGGAGCGGCTGACAGGACAGAAAGCGGCGATCGATTCACTCCCGCTGTGGATCGTCACCGTCGCGAGCCCTCTCCTCGCGATCGTGGATCTCGCGATTGTCTGGCGTGGATCGCCGTCGATCCTGTGGGGACTCTCGGCGCTTGCGATGGCGGCTTTCGGATACCGGCTCGCCATGTCGTCGCGCCCATCGGGGAGCGAAGTCGCGCATGTCGAGGTCACAGCGGCTGCGATCTGGAGCCTTGCGGGGATCTTCTGGCTCGCTGATGCCTTCGGATCGTCGCTGTTCCCGTCGTCCTCGCTCGCCTTGATGGGCCCGTCGCTGCACGCCTTCGCCATGCTGTCGTTTTCCGCACGTTTCGACTTCACGGCGCCACGCAGAATCGGTTTCCTGACTGCGTTCGTCGCACTCTTCGTCGTCATCGTCTGGGAGGGAATTGTCTCGGGCGGCCTCATCGAGAGCGTGTGGACCATAGCGGAGCTTTCTGTCGTCGCGCTTTCGCTGTGGATATGGTGGACCCTGCGGGCGACCGACATGATGAAAGGCCGGCTGTTCGGGCTCGGAGCATATGTCGGGCTGATGCTCATCGACGCGCGCGTACTCGGCTCGATATGGTCTCCGCTCGTGACTGCGAGCTATGCCGTCGCGGGCGCGGTGTTGCTCATCGTGGGACGGCGTGGCGCCGACAGGACGATGATGCGCCAGCTCGGCGGCATCACGCTGGTTGTGGTCGTTGCCCGCCTGGTGATGGTGGATCTGGCGGCGGTGGAGACGATATGGCGTGTTCTGCTGTTCCTCGGTTGCGGGGCTCTGTTCCTTGTCACCAGCCGTCACCTGCAGTCGACACGCGACGCGCCACCACCTGAGCCGGCGCGGTGATACGCGCACCCAACGGCATCCCGGCGTGACCGAGCCCGGCTTCAGCTACGATTCGATCGCCGAGAATTATGCGAGGAAAGTGGACAGCGCTCCCTACAATGCGCTGTATGAGCGGCCCGCGATGCTCTCACTGCTGCCGCACATGGAGGGAGCGCGCATTCTCGACGCCGGCTGCGGATCCGGCTGGTATGCCGAACAGCTGCTTGCCCGGGGAGCGATCCTCGATGCCGTGGACGCAAGCGAGGCGATGGTGGAGTACGCGCGTCAGCGTCTGACGCGCGAAGCAGCACCGCAGACGATGGCGCGCATCACTGTCCGTGTCGCTGATCTGGCTGAGCCGCTCCCGTTCCCCGATTCGACCTTCGAAGGGATAGTGAGCCCGCTCGTTCTGCACTACATGCGGGACTGGCGGCCCGGGCTGAACCAAATGCACCGTGTGATGAAGCCGGACGGATGGCTCCTTTTCTCGACGCATCATCCCGCCGCGGACGCTGCTCTATTTCAAACGCGGGACTATTTCGCCGTCGAGCATGTCGTCGACCATTGGGACTGGGTGGGCGAGGTGGAATTCTACCGCCGCTCGCTGACCGAAATCGTGAGCTCGGTTCTCGAGAGCGGATTCGTGATCGAGAAGGTCGTGGAGCCCGTTCCAACTGACGAATTCCGGCGCGCCGAGCCTGATGCGTGGGAGCGGCTCATGAATCAGCCCGCGTTTCTGATCGTAATGGCGCGCGCTCGACGCTGACGACATCGAGTGTCACGCTACTTGCAGCCCTGATCCGCCCCGCGATGCTGCGGCAATAGCGAAGTGGAGGTGGGTAGATGGCGATTCGACAGAAGCAGGTGAAGGACCAGGTGATCGTGATCACGGGGGCCTCGAGCGGGATCGGGCTGGCGACGGCGAAGGAGGCTGCGGCGCGAGGAGCGCGGGTGGTTCTCAATTCGCGCGACTCGGTCGACATCGCTCGAGCGGTAGAGGAGATCCGAGAGGACGGAGGCGAGGCGGCGATGCACGTCGGCGACGTGGCTGATCGCTCCGCGATGGAGAGTCTCGCCGACACCGCGATCGGGGCTTTCCGAAGGATCGACACGTGGATCAACAATGCCGGTGTATCGATCTACGGCGAGATTCGAGACGTGGCGATCGAGGATGCGCGACGTCTGTTCGATACGAACTACTGGGGCGTGGTCAATGGAAGCCTCGTGGCCGTCGACCATCTGGCGACCTTCGGTGGAACGCTGATCAATGTCGGCAGCGTTCTTTCCGAAACGGGCTATCCGCTCCAGGGACATTACGCCGCGAGCAAGCACGCGGTGAAGGGATTTACGGACTCGCTCCGGCTCGAGCTGGAGAAGAAGGACATGCCGATCATCGTGACGCTGATACAGCCTGCAGCGATTGACACACCATATCCCGAGCACGCGCGCAATTATCTACCGGTCGATCCAGAGCAGCAGCCGCCGGTGTACACGCCGGAAATCGTCGCGGATGCGATTCTCGCGTGCGCCGAAAAGCCGCACCGCAATCTTCGCGTCGGCGGGGGAGCGAAGGTGTTCACCACGATGGAGAAGGTTGCGCCGGGCCTTGCCGACAGGCAGAAAATGTCCGCGTTCGACGCGCAGCTAAGTGATCGGCCGGCGCATGTAGAAGGCGCTCTCCATCAGCCGATCAGCGGTGACCTTGCTGTGCGAGGCCACTACCCGGGACGCGTCCACAAGACGAGTCTGTACACGAAGACTGCCCTCCATCCTTATGCCGCGCTCGCAGGTGTCGCGGCACTCGGCGTTGGGCTGGCGGTTGCCTTGCGGACCAGTCGCAGCGACTGATCTCGCCGCACGCCATTACTGCCGGCAGGGTGCGATGGAGTTGGGCTTCGGCTTGTCCACTCGCACCCTGTCGCTTCGGTTCGCGATTGCGACCGCGATGTCACGGACGAAACCGGCCACACGAGCGAGCCCTTCATAGTCGATGTACTGAGGCTCGTCCGTCACCATGTGATAGTCCTCATGGTAGCCTCGCGAGATGTAAGCGATGGGAATTCCGCTGCGAGCGTACATGTAGTGGTCGCTTCGGCAGTATCGATTTTGAACGTGTCGCGGAGCATCGAAGGAATAGTCGATCACGTATGGTTCGTTGCGCCGCGCGTTGACGGAGTCGACCAGGTCTCCCAGATCAGTCGACAGTCGTCTCGACCCGATGATCTGAACGTTTCGCGGACCTCCGCGCGGTGTGTCCATGGCCGTGCCGCGTCCGACCATGTCCATGTTGAGCTGCGCGACGATCGAGTCGTGCGGCACGGTGGTGTTCTCGGCGAACCAGGCCGACCCGAGCAGTCCCGATTCCTCCGCGGTGTGCCAGACGAAGAGAGTCGAGCGACGCGGAGCTTTCCTGCCGGACAGTGACTCGGCGATCTCCAGTAGAGCAGTGGACCCGGACCCATCGTCGTCTGCACCATTGTAGATCGAATCGCGACGAGGAGGGTGAAGCTTGCGGACGCTGTCCAGGACGGCGTGAATACGCGTCAGCTCTGCCGCGGTCGGAACAGCACGCCCGGCACCACGAGAGTCTGCCCCGTTCGGACGCATGACCCGATTCCATGCACGAAGTGAATCGTGGTCGACGGCACGCGCAGCCGGCGCGATGTGATCACTGTGGGCTCCGATTGCGACGAACTGGCCACGCAGCACCGGATCCGACCCGCGCAGAATCGCGATGACATTGCGAGCGGGAGAAGCCACCGGCGTCTCACTGAACCTCACCGCTGCCTGCACGTCTGCGCCTCGCGTACCCGGGGTCACCGAAGCGAGAGGAGCTCCCATTATGGTCCTTGCAGCATCGGCCGAGATCACCATGCCGAACGGACGGCTTGCGCGTGACGCATTCGCCTCTGATAGACCAGGGCCGCGTCCGCGGAGCGAGCTCCTGCTGGCGGCCGTGACAATATCCAGACTGGAGATCAGGATCCCCGCGGCCGCGGGATATCGTGCGATCGCCGACGCAGCGGGGGTGTTGTACACGCCGGTGGGCTTGCGAGTGGAGTCGAGGGGCGCGTCGAAGACGATGAATTTGCCCGCCACGTCCAGGAGAGCCACGGTGGAATCACCGAGTCTTCCGCCGTAGGCCGTCGGATACTTTCCAGGCGCGAGGGATGACGTGAAGCGAACCGTCGCGGTCGGACGTATGAGTGCAAAATCCCTGAAGAGAGCGAGCTGCCGCCCCTTGACGATGAGCGCCGATGTCGAATCCGCTTGCCTCCGGACCATCGGAATGACCTGAAACCAGGTTCCATTTTCGCCACCCGGCTCCAGCTTCAGCCTCGCCATTTCCTTCGCGAGATACGACGTCATCGCGTAGTTCCCCGGAGCTCCGGCCTCCCGCCCGCCCATCGAGTCGTCGGCGATCAGATAGATGCGGCTGCGGACGTCAGCCGACGTGATGCCGGGAACGGTGCGCATTGGTGAAGCACCGTTTTCCGGGGGCGCCGCGTAACACGACACCGCGTGCGGGAGAACAAGGAGTGTCAACGCAATTCCCGCGCTGCGGAAGGACTTCCGGTTTTGCATTCGATGAATATCGCCCGTTGCGTCAAGGGGCACAGGCGGTACCAGTTGCTTGACCCTCGTCGGTGCCCGCGATAATGTGCGGCCCCATGAGCGATACCGGGCCGGGCGAAGCGAAAGCAGTCTCATCCATGAACATCTGGAAGAGTCTCCGCGGCCTGCCGCGGGATGTCTGGATACTTTCGGGCGCGACGTTGATCAATCGCGCCGGCACGATGGTCCTTCCATTTCTCGTGCTTTATCTCACTCGCGAGCGAGGCTTCAGCGCATCGCGGGCCGGCCTCGCGCTCGCCGTTTACGGGGCGGGGTCGATCATTGCCTCACCGATCTCCGGACGACTCGCTGACCGCATCGGACCGCTTCCGATCATGCGCGCATCGCTGCTCGGCACAGGGGCGCTGCTGCTTCTGTTCCCATTCGTTCATGGCTATCCGGCCATCATCGCGTTGACGCTCACGTGGGCGCTGATCGCCGAGGCGTTCAGGCCCGCGAACATGGCGATGATCGCTGACATGGTCCCGCGCGAGCTGCTCAAGCCGGCGTACGCATTAAACAGACTTGCGATCAACCTCGGAATGAGCATCGGACCAGCCGCTGCCGGGTTCATTGCAGCGAAGTCATTCGACCGGATTTTTTTCGTCGACGCTCTGACCACGATCGTCGCTGGATTGATTCTCCTGATGACGCCCTTTGCGCTTGCACATCGAAAGCCGTCCGAGGAAAGTCCAGAGCATTCGCGCTTCCGCCCACTGGTTCTCGACGACAGGCGCATGCTTCTCTTTCTGTCGGCGCTCTTCCTCACAGGTGTCGTGTTCTTTCAGCATGAGGGTGCCTTGCCTCTCTTCCTGGTGGGCGACCTGCACCTGTCTCCCGCCTTCTACGGAATGCTGTTCACGATCAACACGCTGATGATCGTAGTCATGGAAGTCCCGCTCAACGGAGCTACGGCCCATTGGCCTCACAGAAACGCCCTCTCGCTGGGAGCGCTGCTTTTCGCACTGGGCTCGGGAGCATTCGCGTTCGCTCGTTCTCCCGCCGCGATAATCGTTGGAATAGTCGTCTGGACGTTTGGCGAGATGCTGCTCTTTCCGCAGGCCGCGGCTTACGTCGCGGACATCGCTCCGCCGGAGCGGCGCGGAGAATACATGGGCGCCTACCAGCTTGCCTTCAGCCTGTCGTTCGCGTTTGCGCCGTGGGCTGGGGCGTCGGGTTATGCGCGTTTCGGCGCACGCCCGTTATGGCTCGGAGTCTTCGTGATCGGAGCGATCTCGGCGTTGATGATGCTCCAGGTCACCGTGGAGAAAGCGCGGAGGGTGGAAGCGGCCGCCGCCTGAGCCGCTCCACTCTTCCTTGTGCGCCACTCGGGGCGCGGATCCGGCTCAGCCGTGGCCGCATTGTGAGACAACTCGTGCACTGTCCGCGGGCATGTAGATGGCGAGTGCAGTTGCCTTCTTCGTGGCGGACTGTGATCCGAGCGCCTCGCCCAGGACTTTCACTGCGACCTTCGCCTCCTGTACGGGATTCGCGATGATTCCGTTTGCACCGACTTCGGCAGCTTTCTTCTTGATCTGCGTCTGAATCTGGCCATTGCTCGTGTAGACCGAGTTGGCTTCCGCGGAGATCCAGCCGAGCTCGTAGTAGTCCATCGGGACATCGTTGCGGCTGGCATACACGACCACAGCCTCGTCGCACGTGGGCTGGCGACTGATACGCGGGTTGATGTCGCTCGTAACCGTCCTCACTCCGCACGCCGCAGCACTGACAGCGAGTCCCAGTGCCAGCGCGGCCTTTCCAATGCTATCGATCATTCTCATTCCTCCAGGGATGAGTGGGGGTCGGTGCTTCTCCCTGCATCTCAAGGATGCGTGTGCAAGTTTCGAGCGAAACGGATTATCGGCTATTATTAAGGCGTGATACCCGCGAAGAAAACATTGGCTGGCGTAGTCGCCACGGCCGTTACCGTGACAGCTGTCGCACTATTTGCCGCGTGTGGACGTGAGCCGACAGATCCCTCCAGGTCCGATCTCAGCGGCCGCTGGAAATCATTCGATCGCGATCTGTACATCTTCGACATCGAGCTCACGCTGAATCAGCCATCACCTGGCATCGTTGTCGGCAAGTGGAGAGCTCAGGGCCGCACCGACAATGCCTGCGTGCCGGGACGAGAGTGCGCCGACTCGAGCATCGTGACCGGCCGCAATGAAGTATCGCAGGTTGTGCTCGAGCTTCTGGGTGCGGGGACCTTCGTCGGAGAGCTGGCGAAGGCCGACACGCTGAGGGGAATCATTCGATCACAGGGAAAGAACTTTCACGTCACCTTTGGAAGATGAACCAGGGAAGCATCACGCGTCCCGCAGATGACACATCCCATGAGCAATAGAGCGCGGCTGCTGCGCCCAATCTGGATCGTCGGCCTCGCGTTTCTGCTCTTCGGTGCGCTGCCGACCCTGTTCCGGTTCATCACGGACTGGCTGTGGTATCGGGAGATCGGCTTCCAGTCGGTTTTCACCACCGAGCTGGTGACGAAGGTGCTGCTCTTCGTGAGCGCGACCGCACTGTCGTATCTCTTCATCACGCTCAACGCGCGATTTGCCACTCGCGGAGTGTCCAAGGCACCGGTGCTGTGGAGAGTGAGCCCCGATCTTCCGCCGGTGGACGTCGGCCGCTCGCTCTCGAGGGTCGTGATCCCGGTGGGCGCAGTCGTCGCCCTCCTGTTCGGCACTTCCGCGGCGGGCAACTGGACGGAGCTTCTCCAGCTCATTCATCGCTCGGGCTTCGGAGCCGCCGACCCCGTTTTCGGGAGAGACGTCGGTTTCTACGTGTTCGTCCTTCCAACGATCGCTTCAGTGCTCGGAATGCTTCGAGCGCTCGTGATATTCACCCTGATCGCATCTCTCTATCTTCACCTGCTGAGAGGGCGGGTGACTTTTCCTCCCCAGCGCGTGGGGCTCGACTCCCCGGCGGACAAACACATCGCGGCTCTCCTCGTCGCGTTTCTGGTGCTCACGGCGCTCCAGATCTGGCTCGTAAAAATTCCCGAGCTGCTTTACTCCACGACCGGGCCGCTCGTGGGCGCGAGCTACACCGATCTTCACGCCGGGCTGCCGGCGATGCACATCGTGGCGGCGACGGCGATAATCGGCTCCGCGCTCGTCATCTACGGAATGCTGCGGCGGAAGATCGTGTGGTTCACGCTCATGGCCTTCCTCGGCTACGTCGCGGTTTCAATCGGTGTCGGCGCGCTGTTCCCGTGGGGCATGCAGCGCTTCGTGGTTGCGCCGACAGAGCTTACGCGCGAAAGGCCTCAACTGCGAAGCCACATTCTCGCAACCCGCGCGGCATGGGGATTGGACAAGGTCGAGAGCCGAACTCTGACGGGAGATGCGTCGCTCACGCTGGCCGACGTTCGGGCAAACTCGTCCACGGTTGAGAATGTGCGCCTCTGGGACCGTGATCCGCTTCTCCAGACGTTCGGCCAGCTCCAGGAGATTCGCACCTATTACGATTTCGTCTCGGTCGACGACGATCGCTACATCATCAACGGACGCTACCGGCAGGTGCTGCTCTCCCCGCGCGAGCTCAACACCGAGTCGCTGCCGACGCGGAACTTCGTCAACCAGCATCTGACGTTCACGCACGGCATGGGACTCACGCTCGGACCGGTGAACGAGGTGACCAGCGAGGGCCTGCCCGTACTCTTCGTGAAGGACCTGCCACCGGCTTCGACAGTCTCGCTCAAGGTGACGCGGCCGCAGATATACTTCGGCGAGCTCACCAACGACCACGTGTTCGTCAACACGAAGCAGAACGAGTTCGACTATCCGTCCGGCGACGATGTGATCTATACCCGCTACAATGGTACGGGCGGCGTTCGAGTGGGCTCGTTTCTCCGGCGCGCGATGTTCGCGATGAGGTTCGGCGCGCTCAACATCCTTCTTTCGGGAGACATCGGAGCGAACAGCCGTGTCCTGTACAATCGGGAGATCGCGCGACGCGCCCGGATGGCGCTTCCATTCCTGACATTCGACGACGACCCGTACCTCATCGTTGCAGAGAACGGCGAGCTCAAATGGATGCTCGACGGCTACACTTCAACCGACCGTTATCCGTACTCGCAGCGTCTGTCCGACGGCACGAGCTACATGCGGAACAGCGTCAAGGTCGTGATCGATGCCTACCACGGATCGGTCAACGCCTACATCGTCGATGCAGCGGACCCTCTGGCGAAGACTTGGTCGAAGATCTTTCCCGGACTCCTTCAGCCCGCGAGCGCGATGCCGGCAGATCTGCGCGCGCACATGCGCTACCCGACTGATCTCTTCCGCGTCCAGTCCCAGCTCTACGGGACGTATCACATGGACGCGCCGGAAGCGTTCTATCACCGGGAAGATCAGTGGCAATTCCCCGCAATCGGAGACAAGGCGGCTGACAACGACCGGCGGTTCATGCGGCATATCGTGATGAAGCTGCCCGAGGAAAAGCAGGCGGAGTTCATCTACATGTCGCCGTTCACGCCCAAGGGAAAGGACAACCTGGCCTCGTGGATGATCGCGAGGAACGACGGCGCGAACTACGGAAAGCTCCGCGTGTACCGTTTCCCGAAGCAGAGTCTCGTGTACGGACCGAGCCAGATAATGGCGCGCATCGACCAGGACACGGAGATCTCGCGTGAGCTCACGCTGTGGGACCAGCGCGGATCGGAGGTGATTCGCGGGGAGCTGCTCGTCATCCCGATCGAGGAAGCACTCATCTACGTGCAACCCATCTACCTGCGGGCCGAGGGCGGCCGCATTCCCGAGCTCAAGCGAGTTGTCGTCGCGTACCAGAACCGTGTGGTGATGCGGGAGACTCTCGAGGCAGGCCTGGCGACACTGTTCGGTGGCAACGTGCCGCGGCGAGAGACTGATGAGCCCTCGCAGACGGCCGACACCGCCGGAGGCGTGCGCGCCGCCGCCCCTGTGCCGCCGGCTCAGTCGAGTACGTCACTCATTGCCGAAGCGCGGGCACACTACGACAGGGCGATTGCCGCGCAGCGATTAGGGGACTGGGCTACGTACGGGCGGGAGATTCAGGCGCTGGGCGAACTCCTGGCCAGACTCAACGCATCCAATCGATAGTGCAAAGTCGAACTGGGGTTTTTCAGACCTTGAGGAAGATCTTCTTCCTGTAGAGAATCGCCAGAATCCCGAGCCAGAAGAGAACCGTCGCGAATGCCATCGCGAGCGACGCATTCTTCGGATCCATGAACGGCTCGAATACGGTCTTGTAGATGACTGCTTCGACGGACGTCGGCCTTCCTTCATACTGAACCTTCCACAGCGTGTAGATGATCCGCGCGAGAACGCCCGAGCCGACAAAGGCGAGGATCGGATTCACTCCGTAGATCACGAAGGGTTTGGTCCACCAGCGGATCTTGTGCTCGTCGATGAGCCACATGATGGTCGCAAGCGTTGCGCACGCCATTCCTGCCGTGAAGAGGACGTACGAGCTGGTCCAGATGTTCTTGTTGATCGGGAACGACCAGCCCCACATGAGCCCCAAGACCATCGCCAGGCATCCCGCGGCGAACAGTCCGGCAATGCGCTCGATGAGGGACCTGGGCTGCGCGATCCACCGTCCCGCCATCACGCCCAGCATCGCTGTGCCGATGGCGGGAATCGTGGACAATATGCCCTCAGGATCGTAAGTGACGCTGCCGCTCCAGATGTGGTTCGTGGTCAGGATCGCCCGATCGATGTAGGCGGCAAGCGTCTCGGCTGGCTTGTCGAGCAGCAGCGCTCCAATGTCCTTTCCTGGAATGGGGATGAGCGTCATCGCGAACCAGTATCCATATAGTAGTGCGGCGACGATGATCACCTGCTGCTTGAGCGTGGTTCGCAGCGTCAGGAGGGCAGCGAAGATGTACACGATGCCGATCCGAGCCAGCACGCCCAAAATGCGAACGTGCTCCGCGCGGTAGACGATCCGATCCCAGAGGGTCGGATTCTGCATTCCTTCGATCGTTCCCCACTGATAGAACGGGAAGGCGGCCATCAGGAAGCCGAGGAGGTAGATGATGGCGCCGCGGCGAAGGATCTGTTTTATGAGTGTGCGGTCGTCGTCGCCGCGCTCTCTGCGGGCGCTGAGCGAGAGGTGGGTGGTGATTCCTACTATAAAGAGGAAGAACGGGAAAATCAGATCGGTCGGCGTCCAGCCATGCCACTCCGCATGCTCGAGGGGCGGATAGATCGCGCTCCACGTGCCGGGGTTGTTCACGAGAAGCATTCCGGCGACTGTCAGTCCGCGGAAGACATCCAGAGACACCAGCCGCTCGCGAGTCGTTGCTCGCGCGGGGACCGTGGGCGCGACCGGTCGCTCCGGTGTTATGTCGGCTGTGAACGACGCAGCTGCTGGCGGCGGCTGAATAGTTGTGCTCATGTATTTCTATCCTCCGGTACTGCATAATTGCGTCGCGCAATGTAAGCGGCAAGTACGACTGTTGGTCTTCGGGCCTTCAAGGCTTGACGCAAAGCGGAACCGACCTTAGCTATGGCGCACATGCCGGAGGGCTCTCCGTTCGAGCGGAGGCCCTTTGCGTACAACTACATGAACTCGAGGTAGCCGATGTCAGCAAACCGGATGCGAATGCTGCTCGTTCTGGCTTTCATGGCCTTTGCCCTTCCTGCGGCAGCACAGTCAGGCAGCATCAGTGGCAAGGTTACCGACGACGGAGGGCGGCCGGTGCCCGGCGCGCGAGTTCACGCCGCGCAGGGAATCAGCACTTCGGCAGTTGCCGTCAGCAATGAGAACGGTGACTTCCGCCTCGGCAATCTGGCGCCCGGCACGTATGTGCTGACGGCGACCCGCATCGGCATGCGCCTGACGAGAGTCGAAAACGTCGTAGTGGGCGCCGGAGCATCAGCGACAGCGAACATCGCTATGCCGCGCGCACCACTGCAGCTCGAGCAGATCATCACCACGGTAGGTCGTGAACCCGAGAAAGCCCTCGACGCACCCGCAAATGTTGCCGTCATCACCTCCGAACAGGTCAACGAGCGAGCGGCTGTAAGTGTCGCCGATCACGTCGCTGCGCTGCCTGGCATCGACGTCGCGCGTGGTGGACTGATGCGTGCCAACATAGTCGCCCGCGGCTTCAACAACATTTTCTCGGGCGCGCTGATGACGCTTACCGACTACCGGTTCGCGTTCGTGCCGTCGCTTCGAGTGAACATTCCATATCTCTCGACGACGACCAACGAGGACATCGACCGGATCGAAGTAGTACTTGGACCAGCTGCCGCCCTTTACGGTCCCAACACGGCCAGCGGTGTCATGGCACTGTTCACCAAGTCGCCATTTGCGTCTCAGGGGACGACCGTGACGATCGATGGCGGCAATCAGAGCGTCCTCCGCGGCTCGCTTCGCACGGCATGGGCTCCGAATCAGAAGCTCGGATTCAAGCTTTCGTACGACGCCTTCAAGGGCCGCGAGTGGGATTTCTGTGACGGCAAAGGGTTCGCCGACAAGGACAGCCCATGCTACAACATTCCCGCCGACACGGTGGGTGAGCAGAAGCCGCGCGAACGGGACATCAACCGGCAGGGCGGAGAAGTGCGCGTGGATTTTCGGCCGACCCCCAGCAGCGAGATCATCGCCAACTACGGACGGAGCCAGGCGGGAAGCGCAGTCGAGCCGACCGGGCTCGGCCCAGCTCAGGTGAAGGACTGGGTGTATCAGACGTACCAGCTGAGAGGACGCTACAACCGGCTTTTCGGACAGGTTTTCGTCAATACGAGCGATGCCGGCGGGACATATCTCCTGCAGAAAGTCAGAAGCAGCACGAACTGTCCTGACCCCACGGATGATGCATGCATCATCGACAAGTCATATCAGATCGCTGCGCAGGCGCAACATGGCTTGAATTTCGGCCTCCGCCAGCGATTCCTGTACGGTGTGGATTACGTGCACACCATTCCGACAGCACGATCAACGGCGCCAACGAAAATGACGACGAGATCTCCGAGGTTGGCGGATACCTGCATTCGGTGACGCAGCTGTAGCCGAAGTTCGAGCTCACCACCGCCGCGCGAGTGGACAAGCACAGCCGCCTTGAAGACCCGGTTTTTTCTCCACGTGTGGCGCTGGTCTTCAAGCCGATCGAGAATCAGAACTTCCGGCTCACATACAACAGAGCATTCTCGACACCGAGCACTAACGCGCTCTTCCTCGATCTCGTCGCGACGAGAACAGCGCTCCTCAACATTCGAGCGATCGGGACGCCGGAAACCGGATTGCAGTTCAGGCGTGATTGCACGACCGGACTTGGTGGTCTCTGCATGAAAGTGTTGCCGGCGTTCGGCGGAACAGGCGCCTTCGTTGCCGCCAATCCGTACGCCAATTCCTTCGGTGCGGCGCGGGCCGGGATCGTAGCAAGTCTCACTGCGTCGTTCACTGCCCAGTTCATCGCAGCCGGCCTGCCCCCCGCCACCGCCGCGGCCCAGGCCGCCGCAGTCGCCAATGGAACTGCAGCATTCCTCGCATCCAGACAGCCGACCGCGGAACAGGTAGGAACGACCCTGATCATTCCGGGCGTACCCGGCGCATCGGCATTCGCCGTCTCACCTTCACAGCTGGTGGACATCGATAGGCCAAAGCCGACGCTTCACAGCACGATCGAGGCGGGCTACAAGGGCATCATCGGAAATCGCCTACAGGTCTCGTTCGACGTCTGGCATGAGACAAGAAAGAACTTCGTCGGACCGCTTCAGCTGGAGACTCCTCTCGTCTTTCTGAACGGCACGGCGCTCAATGCATATCTGAAATCGCAGCTCGAGGCGTTCTTCCCGACGGTCGGGCTGCCGGCGGCCGCTGCCACTCCGGTGGCGGCGAGTCTCGCGGGTGCACTGCCGGGAAGCAACCCGACTGCGACATGCTCGGGGACGAATCCCACCGGATGCCCGATCGGAGTGGTGAACTTCGACACGCCGAATGCGCGCAACGATGTAATCGTGGCTTACCGCAGCTACTCGAAACCCTTGTACCTCCTTGGATCCGATCTTGGCGCAGAGTTTCTTCTGGACGGTGGGTTATCGCTTCAGGGCACCTATTCCTGGGTGAACAAGAAGACGTTCTCGAAGGTGCGGCTCGGGACCAGAGAGGACGTTTCCCTCAACGCTCCTGCGAACAAGCATTCCTTCGCGATCCTCTATCGTGGTGTTGACAACGGAATCGGCGCCGAGCTCAGGGAGCGTCACGTCGATTCGTTCAACACCCTCGCCTTCGTCGGTGGCGAGGTGAAGAACTACACACTGGTCGATGCGGGCGTTTCGTGGCGCCCGGATTTCCTCAACGGGGCGATGGTGGCGATCAACGGCACGAACATCCTGAACAAGCGGCATCGCGAGTTCACACAGGGCAGCATTATCGGACGCCTGATCATCACACGCCTGCAGATGACGTTCTAGACAATCGCTTTCTCCCTGGGCGGAGCGGCGTGCCGGAAAATCGGCGTGCCGCTCCGTTCTTTGTTATGGTCCTCACGGGTTTTCGGGGGAGATAGCTCGCATCGGATCGACGTTCACTCATCGTCGCTTCCAGTATTCCGTGATGAACCTTTCTTATTAGACTCATCTCATGAATGTCCTGCTCGAAGCCGGCGCCCGGCCGGTGATCGGCCACAGAGGCAACCGCGCTCACGCACCCGAGAACACGATCGAGTCGTTCGCGCAGGCGGTGGCCCTCGGGGCGGATGCGATCGAGTTCGACATTCACATGAGCGCCGACGGAATTCCCGTTGTCAATCACGACGCAACAGTCACGCGCACCACTGACGGCACGGGCGAGATCGCGCGCATGAACTTCGCCGATCTGAGAAAGCTCGACGCGGGCGCGCGATTCACCAGCGACGATGGAAAGACATTCCCTTATCGGGGAAAGGGTCACGTCATTCCGACTCTCGACGAAGTGATCGAAGCGTTTCCGTCGACACCCCTTCTCATCGAGATCAAGGCGCCGCTCGCCGCCACAGGCGTCCGCAAATCGCTCGAGGCGCACAAGGCGGAAGCTCGAACCGTCGTCGACTCGTTCAATGACGAGGCCCTGGACGTGTTCGCGGATTCCACGATCCCAATCGGTGCGGCGTGGGACGACGTCACTCGCCTCATGATGGAAGTTCTGTTGCGACGCCCCATCACCCCCATCAGATATCGCAATCTCTGCATCCCGCTGACGCACAAAGGCATTCCGCTGCCGGTGCGCCGCTTTGCCCGAGTCGCACCGACGCTGGGGTGTCGCGTGCACGTGTGGACGATCAACGATCCCCGCGTCGCGGAAGACCTGTGGAATAACGGAGTGAACGGCATCATCACCGACGATCCCGCGGTGATGCTCGAGCGGCGCTCGCGAATGCCTCCGCTTCTGGTCTAGCGCGCCCTGGGCTTGGGCACGGGCCTCGTCGCGGGTGCGCCGAGTGCGCTCGTGGCCACTGTCTCGGGCTGCACGCGCTGCCCGTTCCGCCGCACGACATACGCTTCCATCGCGAAATACTCGGGCAGGCCCAGGTGGTCGACGACCGCGGCGGTGTTCTTGTTGCGTTCCTCGACGCGCTGCCAGAACTCGCGATCGTCCTGTCCGGGGAAGGGAGCGCGATCCTTCTGGCTTTGATGCTTGAAGATCGCGAGGATCTTGTACCGCAGCTCGTCTTCCGAGAGCGGCACGAGAACGTCCGCCTCTCTCACGTCCCATTCCTGCCAGGCACCGCGGTAGTACCAGATGTCAGGCTGGTCGCCGGAGTACTGCGCCAGTGCTGCCTGCACCGTCTCGAGGCACATGCGGTGAGTGCCATGCGGATCGGAGAGATCGCCCGCGACGAATACAAGTGATGGCCGGTGCTCTTCCAGCAGCTCCAGAGTGATGCGCACGTCCTCGGGTCCGATCGGATCCTTGCGCGTCTTCCCCGTCTGGTAGAAGGGCAGATTGAGAAACCTCGCCTGGTCGCGGTGCATGCCGAATGTCTCGATGCCCGAGACCGCTTCAGATTCCCGGATGCCGCGCTTGATCGTGAGAACGTCCTGGGTGTCCACCTGCCCCGGGACTTTGGTGTCGAGGAATTTTTCCACCCGCTCGATCAGGTCGCGGGTCTCCTTGTCGGTGGTGGAGAAGTCGCGGTCGAAGCGCCGCAGGAAGTCGACGTAACGCCGGACCTCGTGGTCGAAGACCGCGATGTTGCCCGATGTCATGTACGCCACGACGATGTTGTTGCGGTTCTGGTGAAGCTTGTTCAGCATGCCGCCCATCGAGATCACGTCGTCGTCCGGATGCGGAGAGAAGACGATGATGTTCCGGTCCGACGGTAGCTTGCTCCTGCCGCGGACCTTCGAGATGAGGCCGTTGAACACCTCTCCATTCAGCGGGCCCGCTTCCTGGTACCGGGCGAGAAGAGAGCTCAGGTGATTGTCGCGGTAGTCCATATTGTCGAGCTTGAGGATGGACTTGTGCGTCACGCCACTCAGCCAGATCACCGCCGCCATCTCCAGGTCGGGATTCCACTCGACCTCGCCGACGATCCACGGCGTTCTGACGCGCGTCAGCTCGGCGGCCGCTGCGGGATCGACATAGAACACCGCGTTGGGATGCTGCTGCAGATAGGTGGCTGCGACGTCGGGCACGACCTCGCCCTCGACTGCGCGGAAGATGATCGCCGCTTTGTGCTCGCCGGTGGCGATGAGGGCCACCTCCCGTGCCTCCATGATGGTCGCTACGCCCATCGTGATCGCTTTGGTGGGAACGTTGTCCTCTCCAAAGAAATCCGCGGCCGCATCGCGGCGCGTGATCGTGTCGAGGGCGATCACCCGCGTCCGGGATTCGATTCCTGATCCAGGCTCGTTGAATCCGATGTGGCCGGTCTTGCCAATGCCGAGAATCTGGAGGTCGATGCCGCCCGCTTCGCGAATCGCGCCCTCATAGTCTTCGGTCTCTCGAGCGAGATCCTCCCGCGCCGCTGCTCCATTCGGTATGTGGACGTTCTCCGGGCGGATGTCGATGTGGTCGAAGAGATTCTCCCACATGTAGCGGTTGTAACTGTGGATGCTGTCCGGACGCATCGGGTAGTACTCGTCAAGATTGAACGTCACCACGTCGGAGAAGCTCAATCCTTCCTCGCGGTGCATTCGGATGAGCTCTCGGTACACTCCGATCGGTGTGCTTCCGGTCGCGAGACCGAGGACCGGATGCTTTCCCGTCGCGCGGCGCTCGGCGATCACCTCGGCGATGCGCCGCGCGACGACCTTCGCAATGTCGTCGTACTCGTCGATTACGACCTTTACCCGCTCGCGTGCCTGAGCGTTCACCTGCCTGCCTCCCAGTTGATGAGTGGGGCGTCGACGATCGCAAGCTGCGCGGCGTCGGCCACGGCGCGCCTGAGTGGAACGTGGCGCTGGTTGTCACGAGTCGGGTCGACGCGATTCGTGAGAAGGATCACGAACAGATTCTTCTCCGGGTCGACCCACATCGAAGTGCCGGTGAAGCCCGTGTGACCGAAGCTCCGCTGCGAGAAGTAGTCCCCCGAGCTCGAGCCCTTCGACGGCGTATCCCACCCGAGCGCGCGGCTCGACGTGCGCGACTGCGGCGCCGTCCATCGCGCGAGTGTCGCTGCCTTCACGATGCGGACGCCATTGTATTCCCCGCCGTTCAGAATCATCTGCGCGAAGATGGCCAGGTCGCTTGCTGACGAGAAGAGTCCCGCGTGACCCGAGACTCCACCCATGGCCCAGGCATTCTCGTCGTGAACCTTCGCGCGGACGAGTCCTCCTCGCACCGAATCGATCTCGGTCGGGGCTATTCGCGAAAAGAAAGTCGCGCTGTCGGGAGTGAACATCGTGCTTGTCATGCCGAGCGGGGTGAATATCCTCTCCGCGACGAAGCGGTCGAGTGTCTGCCCTGTTATTCGCTCGATCACGAGCTGAGACAGGATAATGTCCCAGTCACTATAAACCGTCTCGGTCCCCGGTTGTGACTTGAGTGGCCGCGCATTTATCTGCGCAAGGTACTGGTCGCGTCCCTTGAATTCCTTGTACAGCGCGGCGAAAGCCTCGAGGCCGCCGCGGTGCGTCACGATCATTCTGACGGTGATCGGTGCCTTGTCGGGAGCGTTGAATTCAGGGAGATAGCTGGCGACCGTGCGATCGAGGTCGAGCTGCCCCTGCTCCTCGAGAATCATCGCGGCTGTCGTTGTGGCGATGACCTTGGTGAGAGAGGCCATGTCGTACATCGAGTTCTCGTCCACCGCTGCCGAAGTCTGTGCGGTGTCGAGACGACCATAACCTTTCATGTGAACGATTCGTCCATACCTGCCTACAACGAGTGAACCCCCTGGGGCAGCGTGCTCGTCGAGAGCGACCCTCATTAGCGAGTCGAGCGTTGAGCTGAGGTCGCTTCGCATTCCCGCGTCCACGGGATTGGCGCGCACGAGTACAGGCACTGTCGGTGTCCTCACCGGAACCGGCGTTCGAGCTGAGGCGGCCGCGCAGCCCAGGGCGGCGTGCGCACTGATTGCGATCATGAGCCCGAGTCTCATTGCAAGCGCGGACGTGACGCAGCGCGGTCGAGTCCGGTACCTGCTTTGAACCATGGCGGAATGGAGATCGGAAGTCGTCCGCCAACTGCAATCTCACCGAGCAGGGCTGCGGCGGCCGCGCGTTGCGACACGGGAGCGCCGCCCCATGCAAGCATATAGGCCGGGACCGAGGGAAATGCGCCGAACAGGTACGGGCTTCCGAACGACACTGCGATGACGTTCTTCTTCGCCTTGGCGAGCTGCTCGATGAATCCGGGGAACCCGCCTTCGGTGCTGATGAATCCCCTTCCGTCGCGGGGAAACACGTACGCCGACGCAATGATGATCTCGGCGGAATCAGCCTGCGCGCGCACTGCGTCGAACTCGGCAGGTGTCGTGCGCGCGTCGACTCCAGTGGCGGTCACGTCGAATCCGCCGCGGCGAAGCTCCTGGTTGAAGACGCGGCCCGCAACGAGGTCGCCCCCGTCGGTGTAGGTCAGGGAGAGCACGCGTTTTCGGCTGCGATCGAGCGGGACCGTCGAGCCATCGTCGCGTGCCAGAGTGATCGATCTCGCGGCGACTTCCGTCGCAACGGCCGATCGCGCCGGCACGTTGACGATCGTGTCGATCGCCTCGAGGTCGACGAGGCGCCCTGAGCGGAGACCTGCCCGCGCCTTCATCCGCAGCAGGCGCCTCACGGATCCATCGATGCGCGACTGCGTCAATCGATTCGCCTGGATGGCCGACATAACCGCGTCGATGGCCTCAGTCACACCGCGGGGCATCAGCAGTATGTCGGCTCCGGCCTGGAGTGCGAGAACGAGCGGTTCGGTTGCTCCATAGCGATTTGCCACACCACCCATCGTCATCGCGTCGGTCACAAGCAGGCCGTCGAACCGCATCTCCTGTCTCAGCACATCAGTCATGAAGTAGGGAGACAGCGTCGCGGGCGGTGCGCTGTCTCCGAGGATTCCCGTCACGGCTATGTGCGCGGTCATGATGGCATCGATCCCGTCGCCAACCGCGGCGCGGAACGGAGGCAGATCGACCGCGTCGAGGTGCGCGCGGTCAGCCCTGATCGTCGGAAGATTGAGATGCGAGTCGGTGTCTGTGTCGCCATGTCCGGGAAAGTGCTTTCCCGTGGTCATCAGACCGCTCTCACGCGCGCCCCGTATGTAGGCGGAAGCGAGACGAGATACGAGCTGCGGATCTTCGCCGAACGATCTCGTATTGATCACCGGATTGAGCGGATTCGAGTTGACGTCGAGCACCGGACCGAACGTGAGATGTACGCCGACCGCTCTGGCTTCGACGCCGAGTACCTTGCCAAGCTGGTAAGCCAGGCCTTCCGACCGCGTGGCTCCAAGCGCCATGACCGCTGGAAACACCGTTCCGCCTCCCTGCGGAAGCAGCGACGGCAGCGCATACGAGCCGCCGAGTCGCATTCCCGTCCCGTTCTCCATGTCGGACGCGACGAGGAGTGGCACCGTTGCAAGACGCTGCATGTGATTCAGCTTTGCGGCGTAGCTGTGTGGCAGACCGATCGAGAGAACGAGCCCGCCGACCTTGTCTTCCTCCACCCATTTCCGAACCTGTTCGTATTCCGGTGAGCCGACTGCGGCGTACTCTCCTGGAACCCACGGCATGATCAGCTGCGCGACGCGCTCGCGTGGAGAAAGCGAGGCGAGCACGATTTCCACCCACGCCGAATCCTGGGAAGACAACCGACTGAATGCTCCCGGGTGAGCGCGACCAGTGGCGCGTGTGATTCCGGGGTCAGCGGTGACTGGAGCTCTCGACGACACCGGAGCGCACGCCAGGCATGCGAGCGTCAAGAGAAGGGCGAGTCTGCCGCTCATTTTCATCGACTTCTCTTCGGCGGATGGAGGTGCACGGAAGCGGCAACGTACGGCCGGAGAAAAACTGTGTCAATGAAGGTGTCATACCGGTGATCGATGCCAACGGCGGTCTGGTCAACGCGAACGCGTTTGACAGCTTCGTTACATGGAAATAAGATAGGGTCGCCGCGCGGGGCGGGACTGAAACAAAGTCTCGCGCTGGGAACTGGGTTGACGCTGATCGCTTCAGGTTAATGTCAACACTTACAATCGTTTTATTGGAGGCACCATGCCACTGCGCCGGGTTCTTGGTTTACTCGCACTCGCCCTTTTTTCGTTCCCCGCACTCGCTGTCGGCCAGGGCACCGGCGTCATTCGCGGGCGCGTGACCGATGCCGCAAACGGTGGCCCACTCGCCTCGGTGCAGATAAGCGTCGATGGTACCAGGGCCGGCGCGCAGAGCCGGTCGGATGGGACTTACACCATCACCGGCGCTCCGTCGGGAGCCCAATCGCTGACCGCGCGGAGAGTCGGCTATGCGCCGGTTCGGGCCGCGATAACGATAGGAGCCGCAGGAACTGCTGCGCAGGATTTCGTGCTTCGTGCAGTCCCGACCACCCTGAATGAAGTAGTGGTCACGGCCCTGGGAGAGACCACCGCGCAGAGGTCGCTGGGAACCTCTCAGCAGAGCGTCAAGGGACCTGAAATAGCCCAGACGCAGCGCGAGAATTTCATCAACGGACTACAGGGTCGTGTTGCCGGCGTTCAGGTCGTCACCAGCTCCGGCGTTCCCGGCGCCTCATCTTCGATCACCATCAGGGGTGTAAGCTCCATCAGTGGCAGCAACCAGCCGTTGATGATCATCGACGGCCTGCCGATGGATAACAAGACGCTCAATACCGGAGTTCTCGCATCCGACGCTCCGGGATCTCTCACAGCGTTCTCCAACCGCGGTGTTGACTTCACCAACCGCGCTGCCGACCTCAATCCGGAGGACATCGAGAGTCTCGTGGTGTTGAAAGGGCCGGAAGCGTCCGCGCTTTACGGAATCGATGCTGCCAACGGTGCGATCGTCATCACGACGAAACGCGGAAAGGCAGGTCGCGGAGGCCTGGAGTACAGCAACAGCTTCAGGATCGAGAGCACCCGGTCGAGGCCTCAGATACAGCAGGTGTATGGCCCGAGTGTCAATCCCGGAGGCAGCACCCTTCTGTACTTCGGTGAGCCGTATGCTCCCGGAACGGAACTCTTTGACAACGTCAGAGGCTTCTTCCAGACGGCGTTGACACAGAAGCACAACGTGGCATTCAGCGGAGCCGCCCCCGACAACAGAGTCAATTACAGAGTAGCCACTTCAGTCACCAACCAGGCGGGAGTCGTTCCGAACGACAAGTATCAGAGAGTCAACGTAACGGGAGCCTCGCAGGCGCAGGTGGCTCCGTGGTTGAACGCCGACTTGTCGATGGGATACACCTATGCGAACAACCGCCAGTCGTTCAAGGGAACCGGTGGCCCGCTCATAGGACTCCTGGTATGGCCTTCGACCGATCGCGCGAGGGACTACCTGACACCGGCCGGCACCAGAAGGAAGTCCACGACCCTGTCGTTCGCGTCCGAGGTGGACAACCCGTACTTCAACGTCAACAAGAACCAGGTTACTTCAAAAAACAACCGCATCATCGCGAACCTGGGACTCAAGTTCACCCCGTTTGGATGGGGAAATCTCAAGACCAATATCGGAACCGACAGCTATACGAATCAGAACCTGATCCTGCGGCATCCCGAAAGCGCGTTTGGTGCGACCAACAACGGCATCATCGATATCGCCGATGACATCACGCGGAACTTGAGCGCTCAGACGCTGCTGAACTTCAATTCCCATTCGCTCACCAGGACCATCTCGATCAGTGGCCTCCTCGGTCACGCAATCTCCGACTTCAAATCCACGACCGATGCATCGAAGGGTCAGGATTTCCTGGAGCCGGACTTCGTCTCTGTAAACAACACGAACCTCAGGACCAGCCGCACCAGTATTGCTCAGCGCCGCCTTGTGAGTGCGTTCGGCAGCGCAACGCTCTCGTTGAACGAGATCCTGTACCTGACGGTGACTGGCAGGAACGACTGGACCTCGACGATACCGCAGGACAAGAATTCATTCTTCTATCCCTCCATCTCGACGAGCTTCGTTTTCTCGGACGCGTTTCCGGCAATCGGCCGGCACATGACGGGAAAGCTGAGAGCGGCCTACGCGGAAGTGGGGAAGGATGCGAGACCGTATGCCTACCGGCCCTCGCTCGAATTCAAGACGACTACAGCCGGCGGGTATGGCTATGGCTTCACAGGGCCCAATCTCGACCTGAAGCCGGAGTTTGCCAGGTCCTATGAGATCGGCACTGAATTGAGCTTCCTCGAAGAAAGGCTCGGTATCGACGCGACCTTCTATCGCAAACAGACCAAGGATCAGATCGTAAACGACATCAGAGGCAGCTACGCCACTGGTTACATCCTGTTCAACCTCAACGGAGCTGAAACCAGGAATCAGGGGCTCGAGCTCACGGTCAGAGGGAGCCCCATTCTTCGCAACGATTTCTCATGGGACATTCTTGCCAATTTCGAAAAGGCACATGGCAAGACGCTGGCGCTGCCGCATGCGCTGCCGGAATCCTATGTATCCGACACATGGCTGTTCGGAAACGTCCGCAACGGCACGGCGCCCGGCCTGTCTACACAGTCTCTGACCGGTCTGTTCTATCTCAGGAACAAGGAAGGGAAGATTCTGATCGATCCGACATCGGGTCTCCCGTTGAGATCGACCTCATTCATAGATGCCGGCTATGATCGCACGCCTGACTATACGATCGGGATAACGAACACAGTGAAACTCAAACGCCTCTCGCTGAGCATGCTCTGGGACATCCGGAGGGGCGGCGATGTCTTCAACGCCACCGAACACTTCCTCACGATTCGGGGGCTCTCACCCCGTACACTGGATAGAAACGATCCGAGGATCATCGACGGGGTGCTGCGGGACGGCAAGGAGAATACCGCTACTCCGACTACCAATAACATCGTTGTCATACCCGGCGAGAACACCCTTTACTACACGGGAGCCAACGGACTCAGCGAAGAGCTGTTCATTGAAAAGGACATCAACTGGCTGAGGCTGAGGGACATCACGTTGAGCTTTGTTCTTCCGCAGCGGTTGATGCAGAATGCCAGCGCGTTCATCACAGCCACGGACCTGCTGTTGTTCACCAATTATTCCGGACTCGATCCGATCGTCAATGGCAACACCGCGGCGGTGGGAGGATCGGGAGCAGCAGGCATCGATTACGGCAATTTCCCTGTCCCTCGCGGTATCAACTTCGGCATTCGGTTGACGCGATGATCGAGGAGACCATAAAAATGAAAAAACTCTACAGCGCTTTTCTCGTTGGCTGCCTCATGGTGCCGACCGCCTGCAGCGACTACCTGGATGTAAATACAAATCCCAACGCTCCTCAGGTGGTCGCGGCGAATCTTTACCTGCCGCCGATGGTGCACTGGATGGTGACCTCACCCCAGTTCGACGGCCGGTTTCTCGGCCGTTACACGCAGGAGTGGTATTTACCCGGGACCAGCATATCCACCTGGGACAGGATGGGGTATGACCCTTCCAGTGACAACGGCGCACAGCAGTGGAGAGATGTGTACTGGTCGCTGGGACAAAACCTGGTCGATATGATGAACAAATCCGAGGCGGAGGAGCGGTGGGATCTGCTCGGTGTCGGGTATGTCCTCAAGGCCTGGGGCTGGCAGGTCACGACGGACATGCACGGCGAGATCATCGTCAAGGAAGCGATCGACCAGACGAAATTCGCCTTCAATTACGATCCTCAGGAGGTTGCCTATCAGGAGATCCAGCGGCTCCTGAACGAGGCCATCAAGAACCTCGGACGAAGCGACGGGGCGGTCAGCCAGACTTTCCTGGCGAGAGGGGACAAGCTCTACAACGGTGACCGGACCAAGTGGTTGAAGCTGGCGTATGGAATGCTGGCTCTGAATCTCAATCACTACTCCAACAAGGCTTCGTACAAGCCGGCAGACGTGATCGCCGCTGTCGACAAGTCGTTCATCAGCAACAGCGACGATGCGCTGCTGACCTATCCAGGCGTAAACGGTAACGACGACACGAATTTCTGGGGGAACACCAGAGACAACATCACCAACTACAGGCAGACGCAGTTCATCGTCGGCCTGATGGATGGCAAGCAGTTCGGAGGCACGGTCGACCCGAGAATGAGCCGCATGTTGTCGCCGTCACCGAGCGGGGCATACGTTGGTCTGGACATCGACGTTGCGAACTTCGGGGCGCTCGACAGCGTGAGCAGACCAAACAATTTCTTCGGGTTTGTGGGAAGGGGGAGCGTAGGCACGCGCGCTCCTGGTCGTTACCTCTTCGACGACAAGGCAAGGATCCCTGTGATGACATATGCGCAGCTCCAGTTCATCAAGGCGGAAGCCGCCTACAGGGCGGGCGACAAGGCAACAGCTCTGGCGGCTTACCGGAACGGGATTTCCGCGAGCATGGATTTCGTGAACTCCAGAAATCTCGATAACGGCCAGCAGCCCACGCAGATCAGCACGGCGGAAAAAGCTGCATTCCTCGCGTCCCCCGAAATCGTTCCTGGCGCCGGGGAGTTGACCCTGTCGCACATCATGTCCCAGAAGTACATCGCACAATGGGCGTGGGGACATAACGAGATATTCATGGATATGCGCCGCTACCACTGGACCGACATCGATCCTGCAAACGGCAAGCAGGTATTCCGCGGTTTTGCCCCTCCGACCAGTCTGTATCCTAACAACGGAGGCAAGGTGGTTCAGCGCGTAAGGCCGAGGTTCAACTCGGAATATGTGTGGAACATTCCGGCTCTTGAGGCGATCGGCGGACTCGCGCTCGATTATCACACCAAACCTGTGTGGATCACTCTGCCGTGAAAAACATGAATCGATATCTGTCGCTGGCACCGCTGTTGTGTGCAGCCGTGCTGTCAGCCTGTGAAAAGAACGCTGTTCAGGAGCTCACCGAAGCTGCTCCTGTATCGCGCATCAGATTCTTCAATTTTGGTGTGAACGCACCGGGCGTGAATTTCTACGCCAACGATACAAAAATGACGGCAATCACCTCCGGCACCGGTGTTGAATCGACGACTGGAACCATATACGGCGGAGTTGGGGCCGGAGGATTCTACTCCGGAATCACGCCTGGGGATTATACGGTCAGGGGAAGGATTGCCGCCGCCACCGACAAGGATCTGGCGATCTCGAATGTCCCCGTCAGCATTTCCGACGGGAAGTTCTATTCATTCTATCAGAGCGGGTTCTACAACACGACGACCAAGACCGTGGACGGATTCGTCGTCGAAGACCCTGTTCCGGCACTCGATCTTACGGTGGCGTACGTCAGGTTCGTGAATGCGATATCCAATTCGAGCCCGATGGCGATGAGTGCAAAAAACAGCGCCGGCGTGGTGACCCCGATTGGCGGGGCAGTCGCGTACAAGGCGGCAGGCGCATTCACGGCCGTGCCAAACGGCGTTTATGATCTGACAACGCGCGTGACGGGAGCAGCTACCGACGCCATCAGCAGAACTGCCGTCTCGTTGTCAGCGGGCAGGGTATACACCATTTCAGCCAGAGGTGACATGACAGTCACTTCGACCACCGCGACGAACCGGCCTTTTCTGGACAACACTACGAACCGGTAGGGAACCAGGGATTTCCTCACTGATCATGTCTGACAAGAAAACCCCGGTTGACGCCGGGGTTTTTTTGGAAGAGGAGAAGCGGACGATGAAGAGAGTTATGCTGGGGCTCGTCGTGGCGTTCTGCTTTGCCTGTTTCGAAGGCCAGGTCGGAAGTTCCACCATCACGGGTGCGTACACGCTACGCACCATCAATGGCGCGCCGCTCCCTTACACGGTTTCCGGGAGTGGCGAAGCCACCACAGAAATCATCGACGACGTGATCACGCTTTATCAGGGTGGTACGTACTCCGAGGTGGGTCATTCACGAACCACCGTGAACGGACACGTGACGAACGAGACCAGCTCCGACACCGGCAACTATGCTCTGGGGTTTGGCACCTCCGTCACCCTGCGCAGCAACAACCTCGGATCGACCACGTTGGTCAACATCGAGGACGGCAGCACGATGACCATGGTGAAGGCGGGAATGGCGAAGGTCTTCAGGAAGTAGTGCCGGTGGCGTGAGCCGGTGACGCGCGCATATTTCTCGGAGGTGGAAGTCAGCCGGGAGGTCGGCTTGTCGTCTTGCGAGATGTCGGACAGACGTCGGATGCGTCTCCAACCCCTCGTGGTCGTCGCGTTGTTGCTTCTACCGCGACTTGCCAGCGCGCAGGCGCCTGACACCGCCCGCCGTCGCCCCGGGGTAACGGTCAGTGGCGTGGTGCGCGACAGCATCGCCCGCATGCCGCTCGCCGATGCGATCGTGCAGCTCGTCGCCGCCGACCGATCGGCGGATTTCATCCGCACGGCGGTTTCGGACTCGCTCGGACGGTTCACGCTGACCGATGTACCCGGCGGGCGTTACGCGCTCGGCTTTTTCCATCCGGTCCTCGATTCACTGGGAGTGCAGGCTCCGCTGCGCGACGTGTACGTCGATGGCCAGCGGCCGGTGCACGCCGACCTGGGAATTCCGTCGCCGGCGCGGCTCCGCGCGGCCATCTGCGGAGTGCGGTACGCGTCTGGTTCCGGCGCATTGCTCGTCGGCGTCGTCCGGAATGCGCGAGACGGAGCGCCGGTCGCGGGCGTAACGGTGATCGGAGAGTGGGTCGAGCTCTCGCTCGGGCGGGACGGAGTCCTCCGCCGCCTCGCCCATCTCGTCGCGACGACTGGAGAGAACGGCTGGTTCGCCATGTGCAATGTGCCAAGCGCGGGCACGGTGGCGCTCACCGCCAGTCGCGGTGCGGACAGCACTGACTTCATCGAGGTGCAGGTTCCGGCGGAAGGATTTCTGCGGCGCGAGCTATACCTTGGTTCCGCGCGGACTGTTGCTACCGGCAGCACTGATCAGCGCGCAGATGCCGCCGGTCAATCGTCCGGTCGCATGCACGTGGGCGATGGTCGCTTGAGCGGTACCGTCGTCACAGCCGCAGAAGGTCGCCCGCTGGCGGGTGCGCAGGTGAGCATCACCGACGGCCCACAGACTCGTGCGAACGAGCGTGGCGAATGGACGCTCGTGGACGCGCCGGTGGGTACACGGATGCTGGAAATCCGCGCACTCGGCTACTACCCTGAGCGCCGCCACGTGCACGTGATCCCGGGCGCTGAGCCCGTGCGTGTGGCGCTCTCGACGCTCAAGGCTGTCCTGGACACAGTGAAGGTCAGGGCAACTCGATTTTACAACCGCGACCGCAGCGGTTTTCAGGAGCGCCGACACGTAGGCGTCGGCCGTTATCTGACACCTGCGGATATCGCAAGGCGGCCAGCAACATTCACGTCGGACCTGTTCCGAACTGTGTCGGGTGTTCGCATCGGCTTCGCATCCGACACGCTCATGTCCGACATGGTGCTGGCCGTTTCCCCCGATGACATGAGCACGACCGACAGGCGCATTCTCATGAAAGGAATCTCGGGAGACTGGTGCGCTCCGGCGATCTATATGGATGGTCTCCATATGCCCGGATTCGATGCCGACGCCATCGACGCCTGGGTGCGCCCGAGGGACGTCTCGGGCATCGAGATCTACTCGGAAGCCTCCGTGCCGTCGGAATTCCAGCAGAAACGGAGTGGCTGCGGCAGCATTGTAATATGGAGGAAGTGAGCACCCGGAACCTCTCGTTCACCGCGACCGAGGGGTGATTGCGGCCAAAAAATGAAGTTGCTTGAGTCCCGGTGATACGGTAGCGTTCGTCGCTGAGGGACTACACGGCGGTAGGGGTCAGACCTTTCCGGGGTGTTCCGTGTATCAAGAGCGCTTCCCACTTCATCGCCAGCCCCACATTCACGCTTGAGGAGTAGTTCCCGAATGCGAAAGTCCGTCTTTGTGCTCGCTCTTCTCGTTGCAGCCGGATGCAAGGGGTCCGATGGCGTGGATCCGCTCGTCACCACGACGGTGCTGGTGAGCACGTCGGCCACCCAGATCTCGGTGAACGAGACTACGCAGGCGAGCGCGATCGTGCGCGACCAGAATGGCGACCCGCTCACGGGGAAGGCGATCGCATGGGTGAGCCTCAATCCGACCATCGCGTCAGTTGACCCCACCACCGGTATCATCACCGGTGTGGCCCCCGGAAACGCGACGATCCGGGGTACCGTCGATGGGGTCACTGGAACCGCAACCGTTCGGGTGATCGCTCCTGTTCAGTCATGCGTGGGTGGTGTTACGACCGTTGACCTCGGCGTGGGGCAGGTGAGAGTGCTGAGTTCCGCGGAAACCAACGGCTGCATCAAGGTCGCGAGCACTGCCAATGCGTCCGCTTACATCCTGATCACCGCGAACACCAACGCACAGCCGGATCAGCTCGCGACCTATGGGCTCAAGTCCGACGAAGGCGAGACGATTCCCAACAACTCGCTTCTCTCGAGTCCCTACCGGTTCTCGGCCCAGGTGCCCACAGGGCAGGCGTCCGCGGCTGGCTCACTGCAGGTCGCGTTCGAGACGAAGTTGCGCCGCATGGAGCGCCAGCTCGATCTCGCTGCTGCGCAGCGCTCGTACAACTCGCGCGCCAGGAATGGCCAGATCAGGTATTCAACCAGCGTCGCTCCACCCGTCATCGGTGACAAGGCGACGATCAAGGTTCCTGCGAAATTCGATGCCTCGGGGAACAGCCTGGGTGGCGGATGCAACTCGTTCACCCCGGTGACCGCGACGGTCCAGTATGTCAGCAACCGGGCGATTATCTACACCGACGACGCAGCCCCCGCGGGCGGCTTCAGCGCTGTGGAGTTCCAGGAGATCGGAACCGAATTCGACAACCTGATCTACCCAACTGACGTCGATTATTTCGGCACCCCGCTCGATCTCGACACGAATACCAGGATCATCATCCTCTACACGCCGCTTGTGAACCGACTCACGCCGTCGGGAAATCCGGGCGGGTTTGTCGGCGGATTTTTCTTCGCCGGAGATCTGTTCCCGTCGACACCCCCGACGCCGGGGGCTTTCGCCTGCGCGCAGAGCAACGTCGGTGAGCTGTTCTATCTTCTGGCTCCGGATCCCGGTGCGACGATCAACGGCAACCGGCGCACTACCGAGGCCGTGAGGCAGGGAACCCGCGGCACGATCGCGCACGAGTTCCAGCACATGATCAATGCCTCGGAGAGAATCCGTCACCCCGTCACGACGGATCTCGAGGCGACCTGGCTGGACGAGGGGCTTGCGCATCTGGCCGAGGACTTGAACGGACGCGTGCTCAAGGTGCTGAACGACACGGGTGATTACACCTTCTCGCAGATCTCGACCAGCGTCGACGATTACAACGCGTTCTTCTTCCAGAATTTCGCGCGGCTGCAGCGCTACCTGCAGACGCCTGGGCCCAATTCCCCGACGAGCCAGTTCTCGGATAGCTCACTGGCCGATCGCGGCGCCGCGTGGGCTCTCCTGCACTTCACGGCCGACCATTACGCTCCCGGCGGCGATATCAAGGCGTTCATCAAGGCGCTTGTCCCGGGCCCTGACACCGGTGTTGTCAACCTCCGCTCCCATGCTGGGAACATTCCGTTCGACACGCTCATCGCCGGGTGGATGATCGCCAACCACGCCGACAATCTCGGAATCGCGAACCTGCCGGTGAAGTACACGTACAAGACGTACGACATGAGGAACAACGTCGCGAGCATAGTGTCGAGCAGGACGTACCCGCTCGTGGTTACCGATATCAGCAGCACCGGTTTCGTGATCGCGAATCTCCAGGCACGGTCGGGATCGGGGAACTACTTCCGGTTCTCGAGGGTTCCTGGAGCCCCCGCGCGTAGTTTCAGGATGGTGAACGCCAACGACATGACAACGGCCGCAAGCTTTACGGGTGCGACGTTCATACTCTATCGAACGCAGTAGGCGCTTTCGCTTTCAGCATTCAAGTCTCCCGCAACGCCGACATGGGTGTCTCCTTGAAGACATCCCTGCCGGCGAGCAGCCCGATCGTGATCGTCAGCCCGAGCATCGCGGCCGCGATGAGAAATGCGGGCTGGAGAGCGGGAGTGAAGCTCGCGTTGAACACGTAGTGCGTGAGCGCCCATCCACCGCCAATCGCGAGCACCATCCCAGTCAGACTTCCCAGCAGTCCGAGCAGGGCATACTCGGCGAGCAGGATCTTGAGGATCTGCCCGCGGGTCGCTCCAAGGGTCTTCAGCAAAACTCCCTCACGAACACGATCGCGTCGCGTTGCGGCGACCGCGCTGAAGAGCACCGGAATTCCCATAGCGAGACTGAAGAGCGCCATGAATCTGATGGCAGTCGACACCTTGGTGACGATGCGCGCCACGGTCTCCTTGATCAGCGAGAGATCGACGCTCGAAACGTTGGGGTATCTCGTCACGACATCGCGCTGAAGACCGGCAACGGTTCCTGATCCCGCCACCGACGCAAGAAGAACGTATTGCTTCGGCGCGCTCCTGAATGCTGGCGACGCGAACACCGCAAAGAAGTTCGGCTCGAAGCGAGCCCACGTCACCTCGCGCAGGCTCGTCACGCGAGCGGGGATCTCGACTCCCTGCACGTTCCAGGTGACGACATCGCCAAGGCGGATGCGCAGCTCCTCGGCGACGTCCTTCTCGAACGACATCTCGGTCGTGTCGCTCTTGCCGGAGAGAGCAGCAGCGCTGAACCATTTGCCCGACACAAGCTTCTCTCCGGACGTGAGCGTGTCGCGGAACGTCGACCGGTATTCGCGGCGCAAGGCCCACGATGGCCGCCCAGCCTGCTGGCGTGCTGCGCTGCCAGTGCGCTTCGCAGCAGCAGCATCGGCCTTCAGGGAATCGGCTGAAGGACCTCCTCTGGCCTTCTTCAGCGAATCGGCCGTTCGCTTCGCACGCGAATCCTCGATGATCTGCTCGGTGGTCCGGTCGTTGATCCTGGCGATGCGCATCGTCACCACTGGCGCAGTCTGGATCGGTGTGCCGTGCGCGCGCACGAGCGAGTCGACGCCCTTCGCCTGGTCCTCCTGAATGTCGAAGAAGACGAGGTTTGCCGCGGAAGCGGCTGCGTTGAACTCGAATCTGTTCAGGAGATTCGATTGAACGAGATAGAGCGTCGTGACGAGGAACGCGCCGAATCCAAGCGAGAGAATTACCGACCTCGTCTGATTCGCCGGCCTGTAGAGATTCGCCACTCCCTGGCGAACGACGTATGGCCAGCCCGCTCGCATTGTCCGTCTGGCGACCCACGAGAGCCCGATGGCGCTGAGTGTCAGAATGCCCAGCACAGCGAGGGTCGCGGCACTCATCCACATGCCCTGTTTCGCGTTGGAGGCTCGCAACAACGCGATGCCCACCACACTCAGCAGAAGCGCAACGTTCACGGCGACGCGCGGAATGTCATTCCACTTCATTCGCAGCACTTCGGAATCCGCGTCGCGCCGGAGAGTCTGAAGTGGCGAAACGTTGCGCAGAGCGAGCAAAGGTCTGAGGGAGAAGATGAGCGCGATCCATCCGCCCACCGCGATGCCGGTCATGATCGCCACTGGCTCGAGCGTCACCGACACATCGACCGGAAGAAAATCTCCGAAGACAGAGGGAAGTCCGAACTGAACGGCGACGCCGAGCGCCGCACCGGCCATTGCGCCCAGCAGGCCCATCGCCGCGGCCTGAGCGACGTACATCGCGAGCACCTGTCCGCTCGATGCTCCGAGGCAGCGCAGTATCGCCACTGTGTCGATCTTCCGCGCAACGAATGCGCGCACTCCGCTTGCCACGCCGACTCCGCCGAGCAGCAGCGCGACAAGTCCGACGATCCCGATGAACTGGCTGAGCTGCTGTATCGCCTCGGTCGCGTTCTCCTCGCTCTGGGTGACCGTCACCGCGCGAAGCTGCAACTTCTCGAGAGCCGGACGCAGAGGCGCAACCGCCTTCTGGGGATTGACCGACGACGGAAGCTTTGCGAGCACGTTGTATTCCGCGGTGCTGCCGAAAACGAGCAGCTGCGTTTCGGGCACGTACCGCTCGGGAATGTAGACCCGCGGTCCAATTATCTCGGCGATGCCCGGTGTGCCGGGCACTTCGCTCAGCGTCGCGCCGATCACGAACTTCCCGAGTCCGAGCGAGAGCGTATCGCCGACCTTCGCACTGAGCGCGACGAGCAGCGACGGATCCACCAGAGCGACAGGTCCTGTCTGAAGCGTTCGCCAGCGGTTTGCGGGCTCGGTGGTGATCCTTCCGTAGAACGGGTAGTTCCCGCTGACCGCTCTCACCTGGACCAGTCGCGTTTTACCGCTCCTCGGCACGAGCGCCATCGACGGGAAGTTCACCATGCGCGCGTACTGCGCTTTCGTCCGGATCTGGAAGGTGTCGAGCAAGGCCTTATGTTCCGGCGTGAGCGGACGTCTGGTGGAAAACGAGACATCGCCGCCCAACAGCGATCGCGATTGCTCGCGGATGGATCGGGTGACGTTTTCAGCGAAGGAGTCAATGGCGACCAGCGCGGCCACGCCGAGCGAAATCGCGGACATGTAGAGCAGAAGCCGGCGCCGCGCGCTTCGGCTCTCCCGCCAGGTGAGACCCGCCAGCTGGCGCAGGGATGCGCGCCGGCGGTACTGCCCGTTGGGATCGCTCACCCTTCGGCCTCTGTGTCGCCGACGATCGCGCCGTCGCTCAGGCGGATCGTGCGCGCTGCGCGCTCTGCGAGCACGGCATCATGAGTGACGAGAACGACAGTTGAGCCGGCTTCCCGGTTGAGCGACTCGAGCAGGTCGAATACTCGAACTCCTGTGGCGGCATCGAGATTCCCTGTGGGCTCGTCGGCGAACAGAATGCGGGGAGCATTGGCGAAAGCGCGTGCGATCGCTACGCGCTGCTGCTCGCCGCCCGAGAGCTGCATCGGAAAATGGTGGCCGCGTTGAGCGAGTCCGACGCGTTCCAGCAGCTCGTCCGCGCGCGCGGCGGCACCCTCGGCGCCCTGAAGCTCGAGCGGGACCTGGATGTTCTCGCGCGCCGTGAGCGTCGGGATGAGCTGGAAGCTCTGGAAGACGAAGCCGACTTTCTCGCCGCGCAGCTTTGCCCGCTCATTCTCGTTCATCCTGGTGAGATCATGACCGTCGAGGATCACCGTGCCGCTGGTGGGTGTATCGAGACCGGCGAGCAGTCCGAGGAGAGTGGTCTTGCCGCTGCCGGAAGGTCCGACTACTGCGACGAAGCCGCCCTGCGGTATTGTGAAAGAGACGCTGCGAAGGACCGCGAGCTGCTGGTCGCCGCTTTTGTATTCCCGAGTAACTTCCTTTGCGATGAGCATGAAGATCCTGATTGTCGGTTTGCTGGCCGCGTCCGTGGCGTGCAGCCCGGAGCGAAACATTAACGGTGGTGAAGGCCGTGATGCAGTGGCGAAGGACGGTGACGCTCCTTCATCACGCACTACGGCTGCCGCGCCCGCGAAAGTTACGGTGCTGTTCTTCGGAACAAGTCTAACGGCCGGTTACGGCCTCGACCCTTCCGTTGCTTTTCCCAACCTGATTGCGCGGACGGCAGCCGGGGAGGGAATGCCGATCGTCGTTGTGAACGCCGGGCTGTCGGGTGAAACGTCCGCAGGTGCGCTGAGGCGAATCGACTGGACGCTGCGAAAGCCGGTGGACATCGTAGTGCTCGAAACGGGCGGCAATGACGCACTGCGAGCGCTCGATCCTGACACGCTCCAGGCAAACATCCGCGCGATCGTCTCCCGCATTCGCTCGGCGCAGCCGGGCGCGAGGATTCTGCTGGCTGTGATGGAAGCACCTCCAAATCTTGGGGCGCGGTACACGTCGAGCTTCAGAAATGCGTACGCGACGGTCGCGAAAAATGAGAATCTGACTCTCGTCCCATTTCTGCTGGACAAGGTCGCGGGCCGGGCCGAGCTCAATCAGGCGGATGGTGTCCACCCGAATGAAAAAGGTGAGCGCATCGTCGCGGACAACGTGTGGCGCACCCTCCGTCCGGTGGTCCAGGAGGTTTACCGGAACCGGCCAAAAGGTTAAGTTGCAAGGCTTGTTTTGAATTGGCCTGAACGCGCCGCGACCGGCCTTTCCCGGGCAGGAAAGTGCACAAGGGCGGGCTACTCAATTGGATCTTGGACGATGGCATTTCCCGCAACACAGATTCGCAGAGGTATGGTTCTCGTATTCGAGGGCGATCCTTGTCGCGTGGTCGAGTTCCGGCATCACACGCCGGGCAATCTTCGCGCGATGGTGCAGGCAAAGCTCAAGAACCTGCGCTCGGGCTCGAGCTTCGAGCATCGCTTTCGCGCGGCTGACACGGTCGAGAGGGCGTCGATGGAGACGCACGACCTCGAGTTCATGTATCAGGGTGGAGAGACGTTTCACTTCATGAACACCGAGAACTACGACCAGCTCGAGATGGACGAGGAGATGCTCGGCGACAACGCGCAATGGATGCAGCCGGGCATGAAGATCCAGGCCGAGTATTACAACGGTCGCCCGATCGGCATCGATCTGCCGAATTCGATGGTGCTGGAAGTCGTGGACACCGCGGCCGTGATGAAGACGGCTACGAAGAACGCGTCGTCCAAGCCGGCGAAGCTGGAGAACGGAGTTACGATCAACGTGCCGGAATTCGTGAGGACGGGCGAGAAGGTTCGCGTCAATCCGAACACCGGCGAGTACATGGACCGCGCGAAATAAGTCTGCAGACGCGGTTGGTTGATTCAGACTTTCGTTGCGGTTAAGATGCAGTTCTCATGGTGGCTGTAGCTCAATCGGTTAGAGCACCGGTCTGTGGCACCGGGGGTTGCGGGTTCAATTCCCGTCAGCCACCCTCGCTAAATGGTTGGGAGCAAGAAAAAAACGGGTTGTAGGTCCGTAGCTCAATTGGTAGAGCACCGGTCTCCAAAACCGGCGGTTGCA
>JBDTRZ010000017.1:0-44671 GCA_039931395.1 Gemmatimonadales bacterium
CGGCGAGTGGCATGACGAGCTCAAGCGATGGGCCGATCGGGAGGACAAGCGCCCGCCCGTGATGATCGTCGTCTGCAGGGACATACGGCTCGCCAAGGCAGTTCATGAATGGATCGCCGAGGGAACACAATCGGTCGGTCTACCCCAATTCCGGATAAGCGAGCTTCGAAACGACGACGGCAGACTGAACACGATTCGAGTCGACACGAAAGTCATTGCCGAGAGCGACACGGAAGGAGCAAAGAGTGAGGAAGTCCGCTGGATGCGTTTCACTCTCGATACGGTAGGAAAGCTGGACTGGCCGCGCGACCAGCAGGGACGCGCAGTCTATCCCACGGGATTTGAAGAGCTGGCGAAGAAGCTGGAGCGCGATCTTCATCCGCCGGGCCGCGATATCCGTTGCATCGTGAGCGTCGGAATGCTTACGGAGGGCTGGGACGCAACTACGGTCACTCACATCATCGGACTGCGGCCGTTCATGTCTCAGCTCCTTTGCGAGCAGGTGGTCGGACGCGGACTGCGTCGCGCCAGCTACGACATCGGCGAGGACGGTCTGTTCCCTGAGGAAATCGCGCAGGTTCTCGGAGTTCCGTTCGAAATAGTGCCTTTCAAAAGCACAGGTGGTACGCCCGCGCCCCCGCCCAAACGGTTCCACGTGAAGGCACTCGAGGAGCGAAGCGATCTCGAGATAAGGTTCCCGCGCGTGGATGGTTACACACAGGCAGTGAAGAGCCGCGTAACCGTTGACTGGAAGAAGATGCCGCATCTCCTGCTGCGGCCCGGTGAATATCCGACGCTGGTCGACATGAAGGGTGTCGCAATCGATACCTCGGGTCGATCGGTCGGTCTTCCGGGCACCGTTCGGGAAATGACCCAGGCTCCTTTTTTCGAGGGGATGCGGATTCAGCGCGGAGTCTTCGAGATGGCTTCGGCTCTCACGAAGAATTATCTGGCGCAACGCGAGACCACCGTTCCCGCACACGTACTATTCCCTCAGCTCGAGGCGATCTGCCGTCGATTCGTCATGGAGTACGTCGTGGTTCCGCCGGCGACTCAGCGCGTCTACGTCTTCCAGGCACCGTATTACACATGGGCCGTCGAGATACTCCTGGAGCAGATTCAGCCGGACGTGTCAGCTGGAGAATCACCCGAGCTGCCGCGATTCGATTCTCTCGGAGAGACTGGATCGACAGCGGATGTCGACTTCTGGACAAGCAAGGATGCGCGTCCGGTAGAGCGCAGCCATGTCAATTACGTCGTAGCCGACACCGCAGTGTGGGAGCAACAAGCCGCTTTCTACATAGACCATCATCGTGCGGTCGAAGCCTTCGTCAAGAACGCAGGACTCGGCTTCACCATTCCGTACATGCATAACGGCGAGATGCACGACTTCATCCCTGATTTCCTCGTGCGTCTCAAGAAGAATGGAGCGGGGCCCGTCCATCTCATCCTGGAGACCAAGGGGTACGACCCGCTCCGGGAGGTAAAGGAATCGGCAGCTTCACGCTGGGTGAATGCAGTGAACGCAGACGGTCGGTTTGGCGTGTGGAAGTTCCGAATGGCCAACAGCGTCGCCGACGTGAGCTACATCCTCGACGAGGGTTCGGGCGTGGAAGAGAAAGTCGCTTGCTGATCCCCATACAATGATATGTCAATTCGGGCTCTATTCGGTTATATATTGACCGTCGATGACCCGCGCTGAAATCACCACTCCCGAGATCCTCGCTGACGAGTCAGTCGTCGAGCTGTCGCTTCGTCCGCAAAGGCTCGCCGAATTCATCGGTCAACCGAGGGTGAAGGAGAGCATGCGCATCTACATCGATGCCGCAATCTCCCGCCGCGACCCGCTCGACCACACGCTCTTCTTCGGACCTGCGGGACTTGGAAAGACCACGCTCGCCGAGCTGATCGCGCGAGAGATGGGTGTCAACATCCGAACGACTTCGGGGCCCGCACTGGAAAAACCGGGCGACCTCGTCGGCACGCTGACGAATCTCCGTGAAGGCGACATTCTGTTCATCGACGAGATCCACCGTTTGCGGCCGGTGATCGAGGAGTTCCTCTACCCGGCGATGGAGGATTTCCGCATCGAGATACGCCTGTCCGATGGGCCGAAAGCGCAAACGATCACGATGCCGATTGAAAAGTTCACGCTCGTCGGCGCCACCACGCGGCTCGGGATGCTCACTCCTCCGATGCGCGCGCGCTTCGGGATCGAGCAAAGGCTCAATTTCTATCCCGCGTCGGATCTCGAGACGATCGTGCGCCGAACCGCGGAAGTGCTGAAGGTCGAGATCGACGACGGCGGCGCAGAAGAGATCGCCTGCCGGTCACGAGGAACTCCGCGAGTTGCGAATCGTCTGCTGCGCCGGATTCGGGACTACGCGCAGGTGAAATCCGGCGGAGTGATCTCGCGCGAGGTCGCCATGGATGCGCTGCAACTGCTCGACGTGGACCAGTTCGGTCTCGACGACATGGACACGCGCATACTCAAGACGATAATCGAGAAGTTCGATGGCGGCCCGGTGGGTGTGACGACAATCGCCGCCGCGGTGGGAGAGGATGCGGGGACGATCGAGGAAGTGTACGAGCCGTTCCTGGTGCAGAATGGGTTTCTGCAAAGGACGCCGCGCGGGCGCATGGCGACTGCGCAGGCATACCGTCACTTCGGATTCACGCTGCCGTCGAATGGGCCGTCACCCCAGCAGACTTTCTTCTAGCGCAACCACATCAGCTGTCAGCAGTCTGGCCGCTCAATGACCTGCAAATGAAGCCAGACGGCTTCCTCACAAGCCACTACGATTTCGAGCTCCCGCTCGACCGCATCGCGCAAACTCCGGTCGAGCGAAGAGACGACAGCCGGTTGATGGTAGTCCGACGAGAGACAGCGGAGATCGAGCATCGGACTTTCCGTGATCTCCCGCAGCTCGTGCCCTCCGGCGATGCGATCGTGCTCAACACGACGCGTGTCTACCGTGCGCGGCTGCTCGGAACTCGCGACTCCGGCGCGCCCGCAGAGCTGCTGCTTCTCAAGGCACTCGGCGAGGGACGGTACGAGGCAATGGTTCACCCAGGTGGAAAGCTCAAGGCGGGACGGCACGTGCACGTCAGTCCGGATCTCGAGGTCGAGATACTGGAGACCACGGAGCGGCGAACGCGCGTAGTGCGCCTGCGATCACCGCTTCCGCTGGACGACGCAATCGAGCGTTACGGGCACGTGCCTCTGCCGCCGTACATCCGGCGCGGCGACGTTGAAGCCGATGCGGAGCGCTACCAGACAGTTTACGCAACGGAGTCAGGATCGGTTGCTGCGCCTACCGCGGGTCTGCACTTCACGGAGGAGCTGCTCGATACGCTTGCACTGAAAGGCGTCGCACGCGCTGACATCGTCCTTCACGTCGGAGCCGGCACCTTCAAGCCGGTTGAAGCGGACGATCCGGCTAATCACGTGATGCACGAGGAGTCATACTGGATACCCGGTGAAGCGGCGGCGACCCTCAATGCCACTCGCGCCCATGGCGGGCGCACGTGGGCTGTTGGCACCACTTCGGTTCGCACGCTCGAGAGCGCGATCCGTTCCGACCGCACGTTCATCGAGAGCTCTGGCGATACCAAGATCTTTATTAGGCCGCCCTACACTTTCCGCGCGGTGGATCATCTCATCACGAATTTTCACCTTCCCCGTTCCACGCTGCTGATGCTCGTAGCGGCATTCGCAGGCTACGACCTGATCATGAGGGCATACCGCGAAGCGATGGATTCCGGCTATCGCTTCTATTCCTACGGAGATGCGATGGTGATCATTTAGGATGAGTTTTTCATTTTCAATCGAGGCTCAATCGGGCTCTGCCCGAGCAGGAACTTTCTTCACCCCGCATGGCCCCGTGGAGACGCCGGCATTCATGCCCGTCGGCACGCTCGCGACGGTCAAGACGCTCGATCCCGACGACCTCAAGGCCGTGGGCGCGACGATGATCCTCGCCAATGCCTACCACCTCCACCTCCGCCCCGGTGACGAGCTCGTGCGCGAGATGGGCGGGCTTCATCGGTTCATGCACTGGGATCGTCCGATACTCACCGATTCCGGCGGATTTCAGGTCTTCTCCCTCGAGACTCTGCGCAAGGTGAGCGACGAAGGTGTAGAGTTTCAGAGCCATCTCGACGGCTCACGCCGGTTCTTCACGCCAGAGAGCGTGATGCAGATCGAGCGGAACCTCGGAGCCGACGTGATAATGCAGTTCGACCACGTCATCCCCGGCCAGTCGGAGAAAGGAGACTCTCGCGACGCGAACGAGCGAAGCATCCGCTGGCTGGCGAGGTGCCTCACTGCATACACAGAGATCGCAGAGAAGACAGAGAACGCAGAGAACGGCAAACAACAAGCCCTGTTCCCGATAATCCAGGGAGGAATTCACGCCGACCTGCGCCGCGAAGCGGCCACCGGGATCATGGCGATGAACGACTGGCCGGGATTCGGCATCGGCGGGCTCTCCGTCGGCGAGGAGAAGCCCGCGATGTACGAGATGCTCGACATCCTCGACGAGACGCTCCCAACGGAGCGGCCCCGCTACCTGATGGGAGTCGGCTTCCCCGAGGACCTGATCGAAAGCATCCGCCGGGGTGTCGATCTCTTCGATTGCGTCGCACCGACGCGCATGGGCAGGAACGGCACCGCGTTCACCGCGGACGGACGGATCAACATCAAGAACGCTGAGTTCCGGAACGATCCCCGGCCGCTCGACGAAAGCTGCGACTGTTCAGCTTGTACGCGATTCACCCGCGCCTACATTCGGCATCTCTTCGTCGCCGACGAGATGCTCGGCCTCCGCCTGCTCTCGCTGCACAATGTACATTTCCTCCTCTCGCTGGCACGCGCGGCGCGGCAGGCGATAATCGACCATTCGCTGGACGCGTGGAGCAGCGAGTGGCTCGCTCGCTACCATTCACGAAACGGCTCTCCTCGATGACAATCGTGTATCCAGCTCTCGCACTTCTCCAGGCCCCCGCCAATTCGCTGCTCGGGCCGATTTTCATGTATGGCGCCATCTTCGCCATCTTCTATTTCATCCTCATCCGCCCCGGCCAGAGACAGCGCAAGGCGCAGGAGGCGCTCATCAAGCAGGTGAAGCGCGGCGACGAGATCGTGACCATGGGTGGACTCGTGGGAGAGGTAATCCACATCCGCGAGTCGACCGCCGGCGAAGGAACCAGCACGCCGATGGAAGACAGGATCACCATCAAGAGCGGCGAGTCCCGTGTGATCATCGAGCGGGGAAAGATTGCTCGCGTGTCGCGGAGCGCCGGAGGTCCGGCGGCCACCGAGGGGTGAAAATCCTCGACATCCGGGTTCTGGGTGACCCGGTGCTCCGCAAGGCCACCACTCCCGTCGAGAAAGTGAGCGACGAGGTGCGCACGCTCGTCTCGGAGATGTTCGACACGATGTACGCTGCAGAGGGAATCGGGCTGGCTGCGCCGCAGGTCGGACGTGATGAAAGAGTCGCCGTGATGGATGTCGAGGGAGCGAGGTTCGCACTGATCAATCCCGAGATCATCGAGCGCGAAGGCTCGATTCGCGGCGAAGAAGGATGCCTGTCGATTCCCGAGGTTTTCGGTGAAGTGACCCGCGCCAGCAGAGTGATCGTGCGCGCCCTGAACGAAAAGGGCGAGCGGGTCGAAGTCGAGGGTACGGAGCTTCTCGCGCGCTGCATGCAGCACGAGATCGATCACCTCGACGGCAAGCTCTTCATCGACTACCTGAGTGTTCTCAAGCGGCGCGCGGCTATGGCGAAGTGGGACAAGCTCAAGGAAGACTATCCCGGCTTCATCCGCAAAGTCGCGACGGAAAGCCAGGGCCCGCACCACAGCGAAGGCGAGCTCTAGATGCGCGTCCTCTTCTGGGGGACGCCGGAGTTTGCGGCAACGCCACTCCGCGCGCTCATCGGCGAAGGCTTCGATGTGGTGGGCGTCGTCACGCAACCCGACAAGCCGCAGGGGAGATCGAGGCGGCTCACGGCTCCACCAGTGAAGCAGATCGCACTGGAAGAGCGAATCCCGATCTTTCAACCAGCCAGGCTGCGCGACGAGGAATTCGTTCAGTCGATCGAGGCGATGAAGCCGGACATCTCGATCGTCGTCGCCTACGGGCACATTCTGCCCAGGCGCGTGATAGAGCTTCCGCGTCTCGGGACCCTCAACATCCACGCGTCCCTTCTTCCTCTGTTGCGAGGAGCAGCGCCGATCCAGGCGGCGATCCGTCAGGGATTCACGCAGACCGGCGTGACGATCATGCGAATGGTTCCCGCTCTCGACGCGGGACCGATCGTTCTTACCGCCAGCGTTCCGATTCTCGACGACGAGACTTATGGTGAGCTCCAGAACCGGCTCTCGGAGCTCGGCGCTCTCACAGTGGTCGAAGCATTGGCGCTCGTGGGAATTGAAGCGGCAGAGGAAGTTCCGCAGGATGACTCCCTCGCCACATTCGCGCCCAAAGTCTCGCGAAAGGATGCCCGTGTCGACTGGTCGCTGAGCACCGACGAGGTGAGCCGGATCGTTCGCGCATATGACCCGAAGCCCGGAGCGTTCACCACGCTGAATGGCACGGACGTGAAGCTCTTCGGGGCGAGAACCGATCCACAACTGCCGGCGGACTCCACTGGCGGAGCACCCGGTGAGGTCATCGCCATCGCCGGGGGAATCGTGGTCTCGTGCGGAAACGGCGCGCTGTGCATTCGAGAAGTCCAGCCTTCAGGAAAAAGCAGGATGCGGTCGGCGGAATGGGCGCGCGGTCGCGGCGTCGCAGTCGGCGACCTTTTCGGAACGTGAGCCGGACACCGACGCACGATTTCCCTGTCGTGCATGCGGTATCCGACAGCGCGGCAGTCATGCGCGAAGACTTTCTCGACCGTGCGACCTCGATCATGCACGCACTCGGCGCGCGCGGCGCTCTTCACCTCAGGTCATCCCGCGCATCCGGGAAGCGTTTCTTCGATCTCGCGTCGTCGCTGGTGAACGTTCAGGAGAGCACCGGATGCTGGCTCATCGTGAACGACAGGGTTGACGTCGCAGCGGCGGTTGGAGCGCGGGGAGCGCAGCTCGCGTCGCACTCGCTTCAGGTGGCAGAAGCGAAGGTTGTGGCTCCGCGACTGAAAGTGGGCGCGAGCGTTCACAGCGTGGAAGAGGCAATCGAAGCCGAGAAGGCAGGTGCGGCCTGGTGCGTGGCCGGGACTGTGTTCGAGACACCAAGTCATGCTGGACGAGGGCCGGCGCGCGTCGTGTTCGTCGAGCGTGTAGCAGCGGCGGTTGGAATTCCGGTGATCGCCATCGGCGGCGTTCAGCCATCCGACGTCCCTGCCCTTCTCGAAGCGGGTGCACATGGGGTCGCGACAATCCGCGGCGCGGGATGGGATACCGCTTTCGATGTCCCCGAGGAAGAGGACAGCATGCTCCGCACTCGTCTCGTTGTGAGCGCTGACACCGGCTTTGTGGAACCTGTCACCCGCTATATTTCAGCCTATGATTCAATCGCCGGAGTCGAGCGGAACGATCACCCTGACGGTCAACGGGGCACCTCGGGAGCTGGCGCCGAATAGCACCATTGCTGCCCTCCTCGGCTCGCTCGGGCTGGATCCGAGGCTCGTAGTGGTCGAGCACAACCGCGCGATCCTCCGCGACCGCGACGCCTACCGCTCGCTCGATCTGAACGACGGAGACGTCGTGGAGATCGTCCACTTCGTCGGCGGTGGCTGAGATGGGAATCGCAATCGAGAGCTCGCTGGACACAGCACAACTGGTCATCGCCGGGCGTGAGTTCCGCTCACGCCTGATGGTCGGCACCGGCAAGTACGGCTCGAACCCCGACATGATCCGCGCCATCGAAGCATCTGGTGCCGAGGTCGTAACAGTCGCTGTGCGGCGCGTGGACCTGAGCCGCGCCAATGAAGAAGGAATCCTCCATCACCTCGACCCCGACCAGTTTTTCCTGCTCGCCAACACGGCGGGATGCTACACCGCCGACGAAGCCATTAGATACGCGCGACTCGCTCGAGCAGCGGGGTTCAACGAGTGGGTGAAGCTCGAGGTGATCGGCGACAAGGAGACACTCCTTCCCGATACCCAGGGATTGCTCGAGGCGACGCGCACATTGTCCGCGGAAGGATTCAAGGTGATGGCCTATACGAACGACGACCTTGTCACAGCGCTCCGACTCGAGGAGGCCGGCGCAGTTGCCGTCATGCCTCTCGCATCTCCGATCGGGTCTGGACTTGGCATGCTGAATCCTTACGCGATCAGAACGATCAAGCAGCGGCTTGGTGTGCCGGTGATCGTCGATGCGGGCGTCGGCACCGCTTCGGATGCCTGCATCGTGATGGAGCAGGGGGTGGACGGGATCCTGATGAACACCGGCATCGCCGCTGCCGCTGATCCGTTGAGAATGGCGACTGCAATGCGACAGGCAGTCGAGGCCGGACGACTCGCTTATCTCGCCGGAAGAATGCCGCGACGCGAGGTGGCTGTTCCATCTTCGCCGCAGACAGGAATGCTCGACAGATGAGTCTGCAGGAGGGCGCGCTTCAGGTCGCGGTCGGTGGCGTGACGCCCGCGCGCGTGGTTGCCGCCGGGATCTGCGCCGACCTGCGCGGAGGAGAGATGCTCGATTCCTCGTTCGAGGCGCGGGCAGGAGACCTCGACGCGCGGGACCGTCGCTGGCTGCGGGAGCTCGTGTATGGAATGCTCCGCCAGCGCGGAGCGATCGACGCGATTCTCGAGGAGCGCGTGCGCGGCGGATTGAGCAGAGTCGATCCCGATCTCGTCGATCTGATGCGCCTTGGCGTCTATCAGCTGCTGCACATGGGCAGCGTTCCCGCATACGCGGCGATCGCGCAGACCGTCGAGCTCGCAAAGGTTCGCCACGGTATTGGCGCAAGCAAGCTGATGAACGCGGTGCTCAGGCGGATCGACCGCGAGAGAGACAGTCTGGCGATTCCGGTTCCGCCGGAGCCGGTTGACGCTCTGTCGGTGAAGTACTCGCACCCTCGCTGGCTCGTGGCGCGATGGCTTTCACGTTTCGGAGAAGAAGGCACCGCTGTTCTTCTCATGAAGAACAATGCAGAAGCGCCGGTCGTCATCCGTCCTTTTGGAATCGTGCGCGAGCAGCTCGAAGCGATGCTCGAGGCGTCCGGGGTCGAGGTGGAGGATGCTCCTCTGGCACGCGAAAGCATCCAGGTCACGGGCGGCATCTCGCTCACCGAGCTCGGCGCGTTCAAGCAGGGATTGTTCTTCGTGCAGGACCCCGGGTCGACGCTCGTCACGCAGTATGCCGCGATTCCGCTGGATTCGATCGTTGCCGATCTCTGTGCGGCACCCGGGGGCAAGGCGCTCGAGCTGAGCCGCACTGCGAAGCTCGTCGTGGCGCTCGACCGATCTCCGCAAAGACTCGTGAGGCTGCTCGAGAATCGGGCGCGGCTCGAGGCCAACAACATTCACGTCGCCGCAGGCGATGCGCTCTTCCCCGCGGTACGTGAGATGGACGCTGTGCTCATCGACGTGCCGTGCACGGGAACGGGCACCTTCAGGCGCCATCCCGACGCGAGGTGGCGACTGAAAATATCAGACCTGTCGGTGATGACGGGACTTCAGGCGTCGATACTTCGCGCCGCGGCGACCGTCGTGAAGCCAGGCGGGCTTCTGATTTACAGCACATGCTCGCTCGAGCTCGAGGAGAACGACGCGCAGGTGGAAGACTTCCTCGCCCGCAATCCGGAGTGGACGCTGGAGCCACCGCCACCTGGCGTTGTTCCGCCGGAGACGATCGATCGCGGGTTCCTTCGCGTGCTGCCGCAGGAGCACGGCACCGATGGAGCGTTCGCGGCGCGGCTGCGGCGGAGTCAGTAGATGAACTTTCGCGCGCTGCCGAAGCGTGCGTTCCCATATCTGATCGTAGCCGTCGCAGGATTCCTGATCGCCTATGTCATTCTCTTTCTCTTCGCGTTTCCCGCAGACGTTCTGCCAGATGACGGCCGAATCCCGCGTGTCGTCGGCATGACATTCGACGCAGCGGCTGCGGCTCTGGAGAAGGGCGGCTTCCACGCTTTGAAAGGCCAGACCCGTTTTCACCAGACGACACCTGAAGGCGTCGTGCTGGAACAGGATCCGCCAGCGGGAAGCCTGCAGAAGCGCGGTGGGGAGGTCACACTCGCGGTGAGCGGCGGGCAGGCGAGCGCGACGGTACCGGAAGTTGCGGGCTCGAGCCAGCAGCAGGCGCGAGTCGCAATCGAGAATGCCGGCTTTCAGTTCGGCAGCATTTCACAGCAGACGAGCGATCAGCCCCGCGGCGCGGTGATCTCGAGCAATCCGCCAGCTGGAACAGCGCTCGACCTCCCGGCGACGGTCAGCATCACGCTGAGCCAGGGTTCATCGAGCGTTCAGATTCCCGATCTCACCGGCCGTCAACTTGCCGACGCGCGGTCGGCACTCGAGCAGCTCGGGCTGCACCTCGGCGGAACAACCAGGGACACAAGCTCACTGACACCCGAGAACACAGTTCTGAGTCAGGCGCCCGCGCCGGGATCCACGGTTTCGGCAGGCGCGAGCGTGATTCTCCGTGTGTCGCGGTTCCCCGCTCCGCCGCGGCTACTGCCGAGTGATACAGCATCGCTCGATTCACTTCACATTGCGCCGGGAGCGTCGCAGTGAAGGCGCGAATCGCTCCTTCGATTCTCAGCGCGGACTTCGGCCACCTTGCCGAGGAGATCGCGATGTGCGAGGAAGCGGGCGCGGATGTCATTCATCTCGATATCATGGATGGACACTTCGTTCCGAACATCACTTTCGGCGAGAGGGTCATCGCGAGCGCACGCAAGGCGACGACTCTTCCGCTCGACGTGCACTTGATGGTCGAAGAGCCTGAGCGCTACTTCGAATCGTTCGCCGATGCCGGCGCATCCGGCATGACGATCCACGTCGAGGCCGCGCCGCACCTGCAGCGTCAGCTCATGCGCATCAAGGAGCTTGGATGTCTCGCCGGCGTGGCGGTGAATCCCGGCACTTCGCTGATCGCGATCCGTGAGGTAGTTGCCGATCTCGATCTGCTGCTGGTGATGACGGTGAACCCGGGGTTCGGGGGACAGGAGTTCATTCCCGCAGCGGTCGACAAGGTCTCGCGTGCGCGACGGCTCCTCGACGAGCTCCGGAGCCCGGCGGCGCTCGAGGTTGACGGTGGCATCTCGCGCGAGACGATCGAAAAAATCTGGCGAGCGGGAGCAGATACGTTCGTTGCCGGCAATGCAGTGTTCGGGGCAGCAGATCCTCGCGCCGAGATCGCCGCTCTCAGGACTCTCTGCCTGGAGACAGTATGACAGGACGCAGGCAGCTTGCGATCATCGCGCTCGTCGCGGGTCTCGTCATCGCGCTCGTCGCTGCCGGCAAGGTGCTTTTGCGGGACGAGCTCGCACCAGTCGGAGTCGGCGCGGATGCGCCCGAGTTCAGCGTGATGACACTCGGCGGAACGCCGCGCGAAAAAACGCTGGCGGACTATCGGGGTGATGTCGTCCTGATCAACATCTGGGCGACCTGGTGCCTTCCCTGCCGTGTCGAAATGCCGAGCATCGAGCGATTGCATCAGGCATATGCTGGCAAGGGACTCAGGATTCTGGCGATCAGCGTCGATGACCCCGGCACCGAAGCGCAGATCAGGAGCTTCGCCAGACAATACGGGCTGACGTTTGAAGTGCTCCACGAGCCGGACGGACAGGAGGGCGGCATCAGCCGCGCCTACCAGACGACGGGATATCCGGAGACTGTCATCATCGGGCGTGACGGAATCATTCGGAAAAAGCTGCTCGGCGCCCACGACTGGAGCTCGCCGGAGAATCGCGGACTCATCGAGCGCCTCCTCGCCGAGAAGGCCGAGTAGGTTGGCGAGAATTCTCGGGATCGAGACATCGTGCGACGAAACTTCTGCCTCGGTGCTCGAAGGATCGGCCGACGACGTCACCCTTCGCTCTCTCGTCATACTCTCCCAGGACGTGCACAAGGTGTTCGGAGGCGTCGTGCCTGAGATCGCGTCGCGCGCTCATCTGACCAGCATCGTTCCGGTGGTATCGAAAGCGCTGAGCGAAGCCGGCACTCGGCTGAGCGGCATTGATGCGATCGCAGTTACGGCCGCCCCCGGTCTCATTGGCGCCCTTCTCGTCGGAGTCTGCTACGCCAAATCGCTTGCCTTCGCTCGTGGCATTCCCGTCGTGGGTGTCCATCACATGGAGGGCCACCTTTTCGCCACGGCACTCGAACATCGCGATGCGGTACCGCCATTCACCGGACTGCTCGTTTCAGGCGGTCATACACTTCTTCTCGACGTCGAGGAGTGGGGACGGTACCGGCTGCTCGGCGCGACACGCGACGACGCTGCGGGAGAAGCCTTCGACAAGGTCGCGAAGCTCCTTGGCCTGCCGTATCCCGGAGGGAGGCACATCGAGTCTCTGGCGCGAGACGGCGATCCTTCGCGATTTCGGTTCAGCCGACCAATGGTTCGCCGCAACGACACGGCGGAGAGTCCCGATTTTTACGAGTTCTCATTCAGCGGGCTCAAGACGGCGGTGCTCAATGCCGTCCGCTCGAGCGATGATATCGAGCGTGACAAGCGCGACATCGCACGCGGATTTCAGGATGCGCTCATCGGGTCGCTGGTGGAGAAAACACATCGCGCGGCTGAGTCGTTCGGGCGCAAGCGCGTCGTTCTCGGCGGTGGGGTTGCATGCAACAGTGCTCTCGTGGCGGCGATGGGCGAGCGGGTGAGCCCGATCGGTGCTACTGTATTCGCGCCGACTCCGCGACTCGCGACCGACAACGCCGCGATGATCGCGCGCGCCGGGCTCTTTCACTTCGAGCGCGGCGAGCGGTCGGGGCTCGACCTGAACGCATTTGCAAGCCAGCCCATTCCTGGGCTGGTCGGCGCCTGAACCTCACAATCGACAATGCTTCACATCTTCGCTGAGATCGTCCATCACCCCGTTTCCTACAAGTTCGGCCCTCTGCAATTCACGGGGTTCGGATTTGCAATGCTGCTGACGTTCGTGATCGGGCAGATAATCACGCAGCACGAAATGGAGCGCAGAGGTGAGAACCCGGAGCCGGTCGGTGACATGGTCTTCGCCGCGGTCATCGGCGGGCTGCTTGGAGCGAAGATCTATTACGCGATTCTCACGGGCGACATAGGCTCGCTCCTGAGCCGTGCCGGATTCGTTTTCTGGGGCGGCCTCATCGGCGGAATAATCGCGGTCACAGCCGTGATCAGGAAGAAGAAGCTCAGCGTCGCGCGAGTAAGTGACTCGGTAGCGCTTTCTCTTCCAGCTGCGTACGCTGTCGGCAGAACGGGATGCTGGGCCGTCGGCGACGACTACGGCCGGCCGTGGAACGGTCCGTGGGCCGTTGCTTTTCCGGAGGGTGCACCACCTTCCACAGTGGCGAACATGTCGAGCATGTTCGGAGTGAAGTTCCCTCCCGGGATGTCACCCAGCGAAGTCGTCGCGGTCCATCCCACGCAGCTCTACGAAGTGCTGATGGGGATCGTGATGTTCTTCATCCTTTTCCGGTTTCGCACCCACAAGCACGGCGACGGCTGGATGTTCGGATTCTACTGCCTGCTCGCTGGACTCGAGCGATTCATCGTGGAGTTTTTCCGCGCGAAGGACGACCGGTTCTTTGCCGGCGGACTGACTGCAGCTCAGATCATTGCGCTCGCGTTTGCACTCTTCGGAGCGGTCTGGATGTACATGCGGTGGAACCCCACAACTCGAGCTGCGAAGACGGCATAGCGGACAGCATGCAGCTGATCGTAGGACCTCCGCGCAAAGTTCACGTCTCCTACGATACTGTTCTCGAGCTGGAAAGCGTGATAGTCGCCGACCCGCGTGTGACGCCGGCGGAGATGAACGGGATGCTGAAATCCGCGGTGGATGCGGGCACGCGCGCCCTGGCTCGCGCTGGGATCGACGCCGGCTCCTTCCTTGGCGTACGGCGACGCTCCCTCACGTCAGATCAACCTGCGCGGGACTACTTCGCCGTGATGATAGGGCTCGACCCTGCGCGCGCGGCTCCCTGGTTCGTCCTGCCGTCTCGTCGAAGCGTTTACATGTTCGACGCATGGCCCAGCAGTCATGTTGCGATCCGAAAGTACGTCGAATCCTGGGGAGTGCAGTATGCGTTCGTGTCATCCTCGCAGGCTGCCACGCGTCTCGCGTCGATCTCCGACAGCTGCACCTTCGTCTGGGTTCCCGAGGGAATCGACCCGAGACTGTATCATCAGCGCTCATGGATCGAGAAAGACATCGACGTGCTGCAGCTCGGCCGCAGATACGACTCGCATCACGAGCTCATCGCACCTGCACTCGCCAAGGCCGGCAAGACCTACCTGTACGAGAAACGAAAGGGAGAGATCATCTTCCCTGCCCGCGAGGAATTCACGGAGGGACTGGCGCGCTCACGGATCTCGATCTGCTTCCCTTCCAGCGTCACGCACCCTCAGCGGGCCGGCGACATCGAGACGATGACGATCCGCTATCTCCAATCGATGGTGTCGAAGTGCGTAGTGCTGGGGCGGGCGCCGGCGGAGATGGTGGAGCTCTTCGGGTACGATCCCGTCGTACCCGCCGACATGGGAGATCCTGCCGGGCAGATCATGGAGATACTGGAGCGGTATGAGGAGTATCTGCCGCTGGTCGAACGGAACTATTCGACGGTGATTCGGGACCATACATGGTCGCGGCGGTGGGAAAGGATGGCCACAGTGCTCTTCAAGGCGCCGGGTCAGAGTTCGGCTTAAACGCGCGACAGAGTCACAGAGGCGCGGAGAAAACCAGAAAAGGATTTTGGGAGAACAACAACGACATAGCGCCCCTTCAAAGTGGCGCAGGAATGTCGTTGCCGTTCCCATATTCATTTCCGTAGTTCTCCGACCCTCTATGCCTCTGTGGCGAGGTTACGTGCCTTCGCGCGCCGGAATGAACGTCCTCACCACCATGAAGACAAAGAGCGCGATCAGTATCCCCTGCGCCACAAGTGTCTCCATGCTCGGAAAGATTCCCATCGACGGCACGCTCGGCATTCCTCGAAGAACCGTTATCCCGACGACGTTTCCTTCCTGGAGCTCACGAATCCCCTTTCCGAGAAACACGAACGCCAGATAGTAGAGGAGCACGCTCGTCACCGTGAAAAACGGCCGCATTGGAATCCGGACGCCGAACCGGTAGAAGAGTGTGAAGATCACCGCTAGCACCGCAGAGCCAACCAGAATACCCAGCGACAATGGGAGCGCGACATTCCCTCCTTCGCTGAACAGGGCCTGGTAGAACAACGCCGTCTCGGCGCCTTCGCGAAACACCGCGAGGAACGCGACGAGCGCAAGCGCCTTTCCGCCGCCGTGATCCAGCGCCGTGCTGACTCTCTCACGGATGAACTTCTGCCACTTCGCAGCCTCGACTTTCGAGATGAGCCAGTAGCTCACAGAGAACAGAACCGCGACGGCTACGAGCATCGTCACACCCTCGACGATCTCGCGGCTGGTCGGCAGATGCTTGAAGACTGTCTGCAGCACGATGGCCATCACCGCGCTCGCCAGGAGACCGAGCACGACACCAGTCCAGATCGATCGAAGGCGCTCCCGGTTGCCGGTCTTGATGAGAAATGCCACGACGGCGCCGATTACGAGGATCGCTTCGAATCCTTCGCGAAGGATGATCAGGAACGACTGAAAAAACGCGGCCCATCCGCTGCCGGTGGGACGCGTCAGCTCGACCACACGCGGAAGGTCGAGCGCAATTGCGTCTCTCGCCCGCTGGGCTACGCTGAGATCCTTGCCACGGAGGGCTCCCTTGAAGTCCGCGAACTGACGCTCCATCGAAGCGACGAGTCCTGGCTGTCTCGCGCGCGCGGGAGTCTCCAGGGGCTCGAACGCGATGTAAGCATCGAACGCACGGTCGCCTGCGTCCGCGGTGCGTCCGGCTTTCGCAAACTCGAGCGCGCTGTCAAGCAACGCGAGCACCGAATGCGCCGCGGCCGCTCCCGGTGCCGCGCTCGCATCTGCGACTGCGGCGGGCAGCTCCATCTTCTGGCCGCGCAGCGAATAGACGTAGTTGACGACGTTCCACCGATCCTGCGGCGTGAGCGTCCCGGCGAAGGCAGGCATCGGAGTGCCCCGCACGCCCACCGACACCACGTCGTATGCGAGCGTTGGACCCAGGTCGGGTGTGAGCCTGGCCGATCCGATAGCGGGCACCGGAATGGGAGATGGCTTCGCGGCGATCCCATCGCCCATTCCGCGATCACCATGGCATGAGGAGCAGCTCTGGGCATAGAGCGCATGGCCTCGGGCTGTGTCGAGCGGAGCGGTCGGAAGATCGAGCGCTCCCGCCGTGCCCAAAGCCCCCTTGAACCGGGCGTGGATCAGTCGGATTTCGGCGGGCGGGACGCGGTTCTGGACGGCCGCGATCAGCGTGTCGAGAAGCGCCTGTGTCTGGGGGGCGTTGTATCCCTTTAGACGTCGAGCGACCACACGGGCGTCCGACAGAAAGCCGCTGGTCTCAGAGTACTCGTCCCTGGAAATGAGCTTTCCGTCGCTGTCGACAGCCTTGCCATATTCTTCTACGGCAACACTTACGATGCTGGAGAGGCGTTTCGCTGAGTTTTCCTGTGCGGCCCCGGCGGCTGAAAAAAGCGCCAGAAAAAGCACGGCCCGAAGGCCGGTTGTAGTACCTGATTTCATTGCCGAGTAAATCTATCAGGATACTCGGATGGGGCAAATCAGGCGTCCGTCGGTCGGAAGATGTAATCCCCAGCCAGCTCTCGCGCTGAGAGCGCCGCCCGCTCGCCTGTCCTCGCCTCGAATCGCAACATGAAATCCGCGAGCCGCTCGGCGGAGTAGCCCGCGCGGTCGAGGCCGATCGCTGCGATCGCCCGCTCGATCCTGTCGGGATCGCCTTCCACCTCGACAAGTGAATCCATACGTGGGTATTTCTCGAACCGCACGACTGCGCCGAAGAGAGTGTACTGCCAGATGTGCCGCTCGACCTCCTGGACCACGACGAATCCCAGGTTGACGAGAATCTGTCCGAGCGCGTCGGGATCTCCGACCGAAGTCGTGAGCTCGTCCCGAACTTTGTATCCGTCCTCGTAGCGCGTCGGCCCCTTCCAGTCGAGATGCCCTTCCCGCTTCTGCTGCGCCTCGTAGAGGCGGAGGCGGAGAACATAGTCCTGAGCTACGAGATCGCCCGACCTGTCGCCGTATCGCAGGTCGATCAACCGGCCCTCGAAGACAAGACGGCCGCCCGCGCGCTCGACCATCGCACGCCGCTTGTCGATGTCGTCGACGACACTCTTGAGCTCGACTTCACGCATTCATTATCCGCTCCATCACAGCCGCGGTATTGGCAAGAGACTCGAAAACGGCATAAGCACCATGCTGCTGAAGCTCTGCGACTGTGTACCGTCCCGTTGCGACTCCGATGGCGCGCGCGCCGATCGCCTCGCCGCAGAGGACATCCGCCGGCGTATCGCCGATCACGATGACGCGCTCTCCCGCGATGTCCTTGCCCAGCATCTCTCGCGCTCGGCGCTGAGCCACGGCGGGAAGCTCGGGACGCAGCTCGTTGTCGGAGCCGAATGCGTTCACGCGAAAACGCGCGATGTCGATTCCAGCCGCGCCGAGCTTTGCGCGGGCTCCCTCGGCAACGTTGCCTGTGAGCAGTCCGAGCACCACCGAGTCCCGCCGCTCGAGCTCATCCAGGAGCTCTCGCACGCCGGCACATACGTGAACAGTTCGACCGGGCGACGCGAGCTCCGCTCTGAGAGCCGAGATGTATGCCTCGATCAGCTCATCCATGCGCGCATCGATCTCGGCGTCGCTGCGGCCTTCGAGCCGCATCACATCCCGCACGATCTGTTTGTCCGTCTTGCCGTCGTAGTGATATCCTGCGCCTCCCGACGACCCGAACACGAGAGTGAGCGCACGCTCCATCGCGATTCTTCCAACACCACCGCTCCGGAGAATCGTTCCGTCGATGTCGAACAGCACCACCCTCATGTGCGCGTGAGGAACAGGCCGGTCATGATGGTCGCGGTCCCGACCCCTTGCCAGACCGTCGGCATCTCGCGAAGAAAGATCCACGCGACGGTGATCGCGATCACCGGCTGAAGGTTTGCGTAGACAGCCGTTCTCGTAGGGCCGAGGACTCTCAAGCCGCGATACCAGAAGAGGTACGCAACGCCCATCGATATCACGCTCGCGTAGAAAACCGCGCCCCATGCCGCGAAACCCATTCGCGACCATTCGGTGGCTATCAGCGCCCTCGGCGTCACGATCAGCAGAGGAATCGTCCCGCCGAGCATGGTGAACGCTGAAAGCTGGATGGGATCGAGTCGCCGGGCGTACGGCTGAAGCAAAACGGTGAAGGCGGTCCAGCAGAGAGTGCCGCAGAAGACGAGCATGGTGCCAAGGAACGTCGCCTCTCCATGATTCGACTGCGCGCTGCCCAGCACGACGAGAACCACGCCGGCCAGCGACAGGCCGATGCCGGCGAGAACGCGCAGTCTGACTCTCTCCACGCCGCGGGCTCTGCTCGCTACCGCGATGAATGCCGGAGCTGCCGCCACTATGAGCGCCGCATTTCCGACTTTCGTCCGTGATATACCCTCGACGAAAAAGAGCTGGTAAAGCCCGTTGCCGATCATGCCCAGCCCAACGAGTGCAAGAATGTCTTTGCGTTCTGGCAGCGGCCTGCCACGAACGGCGACCAGTGCGAGCAGCACGACTGCCGCGAGCATCACGCGCAATCCTGTGAAGGCGAGCGGGGTCATGACCCCAGTGCCGTACTTCACGATGCTGAAGTTGACGCCCCAGATGAGAGCCATGAGGAATAGCAGCGCGTGGGTCTTGCCGTATCCGGCGTGTGTCTGGCTCTGAGTCACGGCGCGTAAGCTAGCTACTCACGGCTCGCTGCTGCTACTTTCTGCCGATGCACATCTCGTTCGCCGTGTTCGCCGACGGAGCTAACCTCTCGCAGGAGGGAAAGCTCAATGTCCTCGGAGTGTTCGACGCGCTGGCGGTCGGAGGATTCCCTTCGGTTCACCCGCGCACGCATTTCGTCGTGCGTCTCAAGGGAAGTGCCGAGGATACCGGAGCTCACACGTTGAGCTTCTCGTGGGTGAATCCCTCCGGTGACGTGCTGTGGTCGTCAGATGGCGAGCTGAACGTAGCGCCTGGTCCGAACCCGTCATTCGAGATGGATCTCCCCATCATCGCGGTGATCGATCTTCCGCTGAACATGGCTGGCCTGTACTCGATGCAGGTGTCGCTCGATGGGTCACCCACGGCAGAGGTGCGCCTTCATGTGGCCAACGCGGCGCCGGTGGTCATGCCGCCGCCGAAGGGGATGTTCAGCTAGGCCAGTATCCGTCTCGCGAACCTGAAGTTCGCCAGCAGACCCTTCACGTAGTCGTCGGGATTCTCGAGCGATTCGATAAAATGGCCGCCCCGGCCCAGAGCGAGATGAACGAGCCGCTTCGGAGACATCGCCATGGCTACGTGAGTGATGTGGCCGTCCCGACGATCGGAGAAGAAGAGCAGGTCCGCCGGCTCGAGGGCGTCGAGTCCTCCCTCGACCGTGACGCCCTGCGTCGCTTGCTGCCACGCATCACGCAGCAGCCGAATCCCATGCAGCGCGTGAACTGTTTGCACCATTCCTGAGCAGTCCGCGCCCCATGGCGTGATTCCGCCCCACTGGTAGTACGTGCCCTGAAAGAGTGTCGTAGCCGAGGCGACGAGCGCGTCGGCGTCCGCAGGAAATACTTCGCGGCGACGTGAGAGATCGAGTGCCCGGCCTCCGACGCATTTTCCGGTTCGGACAAGCGCACCAAGCGGGAGATCGATCGTCGCTCCGTGCGGATCGAGAAGGCTGCATCCCATCGACATCTCGACTCCGCTCTCCCAGCCCCATTGTTCGCACTCCGGACCCTCAGCGGCCTCGCTGAATCCTTCGTGCATCCAGCCCTCGTAACCGTCGGCGCCACGAACCCTCAGCCACTTTCCCTCGGTCCCGATCACTTCGGCGCAATGTCCGTAAAGGATCTGCGTCTCCTGCGTGGCGGCGGCACGCGGCTCTTGCAGAACTGGAGCGAGGGGCGTGCGGGCGCGGATGTGACGAGGACTCAATGGTCAGGCCAGTCCATCAGAGGTATCTCGCGCGGCGGAGTCGGCGTCGGCTCGGCAGGCTTCCCTTCAGCGCACGCGCGGCATTTCATCTCTCCGCGAAAGCTGCAGATGACGCAGATGAACGTCCCGCAGTCCGAGCACGGGTAGCCTTCGGATGCGCGCTCCTCGTTTCCGCAGAAGCGGCAGATCATGGCGTCTCTTTCCCGCAGCTCCGCCACGTCAGAATCTCCAGGTGCGGAAGAAATCGAATCCGAGCTGCCGCGGTGTCTGCTGCTGGATCTGCGGCGCGTTGCGGGCGCAGGTGACGTCACTCGAGCCGGGCTCGATGCCGGCCTGCGCGGTATAGATCGAGTTGAACCTGTACTCGAGCTTGAGGCCGAAGTTGTCCTTGAAGTTGTTGGCGTTCACGAAGCAGAGTCCCGTGCTCAAGCCGAGGAACCAGTTGTTGCCAATCTGCTTGCCCACGATCGCGCGCGAGTTGAGCAGGCTGTAAAGATAAGGGTCCGCTGTCTGCGCGGCGCGCGCATCGTTGATCCGTCCGGTCTGGATCTCCACGATGTCGACGAGATTGCGCGGAATCGCGCTCGTGAGCAGCGTGCTCCCATACCGAAGGGCGAACGACGCGAGCTGCGACCGGTAAAGTCCCTGCGTGTTGTCCAGCGCGATCGCGGGCTCACCGGTAATGAGATAGCTCAGGAGATCCGACTGCGAAAGCGGAAGATTGTCCGGGTTGTCCAGCGTGAGCGTCGGTCTCGACAGTGTGCCGCCGATGTTCACCCTGACGCGGATGTCCCGAAGATTGGCGCTCCTCTGATTGGGCTGGCGAATCGTGTGGATCGCACGGATGTCGAGCGTCGGATCGAGATCGGGTGTACCGAAGAAGCGGAGGCTTCCGCTCTCCACATCGAATGTGGGCTGCACGAACGGATCGACGAGTGTCAGCCGGTAAGTCCCGCGAACGGCGTTGAGCGTTCCTTCCAGCGCGAGCTGGGATTCTTCGCCTGTGCGGGAGCTTCTCCCCAGCGTGACGTTGAGGGAGCCTCCGAGCTTCACATTTGCTTCCGATGAGCGGAGCCATACAGCGTCGCCGATGTTCACCGCGACATTCTCCAGCGTCAGATTCCGTGCGAAATCGCTCGGTGTTTCCGGGAGAAGCTTGCGGTCCCGGGAGAGCAATGTATCGACGATTCCGGCGAATTCAGGGTCACTCAGATCGACGATCTGCTTCGCGATCAGCTCGGGGATGTAGATCGTTCCGCGGTCCACTCGCACAGCACCGCTCACGCGGGCGCGCCGATATGGACCGGTCAAGGTCAAATCCTGGTCGGTCGAGATGTCCAGAGACGCCAGACCCGGCTTCTCGATGATGTGGAAGTTTCTCGCCTCTGCACGCAACGCGAAGACGGGATTCCTGTACTCCTGAAGGCTCACGAAGCCCTCGACCCCAAGCGTTCCCCGGCGATCCCTGTCCGTCTCGGCCGACATCCGCTGGATGAACACGGTGTCCCGCTCGAGAAGCACGTCCGCGTTCACCTTTTCAACGGAGAGGCCGACGTTGGTGAGCGTGGCCGAACCGTTCTTGATGCGGAACTGTCCGTCGATCACCGGCTGCTTGACCGTTCCACGCACGTCGACGTTCGCGACGAGCGAGCCGTGCGCTTTCTGGAAGCCCGGAACGAACGCTTCGAACACGCCGAGATCCACACTGTCCGTGCGCATGTTCCCGCGCACGGAGTCGCCGGTGAGGCGCACGTCGCGAATCGCCAGGCGTGCCGTGCTCGAGTGCCTCAGCAGCAGCGAGTCGAGGGCGCCACCTCCTGGTAGAAGCGTCACGTGCGCGGGCGCTTCCATGCGGTAGCTGCTCCCGCTCGAGACCGTCACGACTCCGCTGTCCACTGCGATAAAGGTCGTGTCGCCAGCGCGCCTGGCCATTCCACCGATATTCGAGACAACTCCGCCTTCACTGGTGAGACGCGCGGCGAATGTCGCGCTGGTCTCCGAGAGCACGTCGGCAGTGGCGTTGAGCGAGGTGAAGCCGAATGCGCCGGCGCGGATCGTGTCGGCGTTGAAGGAGATCTGGCCCGCCGGTTTGTCGGGAAGTCCCGCGAGCGAAAACTTGCCGTCGATGTGCTCGACGGTGCGGCCTTCGACGAAGAGCTCGCGCCCGCTCAGCGTTCCGTCCACAGAAAGGAGGTTCTTCGTTCCCTTCAGCTCTCCGGTGACGTGCAGCGCTCCGCGAAGCGAATCACCTGAGATCGCGCTGTTCTGGCCGATGTAGCGCTTGACGTCGGCGAGAGAATCCACGGAGACATTGAACGCGAGCCGGCCTTCCACTCCCGGAATGAGTCCGACAGTTCCGGAAGCATTCGCATGCGCCACGTCGCTCAGCACGACGAGCGTGTCTATGTGGGCGAGGCCCTTGTCTAGCCGTACGCTCGCATGCGACGATGAGATGTTGAGCTTCTCGACTGACCCCTGGACCGATCCGCCAATGGTTCCCGTGCCTACGACAAGGGAATCGCCCGTGAAGTCGATCGTGTAGTTGCCGGCGAGCATCGTCCGCGGCGCTTTCTGATTCTCGAGCAGCGTGCGCAGGTTGAGATTCAACAGGGTGCCCGAACCGTGAGCGCCATACGTCGGAAGATTGCTGTCCACGGTACCCGTATAGCCGATCGTGCCGCCTGCCCCCGTAAGTGTGGTCTCGACTGTGAGGTTCACCGGCTCACCGCGAACCCGAAGCGGCCCTGTGTAATTGCCGCGGAGCGGGACGTCGGGATAGGAGTGAGCCAGCGTCGTCATGTTGATCGGCGCAGCTTCGAGCGCCAGGTCGTACGACATGAACGTGTCGTGCGTCGTGACGCGCCCGCTGCCGGTGACGCGCGAGATTGGCAACGCCCCGTCGTGGTGCACCAGGTCGGCGTTCGAGAATCTGACGTCGAGCCACAGGTCATCGAGGCGCGTCGTTCCGGAGACGGTTCCATTCAGTGCGAGGAATGCCGGGCTCAGGGCGCGCATCGTTCGCAGGTCGAGCGACTCGATGTTCACGTCGAATCCGTGAAACACCGTGAAAGCCGGCTGAAGAATGTCGAGCACACCCGTGGCCGACCCTCGCGAGATCGCACCAGGGACGTTGCCGTCGGCGAAGCTGAATTTCGTCTCGTCGATTCTGAAATTATTGAGCGGACCGCCAGGGCCTCGGGCGTATCCCGTCAGCTGCCCGTTCCATGGCAGCGGGAAAGGCTTTCCGTTGAAGATGCGAATGAGCGCGAAGTCGAGCGGAGCCCCGCGCAGATTCACGTCCCTGAGAGCGAGCACCGGCCCGCCGACGCCGTACGTCATGTCGCCGACGAGACGCGATCCCGTGGTGCGAACATCCATGTTCTTCACGGCGTAGTCGATCACGCGCGGGTGCTTCACGTTGTTGATGTAAAGGTCGAGCTTGCCGCCTCCCGTGGTCGGCAACGTCGGGTACACCCATGCGATGTCACTGAGCGAGACGGTATCACCGACGACGTGAATGTCGTACCTCAGCGGCTGGCCTCCGCCCCAGACGAGCTTCCCCGAGGGGACGTGCCCCTTCGACGCGGCGAGCTCGAATCCCGGCGACTGAATCCAGATCGAATCGCCGATATGCCGCACGACTGCGGACACTCGCTTCACCTTGAGGGGCGGGTCGGACGACTCGAGACTCGCGCGAGTGATCTGCAGCAGACGTCCGGCGGTATCGGGATGCGCAATGCGCGCGTATCCCAGGGATGCCTGCAGCTTCGTGAAGCGGTAGATGTGTGTGAATCCCTCACTCGTCCGTCTTATCTCGGTGCGCCACTGGTTGCCCGGTGTCTGGCGCGTCAGCGACCCGAGTGCGCGGGCAATCGAGCTGTCCCGCTTGTAACCCCGCAGCGAATCGGCTGGATGCCAGCGCAGGCCGACGGAAATGCTGGCGTTGTGAATGTCCGCCGAATCCGTCACGATGTAGTCGCCGAATCCCGGCTGAGTCCCGCGCGGTCGCTTCGGTCCCGACGGAAAGATGCGCTGGTAGTTCCACTTCCCGTCCTCGTGCTCCTGGAGGCGCACGACCGGGTGTTCGACATCCAGATGACTCAACAGAATCCGTCTGTCCAGAAGATCGCGCGCGTCGTACCTCACGCGAACTTTTCCCGTCGCGAGAAAGAGCGAATCCTTCTCATCGCGGATCTCGAGTGAGTCGATCGTCACGCCGCTCCACAGTCCGCCGCTGATTCGGCCGACGTAGAACGTTCCGCGCACCTTCCCCGAGATCCACGACTGCACGTAGTTGCGGACCTGTCGCTGCCCGTAGCCCGTCTGGGTGACGGACACGATAAGCCCGGCCAACACGAGGATGATGGTGGCGAGCGCCACTGCGCTCCAGAGAACGATCCGACGGCGGCGTGACATCCCTGCTAGAACGCCTGCCCGATGGCTAGACTGAAAGTCAGCCGGCTGCCAATACCGGTGCTTGTGCGCGGCGCAAACGACCCGGGACAGCGTCCCTCGTTCTGCTTCAATCCATCGTCAGCCAGATGCACCGCGAGCGTATTGCCTCGAGTCACGCACGGCAGAGATCCTGCCGGCGTTCCGAGCTCATCGACCGGCGCACCGCTCGGCACCTCGTAGTACAACGGGCCCGAGGGCCGGCGGTAGGGATTGTATCCCATCACCAGTCGCACAGGGCCGACCGGAGAGAACGCAGTCAGCTGGAGACCGGGCGTGACCTTGATCGAAAAATTCTGAAAGCTTCCCGCTCTTCCGCGATTCCAAACGTCACCAGCATCCGTGAACACAGTCCACTGCAGAAACTCGGGCAGGAAAGGACTCGGCATCCGCAGCTCGAGATTGCTCACGATCATCGAGTTGCCGCCGACCGGAACAGCGCGGCGGAAGCTCCTGTCGTTTGCCGGTGCCCAGAAAACGCTGTCGGGAAGCCCGGAAGAATCCGGCGGCACGAGCGCGTATGAACGCGCGATGTAGGTCGCGGAACCCAGCTCGTTCTGCGGAAATCCGCGCACGCTCGTAGGCCCGCCCGCGTAGAGCCGCTCCTGCGGAGGAATGAATCCCGTGATCGTACCGAAGCTGCGTCCGAACACCGCGCCACCGCGCAGTCGAAAGGCGATCACCGCACCACCCGGAACTCCCCAGTAGTGCGAGCGCTCGCCGACGATCTTGTTGAACTGGAGAGCGGTGTCGGATCCAATGACAGGCGACGCATGGCGTCCCTCGACCCGCCATTGATAGCCGCGCGTCGGGGCGACGAAGCTGTTTGATCTGTCCCGCGACATCGCTACGCTCGCCACCGCGAGACGCTGCGTCAGCTGGATGCGGCGACGGTCTTCGCGGTCGCACACATTGAACACGGCACAGAAGAGAGCCGGCTGTGCTTCGGTTCTGCCGAGATCCAGTGAGTATGCGATCGTGACCGGGAAGTCGCGCCACCGCCGCCATTCGGTCGACGCAACCGCTCCGATCGTCGTGGTGCGCAGATACGCGTTGTACTCGGAGACTCTCTGGCTGAAGAGCGTAATGGTGGGCAGGAATCTCAGGCCGGGGAACACCGGCTGCCTGAGAGTCGCTCCGACGTAATAGTTCAGCTTCTTGCTGAACGGGTCCCGCCTCGCCTGAGGACAAACCGCGTCGATTCCCGAAAGGGGCTCGCCGATTCCGATCTTCGACAGGCGCGTCGTGAGATCGAGCCGTCGTGCTGAACGCAGAAAGTTGTAGTTCGAGAGCTCCGCCGTGAGCCGAAAGCAATCGAGAGTGCCATAGCCGGCCCCGAGCCGCGCCGATCTGGTCGTGTTTTCGGCAAGCACCGCTCTGATGTCGACAATTGAATCAGTGGGACTTGTCACTGTGTCGGGAGCAATCGACACGTGCTGATACGCCTCGGTCCGATAGAGGGTGCGCTGAGCGTCGAGCAGCTCATCCTCCCTGTACACTCTACCGGAATCCAGGCCGACGATCCTCTTCACGACCCTGTTGGGTATCTGCTGCCCCTTCGACTCGAATGGCACAACCTTTATGTCGAGCTTGCCGATTCGCGTGAATGGTCCGGTATGGACAGTAATCGTGTCGTAGGCCAGCCGGGCTGCTTCGTCGATCTCGAAAGTGTTGCTGACTTCGGTGCGCGGGTATCCGCTGTTCCTGAGCCGGCGGGCGATTGAGTCGCGCGCTGCATCGAGATTGACGCGATCGAATCGGTCTCCTGAGCGGATCGGAAGCCGGCCCACGAGATCCGACCGGTTGCGCACGGAATCGAGTCCCTGAATGACCAGAGACTGGAGCCGTGTCGGCAACCCTTCGTGTATCGTGAAATTCACATCGACTCCGCCACGCACCGCCCGCACCGCCGTATCGACTACCGCATCCGGATACCCTCGGCGCCTGTAAAAGATTACAAGCCGGGCGCGATCCTTGGGCAGCTCGTTCCGGTTGAGACAGCGGCGCACAGTGAGCGGGAGATGAAGAACCGTGCGCGCGAAAGGCGAAGGCGTAGTGACGATGATCTTCGAGAGCTCCGCGTCAGCGAACGCGGTGTTGCCGGTGAAGGACAGGCGTCTGACCTCCTGATCACCAGGATCACAGTTGACTTCCTGAGCTGAAGCGGGTCTCGCGAAAATGTTGACGAGCAGAACGCAGCCGGAGATCAGAAGGGCTCGGGCGTAGCCGCGCTGCGTCACCCGCTGCGCTTTCGGTCCCACGCTCCCGCCGGGCCGCTTGTCTTGTCGGGCAGTGGGGGCTCCCGGACAACCGCGGGCGACGGCACCAATGGTGTGCGCTGGATTAAGAGTTGCACGACATAGAACGCACCGAGTCCGGCAGCAATCCCAATCCCAACGGCGGGCAGGAGATCGACGGCTCCGAGGCGGCGCCTATAATAGTAGTCTTCGCTCATGGTTTGACGCCTTCTCGAGGGCCCGGTAAGTTCTCGCGTCCCGCCCCACAATGTCAACGGTACGATCATGCGCATCCCGCGGCATCTTTTCGTAACTCTTTTGGCGGCAATGGCATGCACTGGAGGCGAATCGTCGTCCCCGGCGCGCCGCACGCTCATCGATTCGCGCGACACATACGACCCTCGCTCGCTCGATCCCGCGCTGTCCACCGACGTGCCCACAGGACGCGCCGTCGGCTACATCTTCGACGGCCTGGTGCGGTTCACGCCCGATGCCCAGGTGGTGCCCGGACTGGCGCGCTCGTGGGACATTTCCACGGATGGATTGACCTATACGTTTCACCTCAGAACCGGCGTAAAGTTCCACGACGGACGCCCGTTCAAGGCGACGAATGTCATCAACAGCTTTCAGCGCGTTCTCGATCCGAAGACGAAAGGAGGTCGCGGCTGGCCTCTCTATCCGATCGATGGAGCCAAAGCGTACGCGGACGGGAAAGGAAGAAACATCCCGGGCCTGAGCTCTCCGAACGACAGCACCATCCTCATCCGGCTGAGCGAGCCGTTCGCGATCTTTCCCAAGCTTCTCGCAATGCCGGTCGCCGCGATCGTGCCCGACTCAGTCCCTGCGAATTTCGGAGAGCATCCCGTGGGCACGGGACCCTGGAAGTTCGTCGAATGGCGTCATGACGACTTTCTCAGGTTCGCAGCCAATCCTGACTACTTCGAGGGTCCGCCAAAAGCCGACAGTCTGATGGCCCGCATCATTCCCGAGCCGAGCACCGCTGTTGCCGAGTTCGAGAGCGGGAACGTGGATGTGCTGTACGTTCCCGAAGGCGAGACGCGCAACTGGGAACAGACTGACGAGAAGAAAGCGATGCTCGAGTCGGCGCCGGCGCTGAGAGTTTTCTACGTGGCGATCAACACCGCTCGCGGGCCGCTGGCCGATGTGCGGGTGCGACAGGCGCTCAACTACGCAACTGACGCCAGGGGAATTCTCGAGGGAATCGTGAGCGGTCGCGGCAACCTCGCCGCCGGCGTCATTCCTCCCGCCCTTCCTGGCGGTGATTCCACTCGCAGGGGATACACACGCGACGTCGCGAAGGCGAAGCAGCTTCTTGCCGCCGCAGGATTCTCCAACGGAATCGACATCGAGCTATGGTCGTCACAGACCCCTCCCTTCCCGCGCATCGCGCAGACGGTCCAGGCGAATCTCAAGGACGCGGGAGTGCGCGTGACACTGGTGCAGCGCGACGCATCGTCAATGCGCGAGGCAGCGCGTGCGGGGCAGACCGACATGGCGCTCAAGGACTGGTTCGCGGATTATCCCGACGCCGAGAATTTTCTGTATCCGCTGTTGCACACGGCAAACAGGGGCGTCGGCGGAAACGTGTCGTTCTACTCGAACCCGCAGTTCGACAAGCTCGTGAACGATGCGCGGCGTGAGCAGGACGAGCCGAAGAGAGTGGCGCTCTACAAGCAGGCCGACGAGCTCGAGTACAAGGACGCGCCGATGATCTATCTCTTCTTCTACAAGGAGCTCTACGCGGTGCAGCCGTGGATCAGGAACTTCAAGGTTCCGACGATCTTCACCGGCCAGCGGTGGACCGACGTGCAGATTCAGAGGTAGAACGCGGCAATGCTCGCCTTCATCATCAGGCGCCTCATGCTGTCGATTCCGACTCTCGTCGGAGTCATGATCGTCGTCTTCCTGCTCCTGTACGTCGCACCGGGCGATCCGGTGCAGGACATGGTCGGCGAGCGGGCCGACGCTGAGACCATCGCGCGGCTCAGGAAGGAGCTCCACCTCGACGAGCCGGTCGCAAAGCAGTTCGTTCTGTACGCCGGCGGAGTGCTGAAGGGAGATCTCGGGAACTCCTACATCACTCAGCGCCCGATCATCCGCGACATCCGGGAGCGGTTCCCGAAAACGCTGCTCCTTGCGGGCTCGGCGATGCTGCTTGCCTCGGTGCTCGGCATCACCATCGGAGTTCTCAGCGCGCGAAATCCCGGCGGATGGTTCGACAGGGTCGGACTCGGCCTCGCGTACCTCGGAATCTCGTTTCCGGTCTACTGGGTCGGTCTGATCCTGATCCTGATTTTCGCGGTGACCCTCAAGTGGCTGCCACCGTCGGGCTACGGCGGCATCAAGTACCTGATCCTCCCTGCGTTCGCGCTCGGCTCCAGATCGATCGCTTTTCTCGCGCGCGTCACGCGCTCGTCGATGCTGGAAGTGCTCGGCAGCGATTTCGTGAGGACGGCACGGGCGAAGGGACTGCGTGAGCAGGTCGTCATCGGCCGTCACGCGCTGCGCAACGCGCTGATTCCGATCATCACCGTGCTCGGTCTGGATTTCGGGTACTACCTCACCGGCTCGATTCTCACTGAGACGATCTTCTCGTGGCCGGGGATCGGGCGGTACGTGGTCAACGCGATTGCGCGGAGGGACCTGCCCGCGATCAACGGGACAGTGTTGTTCCTGAGCGTAGTGTTCGTGCTCGTCAACCTCATTACCGATCTTGCATACGCCAAGGCGGATCCGAGGGTCGCGTACAGCTAGACTACGGAGCTGAGTATCGGTCAGTCGTCCTTCTGGCCGAACACCGCCATGTTGGACGAGTGCCCCGGATTCACTTTCTTGTCGGGATAGATCCAGTGAAATGCCTGGTTAACCGCCGACGCAGCCTCGGCGAATCCGGTCGCTATCAGCTTGAGCTTCCCCGGATATGACGTGATGTCGCCCGCGGCGTAGACTCCCGGTCGCCCGGTCTCCATCATCGAGTTCACCACGATCTCGTGCTTCTCGAGCGTCAGTCCCCATTCGGCGAGCGGCCCGATGTCGCTGATGAATCCAAGCATCGGTAGAACTGCGTCGGCCTCGATCGTCATCGTTTCCTTTGTCTTCACTTCGCGTATGACGATTCCGGAGAGGCGCTCGCCGTCGGCGACCACTTCATGCAGCTCGTAGAACGGGAGCAGGAGCGTCTTCCCCGCGTCCACGGCAGCGTGAACCTCGGTCACAGTCGCTCCGTGCGCGCGATACTTGTCGCTTCGGTGCACGAGGGTGACGGCGGCGGCGCGGTCGCGAAGCTGATGACACCAGTCGAACGCCGAGTCGCCGCCCCCGATGATCACGATCTTCTGGCCTCGAAACTTCTCGGGATCCACCACGTTGTCGAAGATCCCCCGCCCATACCACGGCTCGGCGCACTGCTGCGGAAGCCGCCTCGGAGAAAACGCGCCGATGCCCGCAGCGATGAGCACCGATCGAGTAGGGAACCGGTCGGTCTCGGTGACGAGAACGAAATGTCCGTCCTCCTCTTCGAGACCTGTCACATGCTGGCCAAGGTATGACGGGAAATGGAACTGGGCTGCCTGGTCGGCGAGGTCCCGTACGAGATCCTTGGCGAGGACCTTCGTGAAGCCTGCGACGTCGAAGATGTACTTCTCGGGATAGAGCGCCGTGAGCTGCCCGCCGAGCTGCGGAAGAGTGTCCACGATCTGCGCAGTGGCGCCACGCATGCCCGCATAAAAGGAGGCGAAAAGTCCGGTGGGACCGCCTCCGATGATGGTGATGTCCTTTATCTCGTGCATCGAGGAGAATATAGCCAGATTTGAAAACATGAAGATCTACACGAAGACCGGTGACAAGGGCCACACCGGTCTCTTCGGGGGCGGCCGCGTCTCCAAGGATGACCCGCGTGTCGAAGCGTACGGAGACGTGGACGAGCTCAACGCGTTTCTCGGGCTGGCTCGCGCTGTCGAGATGATGCCGCGCATCGACGAGGTGCTGGTTCCGATTCAGCGCGACCTGTTCAGCATCGGTGCGCTTCTCGCGACGCCTGACCTGGAGAAGATGCATGACCATCTCGCGAAGGCTCAGATAGACGACGCGCGAATCGCAGGGCTGGAGCTGGCGATCGACGCATGCGACCGGGAGCTGGAGCCACTTCGCGCCTTCATCATCCCGGGAGGAACTCCGAAGTCCGCGGCGCTGCACGTTGCACGCACGGTCTGCCGGCGCGCCGAGAGGCGCGTGATCTCTCTCCAGAAGAACGTGGAGATCCCCGCGATCGTTGTCGTGTACCTGAACCGCCTTTCGGATCTGCTCTTCACGCTCGCTCGCGTCGCGAATACGCGAGCTGGCGCAGGCGAAGTCACCTGGTAGGACTGTAGAGCCTTCATGAGTAATCCCACGCGGAGAACGATCGGCGCTCAACTTCCATACGAGATCCGTGTCGAGCCCGGATCTCTCGTGGACCTGGGAGCATTCGTTCGCGAAGCGGCGCCCGCCCATCGCTACGTGATCATCACCGACTCCAACGTCGGCCCACTTTATGGTAGCATCGCGCGTGAATCGCTCGGCGTCGATCCGGCCGATGTTCTCGCCCTTCCGCCCGGTGAATCGAGCAAGACCCGGGGGAGCTGGGGGTGGGTCACCGATCAGCTGATCGAGCGGGGGTTCGGACGAGACTCCGCGGTCGTCGCGCTCGGGGGAGGGGTTATCGCGGACCTGGCGGGGTTCGTCGCCGCCACGTACATGCGCGGCATCCCGATCGTTCATGTGCCGACCACGCTCCTGGCGATGATTGACGCGTCAATCGGGGGAAAGACCGGCGTGGACACCCAGGCCGGGAAGAATCTGGTGGGGGCTTTCCATCAGCCGGCCGGGGTCCTTGTCGACCCGGAACTCCTTGCCACGCTTCCACTTAAAGAATTGAGAACAGGATTTGCCGAGGCGCTCAAGCATGGCGCGATTGCGGATCGGGGTTACTTTGATTCCGTGGTCGGGGCCATACCCCGGGTGCTCTACGGACCCGGCCAATCAGGTGACTCACTTGCCGGCGTCATCGTCGGTAGCATAGAGATCAAGGCCGGCATCGTCGGCCGTGACGAGCTCGAGGGTGGGGTCCGGAAGATTCTCAATTTCGGTCACACCATCGGCCACGCGGTCGAGATGCTGAGCGATTACAAGCTGGCACACGGTGAATCTGTGGCCATCGGCATGACGCTCGAGGCAAGAACCGCTGAGCGGGTTGGAATCGCGAAAGCAGGGACCGCGAAAGAGATCCGCGATGCCCTGGCACGTGCAGGACTTCCGGTCGACTTGCCCGAAGGCATGGGTGCCGACCGGATTCTGGAAGTGATGCGGGCTGACAAGAAGGCGCGCGCAGGGTCGGTGCAGTACGCACTGCCCCGCGCGATCGGTGAGATGGCCGGCTCCGATTCGGGTTGGACCGTGTCCGTGGATGACGCAATCGTTCGGGAGGTGCTGACATGAAGCGTGGCGACTGGATGCAGCTCGGAATCGCCATTGTGATTGCGATCATGTTCATCGGAACGGGCGCCGCCCGCCTTCCGCTGGGCAAGAGGGCATACGTCCACGCTCCAATCCTGGTGTACGCAGAGCCGCTGCTCGATCCCCTGGTCGTTACCGCGAAAAAAATCGTGAAGGATCGTGGCCAGTTCCGCCGGGCAACTGCGGGGGAGGCGATTCGGATGCGCGCGGCCGGAATAATTCCGGATCCAACGCGCTTCGCGCGCGCACAGCCGGGGGAGGAGATTCCAATCTCGCTCACCCAGTACTGCCTCAAGGGAACCACCCGCAGAGGGAGATTCGTTCGCCCCGGCATCGTGGCGGCTGACCCGCGCATCTTCCCGCTGGCGCGCTACGTCGAAGTCTTCATGGACAAGAAATACCTCGGCCGGTTCCTCGTCGACGACACCGGTGGCAATGTCATCGGTGCGACGCTCGACATCTGGACCCCTTCGTGCCGGCAGGCGACGCGCTTTGGCCGGCAGCGCGGCAAGGCGGTTCTCGTCGCGAAGGAAGCAGAGCATGTCCTTCCGCAGATGCTCGTCGAGCTGGACATGATCCCCGACCTGACCGCCATCGGCGTTATGCTCGAGGGTTTGGCGCGGCGCGAGCCATAGAACCATTGGCCCTCTAATTGCCTCGTTTCGCCGTATCCGGCACCGAGGCTCAGCCAATGTCGTCCTTCAATACTTACCTGATCGGATTCATAGTACTCATCATCGGTCTCGCCGTCGCGGCGGTGCTTCTGGGGGCCCCCGCTCAGTGGATCGCTGTCGGCGCGGTGATTTTGATCGGAATAGGCATTCTCACCGGGACAAGCCGAACGAAGACCAAAGATCCGCCGTCTACTATGTAAACCCCTCTCAACATCACATTTCGTCATGGCATGAAATGTGGCTGTTGACCGAATCTTGCCCGGTCGTTATCGTGCGCCCGATAAAGGTGATTGCGAGCAATGAGGCGCTTGCGCAAACAACCCAACCGGGGCGTGAATGCAGACTTCGACCGAGAGCAAGTCTAAAGGCTTTTTCCGTTCGTCCCCCTCCACCGCATTCGACCAGTACCTCCAGGACATCCAGAAGCTCCCCCTCATCACCGACGCCGAAGAAGAGCGTCGGCTGGCGCGTCGAGCACAGGCAGGGGACGAGAAAGCAGCAGAACGACTCGTCACGGCGAATCTCAGATTCGTCATCTCGTATGTGAAGAAGTATCAGGGCCACGGACTCGATCTCTCAGAGCTCGTCGCCATCGGGAACGAAGGCCTCCTCAAGGCGGTTAGAAAGTTCGATCCCGAGCAGGGCGTAAAGTTCATCTCGTACGCCGTCTGGTGGGTGCGGCAGGCAGTCCTCAAGGCACTCGCAGAACAGACCCGCTCAGTACGAATCCCCCTGAATCAGAATTCCCAGCTAATCAAGCTCGCCCGCGCCCAGACCGTTCTCTCCCAGGTTCTCAAGCGCGACCCGACGGACCATGAAATTGGCCGTCTCCTCGAAGAAACGCCCGAAGCCGTACGCTCGGCCAAGCAGATGTCCGCCACCGAGATATCGCTCGACGCACCGATCGACCGCAGCGACCGCGAAGCCTGCACTCTCGGAGAGAGATTCGCCGGTGTCGATGGGGCCGAGATCGAGGAAGTTACCGACTTCCATCTGATGAAGGAGTTCATCGACAAGGTCTTCAGGAAGTACCTCACTCCCCGCGAGAGGAAGATCCTGCACCTGTACTACGGTCTCGAGCAGGGTTCCGATGCCATGACGCTGGAGAAGATCGGCACTCTCATGGGAGTGACGCGCGAGCGAATCCGACAGATCCGCGAGCGCGCATTCGAGAAGCTCCGCGAGTCACCGGACGGATCGGCTCTTTCAGGGTTCTGGAAGACGACCGACTAGGCAAGGCACGAGATGAACGCTCAGCGCATTCCGGCGTTCATCAATCCTGAATCAGGCAACGGTGAAAGGGCCCGCGAGGTATTAGCCGCGGGCCCTTTCGACCTCCACGAAGTTGCCCCCCACGAGTTGAAGGACCGCGTCGCCGAGATCCTCGCCACGAAGAAACCGAAGCGAATCCTGATCGCGGGCGGTGATGGAAGCATCAGAACGGTAGCGGAGCTGATTGTCGGCACCGAAGTCGAGCTGGCCGTGCTTCCGTCGGGAACCCTCAACCACTTCGCAAAGGATCACAGGCTTCCCACCGACCTCGAGGAGGCTGCGCGGGTTGCAGTCGATGGCGTCGTGGATCGGGTCGATGCGGGGCGCGTCGGAGACAGGCTGTTTCACGGCACCAGCTCCATCGGAGCGTACATCCATTTCATGAAGGTGCGCGAGAGAATCGAGCCTGCTTTCGGCTACAGGATTTCCACTCTTCTTGCCGGAATCTGGACCTTCTTCCGCATGCCGACCATCGCGGTGTCACTCGAGATCGACGGCAGAAAGCATATTTACCGCACACCGCTGCTCTTCGTCGCTGTGGGCGAGCGGGAGCTCAAGCTTCCCACCCTCGGTGGACGCGTGGATGGCGGACGTCGCGGACTCCACCTGATGGTCGTCCGCGGCCGCACGCGCGCGCGGCTCCTGTTTCTCGCGCTCGACGCAGTCTTGAACGGGATTCGCGAGGCGACTCACCAGCCCGAGTTCGAGTCGTTCATCGTGGAGGCGTGCAGCATCTCCATGAGGCGGCGCCGGGCGCGTATTTCCTTCGACGGTGAAGCGGAGTACATGCATACGCCGCTGGAGTATCGGCTCGAGAGCGATATACTCCGTTTAGTGGTTCCCTCTACGGCGAGGCACCACGGAGACGGTTCCCCCAGCGTGTAACGCCAGATGAGCGAAACCGCACTCGCTGAAAAACTCGAGCTGATCGTCGGCGAGCGTTTCGTGTTGAGACGCGAGAGCGACCTGCTCGTGTATAACTCCGACGGCCTTCCCGGCTACCGCCGCATGCCTCGCCTGGCGGTCTTTCCGGGCAGCCGTGAGGAGGCGGTCCAGGTCGTCCGCACATTGGCAACGTATGGGATCCCATACGTTCCTCGCGGAGCGGGAACCGGGCTCTCTGGCGGAGCCCTTGCCGACGATGTCGTGCTTCTCGGCCTGCACCGACTCAAGCGGATCATATCGATCGATCCCGAGAACCTGCGCGCCGTCGTCGAGCCGGGAGTGGTCAACCTATCGCTCAACCGCGCGGTAGCACCGATTGGTCTGCTCTACGCGCCGGATCCGTCGAGCGAAGCCGCGTGCACGATCGGCGGAAACGTTGCCGAGAATGCGGGAGGGCCGCACTGCCTCAAGTATGGCGTGACACTCAATCACGTCATCTCGATCACTGCCATACTGCCCGACGGGGAGATCGTCACGCTCGGAAATGCTGCCGGCGAGACTCCCGGCTACGACCTGCGGGGCGCGTTCATCGGATCTGAAGGGTGTTTCGGGGTAGCGCTCGACGTCACAGTGCGGCTTACGCGGAAACCTGCGGCGATCAGGACGATGCTGGCGGACTTCACATCGGTGGATGAAGCGGCACATGTAACGTCAGCGATCATCGCTTCGGGAATCGTTCCTGCCGCGCTCGAGTTCATGGATGGCCCGACGATCCGCGTGGTGGAGTCGTCCGTGTACGCTGCCGGTTATCCAGCGGACGCAGCTGCTGTCCTTCTCATCGAAGTGGACGGAAACGCCGAGGGAGTGGACGCGGATCGTGACACAGTGCGCGAGATCTGCATCGCCGGCGGCGCGCGAACTGTGAAGGTGGCGCAGAACGACGCCGAGCGGACGCGACTCTGGCAGGGACGGAAGAAAGCGTTCGGCGCGATGGGACGGATGGCACCGCACCTCGTCGTGCAGGACGCCGTGATTCCCCGAACGAAGCTCGCCGGGATTCTCGCCAGGATCAGCGACATCGCCGCTGCCAACCGGGTCGTCGTCTGCAACGTGTTTCATGCCGGCGACGGCAACCTTCATCCGAACATTCCCTACAACGCCGACAACCCGGATGAAGCCGAGCGCGTGCATCGCTCGATGGGAGAGATCATGCGCGCGTGTGTCGACGCGGGCGGCAGCATCACCGGAGAGCATGGCGTGGGACTCGACAAGATCGGCTACATCGAGCTCATCTTCTCGCCCGACTCGCTCGCCGCGATGTGCCGGCTTCGCGAGGTGTTCGATCCCCTGCGCAGATCGAACCCAGGCAAGGTCGTTCCAGTTCACTCATGTCAGGAGTGGCGAGCGACTCCCGCGGGGCGCGCGACATGACGGCAGTCGCGACCGATCTGAATCCGGTTCAGGAGCTGGTGCTCGAGGCAGCAGCTTCGGGAACTCCGATTCGCATCGCCGGCCGGTGTCACTGGATCGATGCTGGACGTCCGGTCAATGCGACTCGCGTCGCATCGCTGGCTGTTCATGCCGGCATCGTCGACTACGTGCCTGGAGATCTGACCATCACGGTGCGGTCCGGAACCACGCTTCGCGAGATCGAGAATCTCACACGCGCCGAAGGACAGTGGCTGCCGCTCGATCCGCCGGGATCGAGTGACGGAACGATTGGAGCGACCATCGCGACCGGCTCGTTCGGACCGCTTGCTCATGCATTCGGCCGAGCCCGCGATCTCGTCCTCGGAGTGGAGTTCGTTACTGGGGATGGTCGTGCAGTGCGTGGCGGTGGGCGCGTCGTGAAGAATGTCGCCGGCTTCGATCTCGTTCGCCTGGTCACGGGCTCATGGGGAACACTCGGCGTGATAACCGAAGTCACGCTGCGACTACATTCCGTTCCGCTTCAACCGGCGACTCTCTCGCTCGCGGTCCCCGGAGGGAGAAATGCGCTGATGCAGCGGCTCACATCGATTCTTGCCGCTCCTGCCACTCCTCTCGCCGTTGAGATTGTGGATGCGTCTCTCGCTCGCAGCATCGGTCTCCCGGAAAGGCAGCAGATTCTGATTCTCCTCGGCGGGAATCCCGCATCGGTCGCGGCGCAGCGTGATGTTTTCTCGAGACTGGGAGGGGCTGAGTCGGTCGACAACGAAGCATGGAGCCGCCTGAGAACCGTGGAGGATACGTCCCCGCCAATCGTGCTTCGCATTTCCGCCCTTCCCGCGCGGCTGGCGGAGATTTGGGATGGCGCGCACGCATCGCTCGCGGGCGGCGGCGGAGCCATGCTTCACTCGATGCCGTCACTGGGTGTGATTCGCTGTATCCTTCCGTCTGGCACGACGCACCAGACGGTGGAGCGACTCTTGTCGGCCACTCCTGATGCGACCGTCGTCTTCGAGCGGTTGCCTTCAGCGATGTGGGCGGCATTTTCGCCGAGCGTGGTCGATGATCGGCTTTCACGCGGCATCAAGCTGGCGTTCGACCCATCGAACATCCTCAATCCCGGAATCCTGGGCCCAACGAGTTGAGCACGCCTCTCGTCATCGTCGACGAATCACCGACGCCCGCGGATGCGGGACCCGCGTGCGCTCTGCCCGGAACTCCGCTCGCGGCCGCTCTGCCGGGAATCAACGCCTGCGTGCACTGCGGGTTCTGTCTGCAGGCGTGTCCGACCTATCTCACGCTGGAGGACGAAAACGAGAGTCCGCGCGGGCGCATCTTCCTGATGCGCTCTCTTCTCGAGGGAACCGTAAGCCCATACGACGCGTCCGTGCACGCGCACATCGACCGGTGCCTCGGCTGCCGCGCGTGCGAGCCGGCCTGCCCCTCCGGCGTGCCCTATGGGCATTTGCTGGAAGCCACGCGTGCAACTCTCGGCGCGACACGGCGGCCGGCACTAATTGGACGGCTGATACTGTTCGTGTTCTCGCATCCCATCCTGATGCGCGCCGCGATGTTCGCTTCGCGCCTTCTTGCGGCGACGCCAATTCCCACATTGCTCTCGCGACTGGACGGCCGCATGGGATTCGGGATGGCGATGCTCGCGTCGGCCGGCTCACCGCTGGAGCGTGATCCATATCCGACAGACCCGAACGGCCAGCGCGGCGATACCGCGGTGCTCCGCGGATGCGTGATGGAAGGACTGTTCGCGGATACGAATCGGGCGACCGAGCGCGTGCTTCGCCGAAACGGTTATCGAACAATCGACGCGCCGGGACAGGCATGTTGCGGCGCTCTCCACGCTCACGCCGGCGATCTCGAGTCAGCACGCAGGCTGGCAAGGCGCAACATCGCGGCGTTCGAAAAGTCGGGGGCAGAGCTCGTCGCCGTGAACGCCGCCGGATGCGGCGCGATGATGAAGGAGTATGGCCACCTGCTGCACGACGATCAGGAATGGAGTGCCAGAGCTGCAGCGCTTGGTGCCCGGGTGCGCGACGTGAGCGAGCTTCTCGCTGCGGCTGGTCCGATCCAGGGCAGTTCGCTTCCTCTTCGTGTGACGTACGACGCTCCGTGCCACCTCATTCACGCGCAGCGCGTGGTGAATCAGCCGTTCGCGGTTCTGGCGGCGATTCCGAATCTGGAGCTGATACCGCTCAGGGATTCCGAGATGTGCTGCGGCAGTGCCGGCATCTACAACCTGATCGAGCCGGAGACCTCCGATGCGGTGCTGAGACCGAAGCTCGCAAACATCGCCGAAACCGGTGCGCCCCTGGTGGCTACCGGGAATCCGGGGTGCCTGATGCAGATCGGGGCAGGACTGTTGAGGAGCGGGTCGAAGACTCGCGCAATTCATCCTGTCGATCTGCTTGACGCATCTTATGCCGGGGGAACGACCTAAGGTCAACTGGCCTTCCCACTCCCTTATCCTCGCGTCCTCGCATTAATTGCATGGTATGTCAGATGCGAGCGAGTATGCGGCACTGCGCTCGGGCGCGCTTATCGTCGACCGCAGCGACCGCGTTCGCATCAGGTTTGGCGGACCGCGGGCGGCGGAGATCGTTACCGGACTCGTCACCAACGACGTCCTCGCGCTGGTCCCCGGCCAGGGACAGTACGCGGCTGCTCTCACTCCCAAGGGCAAGATCGCGGCAGACGTACGCATCTTCGCAGACGACGACGGACTTCTCACCGACGCCTCAGTTCGCGCCGGAACCGGATGGAGAGAGATCGTCAAGAAGTACGTCAACCCGCGGGTCGCTCCGTATCGCGACGTCACCGCCGAGACGCGCGACATCGGATTGTTCGGGCCCAGGTCGCGGCGGATCGCTTCGGCAGCTACCGGCGCGGATGAAAGCGCGCTCGCGTCATTGCAGCCTTACTCGCATGTGACGGTTGATCTGCCCGGAGGTCGCGCGATGGTCGTGAGAGTCGCCGAGATCGACGTCGAGGGATACGAGATCATCGCGCCGCTGGCGGTCGAGCAGCTCATACGCGAGCAGTTCCTGTCGGCAGGCGCGATTCCCGGATCGGCAGCCGGTTGGGACATTGCGCGGATCGAGGGAGGGCGTCCCGAATGGGGAATCGACATGAACGATTCCACGATTCCACAGGAGGCGAACTTCGACGAGCTTGGCGCGATCTCCTATACCAAGGGGTGCTACACCGGGCAGGAGACTGTCGCCCGAGTTCATTTCCGCGGGCATGTGAATCGGTCCCTGAGACGGCTGCATTTCGTGAGCGCCGCGATCCCGCCGACCAACGCTGACATCGTGGATGACGCGGGAGAAGTGGTGGGCGACGTGAGGAGTGTCGCGATGTCACCGCGTCTGGGAGGAGTAGCCATCGCGATGGTGAGACGTGAGATCCTGCCGGGAACCACGCTTCACGCCCGCTGGGACGGCGGAGAGTGTGCCGTCCAGATCACCACACAGGAAAAAGGCGCGACTGGGTAGTCGCGCCTTCCGATTACACGAGCAGGAGGAGCGTTACTTCTTGGTCGTGTCCATCATCGCCGTCGAATCCATCATCTTCATGCCGGTGTCCATCGCAGCCGGGGCGGGAGCCATTGCTGCGCCTGTGTCGACCGGGGCTTCATCCTTCTTGGTGCATGCGGCAAGAGCGAGAAATGCGGCGACGAGAGCGATGCGCTTCATGTGAAAATCTCCAGTAGAGAGAGGGGGGCCAACGTGATTAAACGCCGGTCCGTGCACGCTGTCGCGATGCTCGTCAATGGCGCGGCGAAAAAGTTACCCTGTCAGTTTTGAGTGTCAAGTACAGGGGCAACCCTTTAAATATGCACTGACCGGGGTCCGTTTCCGAGGGGTGCGGTGAAATCGTTTTGGTAGTTGCCATCATTCACCGCCGCTAGATTACGCCCTTCCTCCACGAAGCTGTCGGGAGCAACAGAATTGTCGTCTCATTTTCCTGAAACATTTGGTTCCCTCAAGCGATCACCGTGGGCCAATCCTGACCGGGCACTTCGCTCAGTAAAGGATGAGCTGAGGACGAATCTCCTCGCGCGCATTGCCAGGGGCGGTCCGCTGTTCAAGGGGGTCGTGGGGTACGAAGACACGGTCATGCCGCAGATCGTGAACGCGCTCCTGTCGCGACACAACCTCATCCTTCTCGGTCTTCGCGGGCAGGCCAAGTCGCGCATTCTTCGCGCACTGACCACTCTGCTCGACGACGTGATCCCGATCGTAGCCGGGAGTGAAGTGAACGACAATCCTTTCGCGCCGATCTCGAAGTTCGCGCGCAACATGCTCGAGGAGTGCGGCGAGGCGACGCCGATCGCATGGCTGGAACGCGAAAGCAGGTTCATCGAGAAGCTCGCGACGCCGGACGTGACGGTTGCCGACATCATCGGAGACGTGGATCCGATCAAGGCCGCACGCGGAGGACACGTGCTGTCCGACGAGCTCACGATCCACTATGGCATGCTGCCTCGCGCGAATCGGGGGATCTTCGCTCTGAACGAGCTTCCTGATCTCGCTGGAAAGGTGCAGGTGAGTCTCTTCAACATCATGCAGGAAGGCGATGTTCAGATAAAGGGCTATCCCGTGCGCCTCCCGCTCGACGTCCTTCTCTGCTTCACGGCAAACCCCGAGGATTACACCGCGCGCGGCAAGATCATCACACCGTTGAAGGACCGCATCGGCAGCGAGATCCACACGCACTATCCGGACTCTGTCGAAACCGGAATGTCGATAACGGAACAGGAAGCATGGACCAGGCGCGGAGGCCGGCCCGTTCGCGTGCCCGATTTCATCGCTGAGGTGGTGGAGCGCATCGCGTTCGAAGCACGCGACGACAAACGCATCGACAAGCGCTCAGGCGTGTCGCAGCGAATGCCGATCTCGGTGATGGAGAACATCGTATCGAACGCTGAGCGAAGGGCGTTGACGACTGGTGAGCAGGAGATCGTTCCGCGAATCGGCGACATCTACGCGGCGCTGCCAGCGATCACCGGAAAGATCGAGCTCGAGTACGAGGGTGAGCTCATCGGCGGGCTGAACATCGCACGGGAGCTGATCCGCCGGGCGGCCGACGCAACTTTCCACAGCCGCACCGGTGGAGTGAATGCGGACGACGTCATCATGTGGTTCGACGGCGGCGGAGCGCTTCAGGTGAACGACGACGTCGGAGCTGACGCTGTAGTGGAAGGATTCCGCACTGTTCCGGGGCTTCTCGGACTAGTGGAGCTGACGGCGCTCGCGGACAAACGTGACAAGCCCGTGCTCGCCGCAGCGTGCGAGCTCATTCTCGAGTCGCTGGTTGCGCGCAAGAAAATCTCCCGCAGCGACGCCGGTCTTTACGGCCGCTCGCACGACGAGAAGCGCAGGCGACCTTACCAGGACTGAAATGTCGATCGTCACGATCTCCCGGCTCTATGGATCGGGCGGGTCGGAAGTAGCGGCGCGCGTCGCCGGGTTGCTTGGCTGGTCCCTGCTCGACAATGGGGTGGTGGACTCGGTTGCCGCTCGCCTGGGAATAACTCCTTCCGAAGTGGCGGCCCGCGAGGAGCGCGTGCCGTCGCTCGTCGAGAGACTCGTCGAGACGATGGCCTTGGGCTCACAGGAGTGGCAGTCTCCGATATCGGATGCGAAGAGGCCGCCATCGGATGAGCAGCTCATCGAGGTGACGCGGCACATCGTAGAAGAAGCCATCGCGCGCGGTCCGCTCGTGATGGTGGGACGCGGTGCTCAGGCCATGCTCGCTGAGCGCACAGATGCTCTGCATGTGTTCTGCTACGCACCGCGATCGGCGCTCATTGCGAGATCGATAGCGCGGGACCGCCTCGATGAGGAAGCCGCAGCGAAGCTGGTGGACGACACCAACTCGCACCGAGAGCAGTGGGTTCGAAAGCACTGGAACCGGGCCTGGACAGAGCACTCCAACTACCATCTCTCGGTGAATACCGACCGGCTCGGAATCGCAGGCGCCGCGGATCTGATCGCGTCCGCCGCGCGCGCCCGGTTTGGAATCCTGATCTAGGGTGCGGTAGCCAGGGGAGCCTCAGGTCGCTTCCACGCCTAATCCGTGGGATTGGTGGCCCAGACCGTCGCTTCGGTGATGAACCCCCTGTCGCTCATCTCGAGCATCGCGCAGATCGTGTGCGCGATCTCGGAGCCATCGAGCTTGGTCGGATTCGCCGCCCGCGGGCGACCGGCGCTGGCGAAGAAGTTCGTCTGAACCTCGCTCGGGTTCACCTGCATCACGCGGATGTTGTTCTTCCGGAGCTCGGCCCGCCAGCACTCGGTCATCCCGCTCAAAGCGAACTTGGTGGAGACATAGGTCGTCCCGCCCGCACCGCCGCGCTGGCCCGAGGTCGAAGCGATGTTGACGATGTTCCCTGTGTTCCGGGACACGAAGTGCCGCGCTGACTCTCGTGCGACGAGCATCGCGCCGAACACATTGGTCTCCCACACTCGCCGGAAATCGTGAGCGGTCGTATCGACGAGCGGGGCCCAGTGTCCGAAACCCGCGTTGTTCACCAGCACGTTGTAGTCCCCAAACTCTGCGATCACACGCTGGACCATGCGCTTCACGTCGTCTTCGCTCGAAACATCGGCGACAATTCCGATCGCACCCAGCTCGGCGGCTGCTTCATCGAGCGCGTCAGCTTTGCGCCCGCAGATCGCCACGTCCGCACCGCGATCCCGCAGGAGTTGAGCGGTCGCGTATCCGATCCCGGAGCTTCCACCGGTCACAAGGGCTTTCGCGGTTTTCAGATCCATCGTTTTTCTCCGGAGTGTTTTAGCCGGCTAGATCTTGAGCAGACTCCGCGCCGCATCGACGAATGTCGTGACGTCATCTTCCGTCGTGTCGAACGATGTCACGAATCGGGCCTCGGACGCCGCCTCATCCCAGACGTGGAAGAATGAGACTTCCTGAAGCGCCGCGATGTGCTCGCGCGGGAGAATCGCGAACACTTCGTTGATCTGGACCTTCTGAGTGAGACGGCACTCCGGCAGCTCGGCCAATCCACGACCAAGCAGCGCGGCCATGCGATTCGCATGTGTCGCGCTTCTGAGCCAGAGGTCATCAGTGAAGAGAGCGTCGAACTGGGCCGCGATGAATCTCATCTTGGAGGACAGCTGCGTTCCCTGCATGCGGCGGTAAGGAAAGTTGCGCGCAAGCTCGGGATCGAAAAAGATCACCGCTTCACCGGCGATCATCCCGTTCTTGGTGCCGCCGAACGAGAGGACGTCCACGCCCGAGCCGCCCGAGATCTCCGTCAGGGAAACTCCAAGACTCACTGCGGCATTGGCCAGCCGGGCTCCGTCCATGTGGAGGCGAAGGCCATGCTCGTGGGCGAAGGCAGCGATGACCTCGATCTCGTCGGGAGAATACACGGTCCCGTATTCAGTCGCCTGCGTGATTGACACCGCGCTTGGTTGCGCCGAGTGATCGTCGCCGAAGGAATGCAGATGCCGTCCGATTCCGTCGCAGTCGATCTTGCCGTCACTTGTCGGCACCGGCGAAAGCTTGCATCCGACATGCTTCTCTGCCGCACCGCACTCCGAGGTGTAAATGTGTGCCGTTTCAGCGCAGATGACGGTGTTGAATGGAAGCGCCAGAGTCTGAAGACTGAGAACGTTCGCGCCTGTCCCGCTGAAAACGAAGAATATCTCCGCGTTCTCTCCGAACTGCGCCCTCAGCTTTTCAGTCGCCGCCTCTGTGTATGGATCGCGGCCGTACGATGGAACGTGCCCCGCATTGGCAGCGGCGATCGACGCGATGACCTCTGGATGAACGCCGGACCAGTTGTCCGATGCCAGATGGCGACGCTGGTCCCCGGGCGACGTGCTCACACGCAGGAAACGCGGAATCTACTGGGCTTTCGCGACTTCAGTCGCAAGCTCCGTGTAGGAGTTCTCGTTGAGCGCGCCGAATTTCAGATTGCGCCACAGGATGCGCCCATCCTTCCCGATCACGAACACCGTGCGGCT
>JBDTRZ010000018.1:0-43187 GCA_039931395.1 Gemmatimonadales bacterium
TGGCTCGGTCAAACGCCGCGTAGGCCAGGCCGATCGCGAGAGCGATGTGAAATCCCTCGTGCACCGGCGTTAGAAGGATATGAAGTGCAGCTACGCAAAGCGCGCCAATGTGATCGACTCCGGTCAGCCCGTTGGCGAGGGCTGCGGAAAGGTGATGTCCGAACACCGGGCCGACGCTGAGAACTATGAGAGTGCCGATGCCAAGAAGAATCGCACGGCGGTGTGCCTGCTCACGGGCAGTTAGTCCGCCAGCTTTGCGCGAGCACCTGGAGCTCACGATTCTCCCTGGCTCCGGAGCTTGCGTCGAATCAGCCGGCCCAGCTCGGCGAGCTGCTCCGGATCGCGCTCGGCCAATACATCGACCAGCGACGCCGAGACGGCCTGAGGTCCGAGATTCAGAATGCCTTCTACCACCCGGCGGGAAGCCATGCTCATGAATTCCTTCTCATCATACCGCGCCTCGTAGTGAAGCAAGTCGTCTCGCTTGGCCCGATGCAGCAGCCCCTTGGTGACGAGTTTGTTGAGCACGGTGATCACGGTTGGAAGCTCGACTCGATGACGCTTCACGACGCTCGCGTGCACAGTCCGGGCCGTCGCCGGCTCGCCGATCGTCCAGACAGCACGCAGTACACGTGCTTCCAGATCGCCAAGCACCTTCGCAAGCCCCTCGGACCCGAGCCTGACTGTATTCTGCATTCGTGGTCTCTTCATGTGTCACACACTCCGATGAAAGCGATGCACAGATACACCGGAAGAATCGCGATGATTTTGCATCCTACATCTTCATCTTGCTGTGATCCATGCCCGCCATGGGGTCTTTCTTCACCGGCTTCTTCGCAGCAGGCTTGCTGGTTTTCTTGGCGGGGGCTTTGCTTGCAGCCGACTTCCTTGCAGCTGGCTTCTTCGATTTCATAGTCGGGTGTGAGTGAGAGGTGGTCGCACTGGTTCCAGCCGGCATCATGGTGCCCATCATCCGCCGCATCTCGGGATCGGCCATCATCCGCGCTCTTATCACGGGGTCGGCCATCATCCGCATGTGCAGGTCCATCATCGCCTTTGATGAAACTTCCGTTCCGGGCATTGTCATCCCAGGCATCTTCATCGTCGAGTGATCCATCCCCTTCATTGAATTCATCGAGCTCGACGTCCCGCCGCCGGATGATCCGGTCGCGGGCATATTCATACTGGAGTGATCCATTCCAGGCATCGTGGCACCTCCGCCCGCAGCCGTCCCTCCGGTTGCTCCGTGATTCATGCCCGCCATGGCGCCTGCGTTATGAACCGCACCGCGGGCGACCGTCGGCTTCGGAAGCTCAGACAGGAATCCAACGGCCAGCCCACCCATGTTCTGGACGCCCATCATCTGTGCCATCTCCATCCACTCGGCGGGAGTCATCGCGAACGACGTTCCGTCGCGATAGCGTGATGCTGCCTTCATGATCTCTTCTCGCTTCCTAGCCTGCGGCACCTTTGGCGACGCAAGAATATCGGATACGACGTCGTGCATCGAATGCAGGTTGTCGAAGATGATCGATGCTTCCGGATAGCGCCGCGCAAAGGTCGGCGATACGGCCGCCGTCATCGGCATGATCCTCGGCATTCCGTCAGGCGGACTCTGGAGCATCTGCTTGAACCTTGCGACAGCGGCGAGAATACCTGTCTGGCGATCGGCTTGCGTCTTTCCTGTGAGGAGTGGCTCGTAAAGACCTACCTGTAGCCAGTGATACGCCCAGATCAATCCGTTGAACTTCGGGTACTTTGTCCGAAACGCCGTGGAGTAGTACTGTCCCTCCATCAGCTCCATCGTTTTCGGAACTGAGCTGAACGCCAGGTCGGGCCGCGTCTTGTAATAGGAGATGAGCTTCGCAACCTGCGCATCCCTTTCAGTTGGCGCGAGGCGTTCGTCAGACCAGACGTCGTAGATCTGCCGATGCAGCAGGTGCGCCCAGTCGAACATCGCTTTCGCCTCCGGGGCGAGCTTTGCGTAGGCGACCTCGATTGCGGCTTCCTCGAGCGGTACGTGCGGCGGTTTTACCAGGAGCTTCTTCGTGATGAAGTCGTACTCGTTTTCCTCGAGCAGCGAGACCGGCGCCGTCGGCCGGGTGTAGAGCTTCTCGTACAGAATCGCGTGCCCGTAATCAAAGGCATTGAACAACCGGTCTGCCGACGGATAGTTGTTGCGGAATGCCCAGTTGAAGGACCCAGGCATGTAGAACTGCTCGTATGTCGTGGACCACTGAGCCGAGCCCGTTCTCGGAGTGCCGATAACGACAGCCGAAGCGGTCAGAATCCCAGGCAGCATGCGTCGAATGACACTTAAAGCGAATCTCATGACGTTTTTGTTTCCTGTATTGACGCTCGTCAGCGAAACTGACCGCTTGGTCATTGGCCTGATCCAGGAATGAGGGAAGCCAGGCCAAACGCGTACGCCGTTCCGAATGTCGCGAACCATCCCTCATCGGGCCCGTTGAGCCGGCGGCCGAGACCGCCGTCGACAGCCCATTTGGGGTTGATCTGATACCGCATGCCAGTGCCAAGATTGTAATCGACGCTTTCCTCTTCGAAGATCGGCTGCCTCGCAAAGAAGTCGGCGGTCACCAGCATCGCCTTGAGCGGATATGTCTTGTCTACCGCGATGCCCGCTAGCCATCTCGAAACCTCGGTCCCACCGGAGCTTGCGGGAGCGGTCCCGACGCCGGAGGTCGACTGGCCCGGGCTGGGACCGAAAGTGTATTGACCGTTCAAATGAAAACGCGACCACACGAACGTTCTTGTCGCAATACCCTTGAGCGACACGAACGTGCGGTCTGGCCCCAGTGCACCGACCGGAAAAAGAACGTCACCCCGAAGACCGAGCGCGGGCAGCGTTCGCGTCTCTACATTCAGGTTATGGAAGAGCGAGACATCGAGGCCGGCGACTCCGCCGCGACTGCGATTGTTTCCAGGATCCGAGTACGCCAGCGGCAGCCCCACCTCGACATGCGTTCGTGGCAGGATGCCGTACGCGAGTTCGGGCTCGATTGACCAGTTGTATTGACCGCCCTGCACGCGCTCCAGTCTTACAGGAGCCAGCTTCAATTCGAAAGCATATCGCTCTGTGGCGTAGGCATCCTCTATCTGAACCGGGCGGCCGGCGTCCGTATTGTAGAAGTCGGTCTGGGCCGAAGCCGCCGCGGCAGAGATAGTGACACCGACGGCGATCGATGACAGACAAACGAGGGATTTGACGAGGCTTTGGTTGAGCATTCAGTGGTTGAATGGCGAGAGTTCCAGCGACCGGACCGGTTGCTGGCCGATCCGATTTCACTCCGCATAAAATACGCCGCCAGTGTCCTACTCCAGACGCAAGCAAACGATCCGTTCCCACGCGCCCTTTATTCTACCTAAAATGCGACACCCGGTCAGGGCATTGGAGGCACGAAGCAAGACTGGCGACAGCTTCATCTCGAGGCTTCTCGGGCGGGGAACGCTTCTCGCGCTTCTCGCCGCGGTTCTCTTCGGCGCCAGCGCACCGTTCGCCAAGAAGCTTCTTGGGAGTTCATCACCGCAGGGCATGGCGGGACTCCTCTATCTGGGCTCCGGTGGCGGTCTTCTTCTCCTCCGGAATCTGCGGTTACGGAGCCTGAGAAACGAGAAGAGCCTCATGAGAAAGGATCTCCCCTGGCTCGCTGGAGCCGTAATCGCCGGTGGCGGCGTTGCGCCTGTCCTGCTGCTGAACGGGCTTCAGCGAACGCCGGCGTCAGCGGCATCGCTACTGCTGAATCTCGAAGCGGTGCTAACGGGTCTGGTTGCGTGGCTCCTGTTCCGTGAGCGCTTCTCCGCGCGGATTGCGCTGGGAATGGCGGCGGTCGTGTCAGGGAGCGCACTCCTCAGCTGGCAAGGTCGCGCCGACTGGGGCGGATTCGCCGGGCCTCTTCTGGTAGCTGCAGCCTGCCTTGCCTGGGCATTCGACAACAACCTGACACAGCGAATCTCAAACAGTGATCCGGTGCAGATCACGATGATCAAAGGCCTGGTGGCGGGTTCCGTCAATGTTGTTCTTGCCTTGGTGCTCGGATGGAGATGGCCAGATGTTGCAAACACGATCCTGACTGCAGGCCTCGGATTTCTCGGCTATGGAGTCAGCCTGGTACTCTTCGTCTTCGCACTGCGGGCGGTCGGCACGACGCGGACAATCGCAGTCTTTTCGGTTGCCCCCTTTATCGGAACGGTCGTGGGCGTGATTGTGTTCGGAGATGCCGTGACACCATACCTTCTGGTTGCGGGCACGTTGATGGCTTCAGGAGTATGGATCACTACGACCGGACGGGCTCCTCATACGGAGAACGCTCCCTAGTCCGCGGAGAATTCGTGCAACTTCGACGGTGTCTTCTTCTGCTGTGGATTCCCGTTTCAGCAGGCGCTGCCGCGTGTGCCCGCGAACCGGCACGCGAGCGCCCGTTCGTCGCAGCCATCACCACTGACCCGGGACATCTCAATACAGCGATAACGACGAACGGAAGCGTGCACACCGCCGGCGGATTGCTCTACGATGGTCTCGTCGAGCTCGATGACAATCTCAAGCCAGTTCCCGCGCTAGCTGAAAGCTGGGAAGTCGAGAAAGGCGGCTCCGTCTATCGCTTCCACCTGCGACACGGCGTTCACTGGCACGATGGACAGACGCTGCGCGCGGCGGATGTGAAGTTCACGTTCGATTCGCTGCTGCTCAAGTTCCACTCGCGAACGCGCGCGTCGCTGGCGCCAGTCCTGGCCCGGATCGAGACGCCGGACGATTTCACCGTCGAGTTCATTCTGCGGCGTCCGTATGCGCCGCTGCTTCAACAGCTCAACGTCGAGGAGGCTCCCATCATGCCGCAGCACGTATTCGCGACGGGCGATCCTCTGCACAACCCGGCCAACATCGCGCCGACAGGTACCGGACCATACCGGTTTGTATCCTACAGCCGCGGAAGCGAGATTCGATTCACGGCCAACAAGGATTACTTCGGTGGACCGCCGGCGATCAGAGACATTGTGCTTCGAGTCGTACCGGACCCCGCAGTGCAGGTGATCGCCCTGGAAGCTGGTGAGGTCGACTGGCTGTTCGGAGTTCCCGGTCCCGAGCGCGCGCGACTTCGTCAGGACAAGCGCTTCACAGTCTCGCAGACCCCGGGCTACTCGGGCGGAAGCAACTGCATCAGCACGCTCAGCTTCAATCTCGATCGGCCTCTCTTTCGCGACATTCGAGTTCGCCGCGCGGTGGCTCATGCAGTTGATCGGCGTCAGGTGCTGGAACGGGTACTGTTCGGACAGGGACGCATTGCCGATGCGCCCATCTCCTCGGGAATCATCTTTGCGCACGCCGCCGGTCTTGCCCTGCCGCAGCTCGATACTGCGCAGGCCTCGCGTCTGCTCGAGGAAGCGGGCTGGCGGCGAACAGGGAACGCGTTCCGCGCGTCACGCGGCGTCAACGGCGTCTCCGATGGAACTCCACTGATCATCGGATTCACCGTGATGCCCGGACAGGCGCAGTATGGCGATCTTCTTCGAGCACAGCTCCGCGCCGCGGGAATCGATCTTCGAGTGAAAGCACTCGAGCCGGCGGTGTTCAGTCAAACGGTGTTCACCGCACGTGATTTCGACACGGCGATAATCTCGTACTGCAACGGCACCGATCCCGAGATCGGTGTGCGCAGGCAATACGTGTCGTCGAGCATTGGTCCCGTTCCTTTCTCCAACACGGCCGCGTACCGTAATCCGGAGATGGACAGACTCTTCGACAGCGCGGCTTCGGCTCTCGATCCTGGTATCCGAACCCGCCTGTACCGTCGCATCCAGGAAATCGCTGTGCGGGACCAGCCCTACGTCTGGCTCGTCGAAACGCTCAACACGCGCGCAGTCAACGCGAGGTGTACCGGGTTCGGCATCTCGCCTCACTTTGCCGCAACGGCGCACTGCACGAATTGAACAGCCGCTACGTCGTCAGGCGACTCGCTCAGGTAGTGCCGACTGTGTTCGGCATTGTGCTGATCGCGTTCCTCCTCATTCATCTTGCTCCGGGGGATCCTGTTCTGGCGCTCGCCGGCGACAACGGCGACGCAGCGTATTACGCGTTCATGCGACACCGATTCGGCCTCGACCGATCGCTGCCCGAGCAGATCGCAACCTATTTTCTCAGAGTCTTCTCGGGGGACATGGGCATGTCCTATGTCCACGGGAGGAGCGCGGTCGCGGTGATAATGGAGCGAGCACCCGCTACTCTGCTTCTCACGGGATCCGCGCTCCTCATCGCCATCGTGTTGTCGATCCCTCTCGGAGCTGTCGCTGCTCGGCGGCCTCATTCAGCAGCGGATATCGGAATCAACGCTGTCGCGCTGACACTCTACTCCACTCCGGCTTTCTGGCTCGGGCAGCTGGCCATTCTGACGATTGCGCTCAAGCTCGGCCTGACGCCAGTGCAGGGGATGACGAGCGCAGGGAGCATGGAGACCGGTGCGATGCGCGCACTCGACGTGGCGCGGCATCTTTTTCTCCCGGCGATGGTCCTCGCTTCCCAGGAGCTGGCCGTCCTTGTGCGTCTGACCCGCAGCGGACTAATCGATGAGCTGTCGCGCGACCACGTTCGCACTGCTCGGGCAAAAGGGCTGACCGAGGCGGCAGTTCTCATCCGGCACGCAATGCCGCGCGGGCTGCTGCCGGTCGTAACCGTCGTCGGTGCGCGTGCAGGGCAGCTCATCGCCGGAGCGATCGTCACCGAGATCGTATTTGGGTGGCCGGGGATCGGGCGACTGCTGCTGACGTCGCTTCAGAATCGCGACACGCCACTCCTTCTTGCCCTGTTCGTGCTCGTCTCTTTCACTGTCGTCGTCGCAAATCTGCTGACCGATCTCATCCATGCTGCTCTGGATCCGCGCGTCCGAATCCGCTGAGCCGGCCCGAACCGGAACGGCCGCCGTTTCAGAGGCGATCCGCGGTCCCTTCACGCGTGTCGCCGGACGCGCCGCGGGCGTGATCGGCTTCGTGCTCGTCATCACAATCGTCGTGGCAGCGCTCCTCGCACCATGGCTTGCCACCTGGGATCCGTTCGCGCTCAGCGGACCTTCTCTCTCCAAACCGTCGCTGAATCACATCATGGGCACCGATGCGATCGGGCGTGATTTGCTGAGCGGCCTCCTCTACGGAGCGAGGACGTCGCTTTTGATCGCGGCTGCGGTTGGAATCATCGCGGGCATCTGCGGGGTGACAATTGGAATGCTTGCGGGATACAAGGGCGGCATCACGGACGACTTCCTGATGCGAATGACGGAAGTGTTTCAGGTGATCCCGCGCTTCTTCCTTGCAGCGGTCGCCATCGCATTGTTTGGTCCCGGAGTGAGCCGGATCATCCTGGTGCTTGGTCTGACGTCATGGCCCGTGCTTGCGCGTGTAGTGCGCGCGGAAATTCTCACCACGAAGCAGCTCGACTTCGTCCTCGCGAGCGAAGCTCTCGGTGCGTCGAAGCTTCATCTCTTCAGGCATGTTCTCCTGCCGCAGGTGCTGCCGGCAGTTCTTGTTCTGCTCGGTCTTCTCATGGGGCAGGTGCTGCTGACGGAAGCGAGCCTCGGCTTCGTCGGACTCGGCGACCCTAACGTGATGACATGGGGAATGCTGGCCGGCCAGGCTCAGGGATTCTTTCGTGTCGCGTGGTGGCTGGCCGTGTTTCCGGGAATCACGATCAGCGCTGCAGTGCTCGGCTTCAATCTGATCGCGGACGCCCTTTCTTCGGCGGTGCAGCGTCGCTGACGGATCGCTTCGTCCGCCATGGAGCCTCGAGAACATAGAGTCCCGAATTCACGTCACTTATCACCACGTAATCGCGCGGTCCCACGGAACCGGCACCCGGCAGAGAGAGCAGCGCTACACTCACTACGTACGCCTTGGCGGGCAGCACTCCCGTCGGATCGGCGACATCCGGTGGCACGAAGGATCCGATCTCGCGTGGCGCTCCACCCGCCAGATCGATGACGCGCGCACCATCGGAATTCCACGGCACAACCGCAATGCTCTCGTGGACGGCGGCGCGCTGCGGTGAGAACACACTGAGGTCTGCAAGCGGGAAAACACTGGACCGTGGTGTGCGATAGACTCCGAGTTCGCGCGTTGCCGACGGGTCTGTGACATCCACCACGCGCAGCGCGCCCCATTCGCCACGTGAATCAGTCATGGTCGCCGTCACCTTCGTACCACCGGTGCAGCGTCCATCCGCCACCGTCGGACAAAGCGCCAAGCGCAATGCGTCTCCGTCCTTCTTGTCGATCATCATCACCGGTATCGTCACTCCAGCCGGATCGCCGTCCGGCGAAAACGCCTCGGGCGAAGCTGCACTCGTCTGAAGCACAACGACTGCGTGTGCGCCTGCGGCCTGAGCCAGCTTGACACGCCCGGCCATCGAACAGGCACCAGCGAGCAAATTCGGCTGGGTCGGTTGACGGCTTCGGTCGATGAGTACGATGCGGCCACGTGCCTCGGCGAGATATGGATCAACGGGCTGCTTCGGCTCGTCCGCGTGCATGTCTCCCATGCCCGAATGCATGTCGGCCGTGGCGTTCCCGCCGCACGCGCGGCCCACATATGCGAGCTCGCCGCGTACGCGGCTATCGGGCTGGCGGTACAGCTGCGCGCGCTTCTGCGGATCGTAAAGCGTGAAGATTGCTTCGCATCCGAACTTCGATCCTGCAACGGCGGGAGCACCCTCCACTTCGAGAGTGGTTTTCGGCCCGATGAAATCAGCTTCGGAGATCAACGCTAGATCGCGGCCGTTCACGCGAGCCGATGCCACGTAGGCAGCACTGCCCTCGAACTGGCGGTCGGTCGGATACTTGAACTGTCCCACCTGGGTAGCCGCGCCGCTGCCATTCAGGTCGAGGACGAAAAGTCCGCCGTCGTAAAACGCCAACAGTCCGCGCATTCCGTCGCGTGAAAATCCCGCACCGTGCCCTGCGCTGAAGGGGCGGCAGCCGTTGGTGGAGAAGATCGACGTGCCAGGAGGCGGGAACGCGCCGACCTGCTTCGGCTTCCGCGGGTCGGTGACATCGACGACGCGCAGGTCTCCCGATGGGAGCTTTCCCGCCGAGGCACCCGGCTCGAGGGATAGCGAGAATACGCGACCATCCGCGCGCTGGATGAGAGAGACAGAATGCTGCGACGATGCGCAGCGATCGCCACTTTTAGCCGGCGGCTCACCGCAAGCCGGAATGCTGTCGGCGTACGCAACGTCCGCGTCTGCCTGGTACCTGCCGAGGAATACCGGAGCTGATGGACGCGAGATGTCGTAGTACGCGACTCCACGCTCGAGTGTCGAGCCGGGAGCACCGCACACCTGGAGCGCGACGGCGAGCAGATCACCGGTGAAGCTGGGCGTGCGAACTCTTCTGGCGGCAACGCCGTGCGCCGCGACACCTGGCGGCACCGGAATCGTTCCAACGACAATGGGCGTCTTCGGCCTCGAGAGATCGACAAGTTTGATCGCGACGGCGGGGCAGGGGTACGGATTGTAGAGATGCGCATGCACTCCGGCGGCGGGCATCAACCCTGCGCCCACTACCGCAGTGGTGCCAACAATGGCGACGTCTCCGTTCAATCCCGCGCCTCCCAGCGTGCTCTGTCCCACAAGTCGAAGGGATTGAGCCTTCGCGTCCACGGACAACGCGGCAACGCACGCGAGAACCAGAGATGAGCTGCGCCCGGCGTGCATCATCGGATTCCATCAGCCTCGGTATCGAGAATTGTCGCCAGCCGCTCGATTGCCTTCACCGCTGGCGTATCCGGATCGTAATCGATCGGCGTCTTGCCTGCCCTCTCTGCCTCGAGCATTGCAGTGTCGAACGGGATTTCACCAGCAAGCTGAAGTGAATGAGCGGCACAGAACTCCGCAATCGCATTGCGGTCTCCGTCGTCGCGCACCTTGTTGGCAACCACCAGCACTTCACTGATGCCCAGCTCGGAAGCAAGCGCCGCAACCCGGCGCGCGGTCTCCATTGACCGGTAATACGGCTCTATGGTGGCGACGAATTTCGACAGATGCCGTCCCGTGCCGCGCGATATATGCTCGAGACCCGCTTCCATGTCGACGATGATGTCGCCCTGGTCATCGTCCTTGCTGACTATCTCACCGATCAAACCGCGGACCGCGGCGTGGGCGCTGCACAGTCAACCTGCGCCGCCGTGGTTCACCTTGCCCATCACGAGCAGGCGAATACCGTCAGGGCCGGGGGCGGAGTAGCTGGAGATGATCTCATCCGAGTCCGCGATGAAAACCGTCTTCATCGTTCCGTCGTCCTGTTGCCGCCGCTCCATCATGTTTCGCGGAAGGTCCATCATCGCCTGAGCCGTGGCCGGTGGGACTCCGAGCGTCACCGCGAGGTTCGGCGTGGTATCGGCGTCGATCGCCAGTACCTTCCGTCCCTGCCGGGCGAGGATGCGCGCAAGAGTTCCGGAGATCGTCGTCTTGCCGGTGCCACCCTTTCCTGCAATCGCCACACGCATCAGTGCTCGTGACCTCCGGCTGCGCGCGCAGCGTGGCATTCCGCGGCACCCGCGGGATTGTCGTGACAGTCGCAGTCAGGGTCGTTGCATTCGCCATGGCCCTGGCCGAGCAGCTCCGAGAATTCGTCGGCGAACCGCCGGCCGGCTTCGCTGCGGCCCGTCTCGGTCAACAGATACTCAGGGAGATCTCCAGCCGCTTCGACAACGAAGCCGCGCTCGAGCAGATCCGCGAGAGTTCCACGAACTACCTCTTCGGGTTGAGCGAGGAATCGTGTCATAGACGGGAGCGTCGCACTCGATCCGAGCCCCTCCCCCTCGAACCAGAAAAGCAGCTCGAGCATCTCGTCGCGGCGTGCGATCTCTCCTCCGGCATCATCTGTCATCGAGAAGATGATGGATTCGCCGCACCGCGACGTCAACCGCTGCGCGTACCGGAGGTGTCAGCTCTCCCGTCAGGTCACAGGTCATGTCATCGACCTGCATCGGCTCGCATCCGACGAGAATCACCTTTGCCGGAAGCGCGTCGAGCGCCTTTGCGACAGACAAAGCGTGTGACGGAATGGCGACATGCATGTCCACCCGCTGTACGGCTTCGACGCCATCGACCTCGAGAACGTAGACAGTGCCGGGCACTCCTCCGCGCGACATTGCATCAGCGATGATCAGCAGGTCGCACGGCGTGAGCAGCTCCTGTGCGAGACGAATCCCCGCGGTGCCCACCTCCATCAGCTCGACGTCCGGCCAGGTGGCGCCGTCATCACTCAGGCGGCGCACCACCTCGATGCCAAATCCGTCGTCGCCCCGAAGGGTGTTGCCGAACCCGGCTATGAGTGTGCGGCCCATTCAACCGTCCCGCCGGATGGGCTCGACACCAACTGCCACTTCAACCTGACCGTTCTCGACTCTGACCGGATATACGCGAATCCGGTCGCCCCCTGCTTCGTCGACTCGCGCGCCCGACCGGAGATCGTAACAGCAGCCATGCCAGCTGCAAACCAGAACCGAATCGGAGATTTCACTGTATGAGAGAGGCAGCGGGCTTTCCCCGCACCGATCTGCCACCGCGTAGAATTCGCCGCCGATGTTGGCGATCAGTATCGGCTCGCCCCCTGCATCGATCGCTCTCGTTTGCCCCGGCTCGAGCTCATCAGCCGCGAAAGCCGTGTGATACACGGGACGGTTCGCCCGGCGAAGTCCGCCGAGCTTCACCAGCTCGGATGCCCTGGGCGCAGGTTTCCTTTCACCGATCGTGAGGATCTGAAATCCGACAAGGCCTTTACTCAATGCGGCTTCGATGTCGCGCCGCACAGCGTCAATCGGCAGCGAGCTCCCATGGAGACCATGAAGCTTCACGAACACCTCGCTTCCAGAGACCTCGAGAAGCTCGACATCCACGCCATGCGAGTGCAGATGGCGGCGCACGGAATCAAGCGCTTCTTCCGTGTTGATCCTCCGGTCGACAGCCAGAAGATCGTATGACATGAAGAGCATCCGGATCGCGGCATCACTCGTGAGGCGGTCCATGAATGCCTCGCCGCCGATTCCGACGATCGCATTGAACAGGTGAGACAAGGCCGTTCTGTGAACCGCGTCGATTCCCTGAAGAAGCGCTTCGACTTTTTCCCCGACGGCGGGATCAGGATATGCCTCGAGCGATGCGATGAGGCCGGATACCTCGTCGAGGATGTCCTCATGCTCCAGCATGCGACCATCTTCCGGTTGGGGTGCTGTCATCCGAAGCGGATCGATGGGGTGCCGGTCAATGCGAGCGATCCCATCGGAAGCGCCGCCACGACGCTGTCGTCGATGGCACACGACCACGCGGTGTCGCAGGCGCGCTCGAATGCCGCGCTGACTTCCGGGCTCAATGCAGCACCGAACTCGTGCGTCTCGGGCTCGACCTCGATCACGACGACCTCGTCAGGCAGCGCGCCGAAGTATCTGGCGATGACGAGCGTGTTCTCCATCGCGATGATGCCGGTGACAGCGTCAGTCACGGCGCGCTGGACCTCGTCGTCGGGTGGCATGCCTCCATCCCACCGGTAGCAGCTGATGACACCCGCGGCGCGGTCCCCGCGTTTCACGGCGGAGACGACGACTACGCGGCCGAAGCGATTGTCCGGCTGCTCGTCATTGAGACGCTGGATAATGGCGATGGGATTGTAGCTGAGATCCTCGACGATGACATTCGCCGGAGCTCTTCGTGCCGAGAGCTGCTCCTGGACCAGTATGCCGATCGAATAGTCGCAAAGATCCGGATAGCCGATTCCGCCCACGATGACGCGCACGAGCTACGCCGTCATTCGTCCAGACCGCATGCGCAGGTGTTGACCTCGCGTGTGATCAGGCCGCCCTCCGACTGGATGTGCGTGGTGCACGGCATGCATGGATCGAAGCTTCGTATCGCACGCAGCACGTCGAGACCGCGAAATTTCGCCGGGTCAGTCGTCTCCTCGAGGAGCGGCGTATTCATCACCGATTCCTCGTACGGACCCGGCTGGCCCCATCGGTCAGTTGGCGAAGCGTTCCAAGTGGATGGAGTAACGATCTGATAGTTGGCGACCGCTCCACGGTCCAGCGTCAGGTGGTGTGTCAGATATCCCCGGCCTGCTCCCCAGAACCCGACTCCCTGCTGAATTCCGCGCTTCGGGATCTCGAACTTCGTGGCGGTCTTCGTGTCGCCGTCCTTGAGGCGCTCCATCACGCCGCGCCATTGCTCGAACGCAATCAGCGTCGTGAACGCCATGCAGTATGCGCGTCCCCGGTTGCGCTCGAATGCGTTCCACACCTCCGGCACATGCCACTCGAGGGTGGTTTCCGGCAGAGCGCCCGCGGGCACGCGCATTCTGAGCGAGTGACCGGTGGACTCCATGAAAGGACTCTCCGGCATCTTCTGCGCTACCGCCGTGTTCCATAACCGCGCGTAGCATCCCGCTTCCATTCCCTGTCGGTCCCAGCGGGGCGTCGTGTCCCACGTGTACTTCTCTTTCCAGTTCTGCCCCTGAGGCCGCGGCCTCGTGATCTTGTTCCAGGGATGATATGGCGAGAGCGGATTGCCGCTGGGATCGGTGGGGAAATGCGACTGTTGACCGTTTCCGGCCCAATCCTCGTAATACGAGTGCTCGACGAACTCCTCGAGCCCCATGTTGATCTTCTTCAGATCAGTGGTGACGAGCTTTCCGTCGACGATCGCTCCCGGTGTCGCCCAGCGCCTGTTGCCCCAGTCGTCCGCGCTCTCGTACGTGGCGTCGTACGCGTCGGGATGATCGAAGATGCCTGTATCGATCAGGTTCGCGCGCCGCGCTCCGACTTTCCTGTATTCAGGGTTCGCCTCGTAGAAGAACTCGGTGAGGTCGTCCCAGATGAGCGCCAGCTTCTTGGAGTAGTCGAAGAACTGTCCGAGCCGGACGAACATCTCGTTCATCACCGTGAGATTTATCGTCGAGCTCATTCCGCCAGGCACGATCGTCTGCGGATGCGGATATTTGCCGCAGATCAGCACATACGCCTCGCGCGCGACGCGTGTCATGTGCAGCGCTTCGACGTAGAGTTTTCCCGTGAGAGGATTGAGGTCAACCATCAGGTCGGCGATGGTCTTGTATCCGTGAATCCCTGTGTTGCGCGCCTCCGTTCGCTTCGCCAGATCGTACAGCGAAGGGTTCGTCGGCTCGACGATCACCTGCGAGTAGTCGGGACCGGCAAGGAGGTGCAGGTGCAGCGGATGGTCGTAGAGAAACTCGAGGGCGAGCGCGAGGTTTCTGACGAGCACGCCCTGTGGAGGTGGACAGCATCCGATCGCCATCTCGATGGCGAGTGCGGAGCAGGTCGAGTGGACTCCTCCGCATACGCCGCACGCGCGGCTCGTGATGAAGATGGCGTCGCGCGGATCGCGCCCCACCATGATCACCTCGTATCCGCGAAAGAGCGTCGCCACAGACCGCGCTTCGAGAATCTTCCGATTGTCGAAATCAGCAATGGTGTGGAACGCGAGTGCCCCGGCCACACGTGTGACAGGATCGAAATCCAGCGCCTTGATGTGACCGTTCCGCCTGAGCAGCTCCTCGATCTTGTCCGACGTGAGCTGCCGCGGCCCCTCAGGCGCGGTGGCAGTCGCGGTCGCGTAAGGATCGCGCACGCCCTCGCGCAGGAACGGTTTGCCGGCCGCGTCAAACTCTACGGGTAGATTCTTGAAGCACATTGTTGAGCCTGTTTCTCAGGTGAGCTTGAAGACGGTAGCGGCGCGGCCCAGATGACCATCGGCGACGCGAAGACCGCCGAGCAGCGCAGTCAGCGCTGCGTTGATCGTCGTGAGCTTTTCCGGCAGCGGTTGTGTATGGCCCGCGACCGCCTCCAGCCCGTCGGCGATCGCCGCCACACTCTTGCGCGCGGAGTTGAGCTCCCACGCAATGGCGATCAGATAGCCGGCCAGAGCCAGGACGACGAGCGCGACGGTGACGAGTGTGAGAATCAGCAGCATGACTTGCTCTTCATCCGGCCCTCTCCTCGAGAACGTCTGCGATGGTGCCGAGCTTCCCCGCGACGCTGCCCGCTGTTCCGAGTATCTGCCCGGCAACTTCGATCGTGGAATCCAGCGCAACTACATGCTGCGTGTTCCCGGCAATTCCCGCCGCAGCCTGGAGCGCATCGGCCGCATAACGCCTGATCGACCTGGCCGCGAGATACGCCCTGTTCAGATAGTAGACCGACATAGGGACGAAGATCGAGAGCGTGAGGATGAGACCGGTCCACCAGATTGTGTACACAGCTCGAGGAAACAGATCTCCCGATTCTGTCATCATGTCTTCTGCGCCAGAACCGCCGTGATGACACCGTCGAGATTGGCGTCGATGGCACCCAGGCCGTCACGAACAGCAGTGAGGCCGCCGTTGAGCTTGATCACTTCCGGAGCAAGGCCGCCTGTCTGGACCTCGATCGCCCGCACGCCGAGTCGAATCCTGGAGAGGAAGCTCGCCGGGAGTCCGTAGCCACTCTTCTTCATTCCCCCGATCGTCTCGAGCTCGACACAGATGAAATGGAGAAAAACAGCCAGTACGATGAACAGCGCAGACGCTGCAATGAGCGAGATGTAAGCCAGCGTGATCATGTTGCTCATCTGAGCCACTCCGGCCCGAGTATGCAGGCGGGACATCCCGGACATTCTTCCGCGTGAGCCTTCACGCCCGCCGTCGCGTGAACGACGCCGACCGCCGATTGAAGGATCTTTCCGGCGACGATGTTCGTCTTTCTGAGAAGAGCGATGTGGATCGTGTTGTTGGCGATGCGCTGCCCGACATTCCAGATCGCGGAGACTCCACCGTTGATGTCACTCGCGGTGCGGAGAATGAGCGTGAGAAGAACAGCGACGACGACCAGGACGACCGCGAATACGACGAGCGTAATCGTCCAGATGGTCTGGATGGTTCCCGCGGTGACTTCAGGCATGCGACGCACCTCCAGCACCGGCGTGACTCTCGAGAGCCTCCACCAGCAGGCCTCCCTTGGCCTCGATGCTCTGAACCGTCTCGAGTATCTCACCTGCTACTTCATTCGTCGTATCGAGCGCCCAGATCGGCATCGTGTTTTCGCGGATTTTCTCTGCTGCGGCAAGCGCGCGTCTCGCGTGCGCCAGAATGCTTCGCGCCGTGAGCCATATGGTGACGAGCAGCATTGCAGCGATCACGATCACGAGCGCCGCGACTCCCATCCAGAGCCACCACGCGCGCCACAGATCAGCGTCTGCCATCGGTGTCCTCCCTTGCAGAGCTGTTGTCGAGATAGTCGCTGCTTGTACCGGGCCGGTCCACTCCCCAGAACCGATCCTCGCTTCCCTTTGGCCGACCAGGAGGCTTGGCACCCCAGAACTGCCACTTTTTGTAGAAGAACTCCATCATCTTGAGCGTCGGCGTAGTGGGCTTGACATGTGCCCATCCGGTCGGCACGTGATCGAGCTTGTCCCAGCGAACTTCGGTGTTCGCGTGCCGGTTGGAGAGCCGCCTTGCTCGACGGATCATTCCACCGACGCCTTTCGACATTGTCGTCGAGATGACTCCGCCCGGCGGCGCCTTGTAGAACGGGGAGAACTTGTCGGGAAATCCGGGCATCGTACACGCGATGCAGACTCCGCCCGCCGCCATGCATCCGCCGATGTGGTTGATGGCGCCGCGCTTGACGATGTTGCAGTTCACGACCGGACCCCAGCATCCGATCTCCACCAGACATTCCTTGTCGCCGTAATTCTTGGCGAACACGCCTTCCTCGTAGTAGCCCGCGCGTGAGCATCCCTGGTGTACGGTCTCTCCGAAAAGCCAGGCGGGTCGTCCGAGCTCGTCGAACGACGGCAGCGGACCGAGTCCCTGGAGAAAAAGCAGCACCGCGAAGACGGTTTCGGTGAAGTTGTCCCCCTGTGGAGCGCAGCCGGGGATGTTGATCACGGGCAGGCCGAACACGCTGCGATAATCCTTGCCGAGGAAATCCATCAGGCTCATCGAGCCGGTAGGATTACCTTCGGCGGCCGGAACGCCGCCCCAGGTAGCGCATGTACCTATCGCGATCGTCGCAGCGGCACCGGGGGCGAGGCGAGTAATCCACGTCGCAGTCGGTACCGGGCTGCCCTCCTCGGCGCCCTCCAGCACCTGGCTCCCCATCGCCGAGAAGTAGCCACCGGTGCGCGCGGCAATTCGCTCGTCTGCGATCGATCCTTCGGCAACAATTACATAGGGGTCTTCGAGCTTTCCCTCCCACGCATCCTTGAGCGGCTGGATGAAGTCTTCACCCGCTTCGACGGAAAGAACCGTATGGTGGAGAATGACCTGCGGCATGGTGGGCACCGTGCCCAGCAGCAAACCTTCGATTCCGGGGTTCGTCGCACCGGCGACCGCGACTGTGCACCCGTCGCAACTCATTCCCGCGATCCAGAAAACATGAACGGTCTTGAGCGGTCCGAGCGGCAATCTCTCAGGTCGCGGATGCGGCTCGGTAGCGGGGATCGATGGTTGCCTCCCCTGTACGGCGTCCTTCTCGATCGCTGTGGCCATGCCGGCTCCGTTGCGAGCTGAAAACGACTATCGGCCGGGAGACGATCAAGATTGGTGCCTGTTCAGAGCTCCGGCCTCATGACGATATAGCACCCCGTGCGGGGCGGGGAAAGATTCTCCGTCGAACCGATCATTCCCGGAGCGCGGGACACCGCGAGGCCTTGGTTGACACGCCCTGGTGAAATGCGGTCTATTGAGCCAGGGTCGAGTGCTTCGTCACGGAGGTTCGGTGTGTCTGGCGATTCCAGGTAAGATCGTCGAGCTGTTTCCCGATGAGCCACACCTCGCGGTCGTGGAGGTATCCGGCGTTCGCAGAAAAGTGAACGTCGATCTCATCCGCGACGAAACGCCACTTGCCGTCTCCGACTGGGTCCTGATTCACGTCGGCTTCGCGATGAGCAGGATCAGCGCCGAGTACGCCGACGATCAGATGAAACTCCTGACGATGCTTGGAGAGGCCGATCTGGCGAAGCAGGAGCTCGAAGGATACGAATTCAACTCATGAAGTACGTCGACGAGTTCCGTGACGCTCAGCTGATTCGCCAGGCAGCGTCGGAGATTCGCAGACTGGCCAGGCCGGAACGACACTACCGCCTGATGGAAGTGTGCGGCGGGCACACGCACGCCATCTACAGATTCGCGCTGGGCGATCTGCTTCCCGGCAACATCGAGCTCGTGCATGGCCCGGGGTGTCCGGTGTGCGTCCTGCCGATGGGACGAGTCGACGACGGACTCTCGCTCACCACCGATCCCAAGGTCATCCTGACTGCGTTCGGTGACATGATGCGCGTGCCCGGCAAGAGCGGCAGCCCACTCGAGCACAAGGCGCGCGGCGCCGACATCCGGATGGTGTATTCGCCTCTCGACGCTCTCAAGCTGGCGCAGAAAAATCCCGATCGCGAAGTGGTTTTCTTCGCCATAGGGTTCGAGACTACCGCTCCATCGACTGCGCTCACGCTTCGGCAGGCACGCTCCCTCGGGGTGCGCAACTTTTCAGTCTTCTGCAATCACGTCACGATCATTCCGGCGATTCGCGCGATACTCGACTCGCCTGACATGCGTGTCGAGGCTTTCATCGGCCCGGGGCACGTGTCGACGGTGATCGGGTGTCGCCCGTACGAATTCATCTGCCGCGACTACGGCAAGCCGCTCGTGACATCGGGCTTCGAGCCACTCGATGTGCTCCAGTCGATCATCATGATCCTGAGGCAATTGGAGGCGGGCACCGCGAAGGTCGAGAACCAGTACGCGCGCGTGGTGCCATGGGAAGGAAATCTTCCCGCATTGAAAGCCATGGCTGAAGTGTTCGAGCTGCGTCCATACTTCGAGTGGCGCGGCCTCGGTTTCATCTCGCAGTCTGCGCTCCGGCTGCGCGACACTTACGCGGACTGGGACGCCGAGCGGCGCTTCGACATGCCGGGTGTGCGGGTGACTGATCCCAAAGCCGCGCAGTGTGGTGAAGTGCTCAAGGGCGTGCTGAAGCCGCATCAATGCAAGCTTTTCGGACGGGAGTGCACACCGGAGAAGCCGGTGGGAGCGCTGATGGTTTCATCCGAGGGCGCATGCGCCGCGTTTCACAACTACGCGGTTCGCAACAACATCCCCGCGACCGCATAGCGCCGCATCCGCAAATGCCGGACAGCCGAACGATTCGCTTCAGCGATGCACAGATAGAGATGGCGCACGGTGCGGGCGGCAAGGCGAGCCGGCGGCTGGTCGAAGGCCTCATCGCCCCCGCCCTCGGCGGGCCATTGCTCGACGCGCTCGGCGACGCTGCTTACCTGGAAATGGGCGGAGCACGACTCGCGTTCACGGCGGACAGCTTCGTGGTTCGGCCACTGCGATTTCCCGGCGGGTCGATCGGGGACCTGGCGGTCAACGGAACCGTGAACGATCTCGCGGTCGCGGGGGCGAAGCCTGTCGCGCTCGTTCTCACACTCATTCTCGAGGCGGGACTTTCGACAGAATCTCTCGAGATGGAGCTCCGCGCCATCGCATCGGCGGCTCGCGATGCCGGAGTCACTGTTGTTGGCGGCGATACCAAGGTCGTCGAGCACGGAATGGCCGACGGCATGTACATCACCACCGCAGGCATTGGGTTGGCGGATGGACGTGTGACATGCTCACCTTCGACCGTTCGGCCGGGCGACAGAATTCTGATCTCCGGTCCCATCGGGGATCATGGGATCACCATTCTCCTGGCCCGAGGCGAGATCGATCTCGATTCTGATCTGCAATCCGATACGAGATCCGTTTTCCCGATGGTCGATGCGATAATCGCTGCCTCCGGCTCCGGAATCCGGTGGATGCGTGATCCCACCCGCGGCGGAGTCGCGAGCTCTCTGAACGAGCTGGCTCGCGACGCTCGTGTCGCGATCGCGGTCTCCGAGGAAACGATTCCCGTTCGGGAGCAGGTGAGGGGCGCATGCGAGCTGCTCGGTCTGGAGCCGATGCACATCGCGAGCGAAGGCCAGTTCGTCGCTGTCGTTGCGCCCGAGGAGGCCGACAAGGCGCTTGCAGCGGTTCGCAGTGTACCCGGCGGAGAGGAAGCGGCGATCGTCGGTGAAGTGAGAGCGGGCCCGGCCGGAAGTCTGCTTTCGTTCTCGGCGTATGGAAGCACCAGGTTCGTGAACATGCTCGTCGGCGACCCGCTTCCGCGAATCTGCTGAGGTGCCCGCACAGGCCGGAACCAGCGCGGAGGCAGCGAGCGCTGTGGCTGACGCACTCGTCTCGCGGAATTCCCTATCGGAAGCGTTTTTCAGTCGCGAGTCGCACCGGCTCGCGATCGCCTCAAAGGAGATGTCGGCGCGGTTTCTCGACGGTGGAAGGCTGCTCGCATTCGGGCGTGGACAACATGCGACCGACGCGCAGCATGTCTCCGTCGAATTCGTTCATCCTGTGATCGTCGGCAAGCGCGCTCTTCCCGCGCTCGATCTTTCGATGTCATTCAGTCAGTGGGCGCCCGCGATCGCAGGGCCGCGGGACATCGCGATGGGCTTCGCCTCGCCTCCCGGAGATTCGGAAATCACGCGCGTCCTCGCCGATTTGAGAAAGACAGGCGTGCTGACACTCGCGCTGACAGGTGAAGGCGCGGAATTCTCGTTCGAATCCCCATCGGCGGATGCGTTCATCGAGCAGGAGATCGTCGAGATTCTCTATCACACTCTGTGGGAGACGGTGCACGTCTTCTTCGAGCACGGATCGATGGGACACGAAGCGGGGGACGCAGCGTTTCTCTATCCCTTTCTCGGCAGCGAAGTGCAGGACCTGACGTCCGTAACCGAGAGCGTCGCGCAGTCGATTAGAGCGAAGGCATCGGAGACAGGATCACTCCGCGAGCAGGTCGCGTCCGAGCAACCCGCGGCGATCGCGAACGCCGCTCACGCTATCGCAGCCGCGGTGGACCGTGGGGGCAAGGTCATCGTCCTCGGAAACGGAGGCTCGGCGACGGATGCGAACGATTTCGCACTCGATTGCTTTTCCCCGCCGAAGAGCCTGCGTCCTCTTCCTGCGATCTCACTGTCGATGGAGCCGGCAAGCATCACCGCGATCGCCAACGACATCGGCGCCGAAGCGATATTCCTGCGCCAGCTCATCGCGCTCGCAGCTCCCAACGACGTGGTCGTCGTGATTTCCACCAGCGGCGGATCGGCCAATGTCATGGCTGCGCTCGAGGAGGCGAAGAAGCGCCGGCTTCCCGTAGTCGCCATCCTCGGCTACGACGGCGGCGAGATAATGCGCCGCGGGCTGGCCGACTTCCCGGTGGTCGTAAGATCGGATTACGTGCCGCGCATCCAGGAAGCGCACGCTTCCATATATCACGTGATGCGCGAGATGATCGACGTGATTGCTCATGGGTAGCGAAGCGGACCCCGTGGCGCCGAAGCTCGAGCTCTATGGCGGTGCGAGCTGCCAGTACACCTCGGAGCTGCGGGAGCTGCTGCTCTGGGAAGCCCGCGATTTCGTTGAATACGATGTCGAGACCGACATCGAGGCCAGAAGGCGGATGATCGATCTCACCGGGGGACAGCGCACCATTCCCGTTCTCGTCGACGATGGCCGGGTCGTGCAGATCGGCTGGCATGGGCGCGGCTGCATGGTGGATCAACCTTGAGCATGCGGCACGCGCAATCGTTCAGGATTCGCGGCGTGGTTCAGGGGGTTGGCTTTCGGCCGTTCGTATTCCGCATCGCGCGGGAGCACGACCTCACCGGATGGGTCGTTAACGACGGCGACGGCGTGCGCATCCACGCCGAGGGTGAGGAGGAGTCGCTCACCAGGTTCGCGCGCGACCTGGTGTCCCGAGCGCCGCCGGCCGCCGCGATCGACGCGGTCGAGGTCACGAGCGCTGAGCCCGAAGCATTCACGGCATTCACAATCGACAGCAGCGAGGAGAGTGCACTCCCGACAGCCGGGATAAGTCCGGACCTTCCGGTATGCGATGCCTGTCTCGCCGAAATGCGGGATTCTTCGGGTCGCAGAGCGGGTTATCCATACGTGAATTGCACTGCATGCGGGCCTCGTTTCTCGATCGTTCAGGCGCTTCCGTACGACCGCAGCGCAACGACGATGCGCACGTGGGAGATGTGCGAACCCTGCTCGGCGGAATTCCACGATCCGGCCGACCGGCGGTTCCATGCACAGCCCATCGCGTGTCCTGCATGCGGGCCGAACTACGAGCTGCGCGATGGAGCTGTGGTAATCGCAACGGCGGGTGAGGCGATTCGCACCGCGGCGCAGCTGCTCGCGTCAGGATCGATCGCGGCGATCAAGGGAATCGGCGGCTACCATCTCGCCTGTGATGCGAGCAATGCGCCCGCCGTGACGGCTTTGCGCGAGCGAAAGTTCAGAAAGGAGCAGCCTTTTGCCTTGATGGTGCGCGATGTCGATGAGGCGCGCCGTACGATCGAGCTGTCACGAGAGGCCGAGGATCTTCTTCGATCCTCTGCCCGTCCCGTAGTGCTCGGCGCTGCACTGGTGGATCTGCCGGGAGTCGCGCCCGATACGAGCGAGCTTGGCGTGATGCTTCCGTACACTCCGCTTCATCACCTCCTCTTCGCCGAAGGCGCACCGGAGCGGCTGGTGATGACGAGCGCCAACCGGTCGAGTGAGCCGATCGCATACCGGGATGAGGAAGCGCTCGAGCGGCTTGCCGGGATAGCGGATGTTTTTCTCATTGGTGAGCGACAAATCGCGCGCCGCGTGGACGATTCGGTTGCGAGGGTCGGCGCATCTGGCCTGTGCATGCTGCGCCGGTCAAGGGGATACGCACCTCGAAGCGCTGCGCGGATAGAGCTCGATGTGCCAACGCTCGCCCTGGGCGCCGATCTCAAGAACACCATCACACTGGTGGTGAACGGCGAGGCGCTCGTGAGCCAGCACATCGGCGACCTCTCGCACCTTGGCGCCGCTGAGGCTTTCCGCGAGACCATCGACGATCTGGTCTCGATGTACGGGCTCGAGCGGGACGAGCTTCGAGTCGTTCACGACATGCATCCCCAGTATTTTTCCACGGCGCATGCGCTGGACATGCAATGCAGAGATCGGATTGCGGTGCAGCATCATCGCGCTCACATCGCCAGCGTGCTGGCGGAGCGCGGCGCGCCCGAGGAAAAAGTTGTCGGCGCTGCCTTCGACGGCACGGGTTTCGGTGACGACGGAACCATCTGGGGTGGAGAGTTCTTCATCGGCAGCGTCACCGGAGGACTCGAGCGCGTCGGACATCTTCGAGCCGCAAGAATTCCCGGCGGCGATGCTGCTGCGCAGTTTCCCGTGCAGGCCGCAGCTGGACTGCTTGCCGAGGCGGGAGTCTCTGATGCTGCCGAGCTGATGCGCGGGCCATTTCTTTTTCCCGACAGGTACGCAAAGGCGTGCACGCTTCTGGAGCGTGACGTTCGCTGCTTTGTCGGAACATCGGCGGGGCGACTGTTCGACACGATCGCGGCACTGCTCGGCTTCGTTCGTGAGGTGAGCCATGAAGGCCAGGCGGCGATGTGGCTCGAGAATCTCGCACGGAACGGGCGGTCCACGCTCAGCCTCGAGATGCCATTCGCCGACGGTGAGCTGGATTTCCGCCCCGCGCTTCGAACCGTGATCGACTCCCGGAGGCGGGGCGTTTCAGTCAATGACATCGCCCGCGCATTTCACAGGGGGCTGGCCGAGGGAATTGCGAGCGCCCTGGAAACAATCGCCTGCTCGCATTCGGCGGGAACCGCCGTACTTTCGGGTGGCGTGTTCCAGAACGACCTGCTTCTGGCCGACGTCCTGGAGTTTCTCAAACCTTCCGGGGTTCGTGTCTGGACCAACAATGTCGTCCCGCCAAATGATGGCGGTATCAGTCTCGGCCAGGCTGCAATGACGATGGGGCTGAGGTGAGTGACATCACAAGGAGATCGGATCAAATGGTTGCCCCGCAGATGAACCCGCCGCTCAAGGCAATCATTCTTCTCGGCACGCTGAAAAAGAGACAGGTGCTCTCTCACACCCAGGCGCTGTGCGAGGTGGTGTCCGAGGTGCTCGAGAAGCAGGAAGGCGTTCGCACCGAGATAATCCGACTGCGTGATTACGACATTCAGCCCGGAACGAAGACGGAGATCGACGGCGACGACTGGCCGAGGATCGTGAAGAAGATGTTCGCCTCGGACATCGTCATCTTCGCCACGCCGATCTGGTGGGGCATTCAGTCTTCGCTCGTTCAGAGAGCCATCGAGCGACTCGACGAGCTGAACGACGAGCTCCTGGAGACCGGGAAGTCGGAGTTCGCGAACAAGGTCGGCGGCATCGTGATAACGGGCGCGGAGGATGGCGCCGAGCACATCATCGGCAACATCCTGAACTTCATGAGCTGGAACGGATTCTCCATTCCACCGGCGCCTTCGGTCACCTGGCTCGGCGATGCGTCAGGGGAAACGAAGGAGACGCTCAAGAAAAAGTTCAGGCGAGGCGCGGTCTACTCGATGGTGCGCACGTTCGCGCGCAACGAGGCATTTCTGGCGCGGCTTCTGAGGGAGAATCCGTTCCCGGAGTCGGAAAAGGTGAAGCATGGCGAAGGAGCGATCGGGTACAGGCAGTAACGTTTTTGGAGGACACATGCGGAATTCGATCACGGCATCGGCGGCACTGGCAGCGGCCGCAATCATCATCGCGGCTTCGCTGAGCGCACAAACCCCTGCGCCCGCAACGCCCGCAGCACCTGCGGCTCCTCCTGCAGCGCCGAGCGTCGCTTCAACTGAGTGGCGCGCAGTCGACTCAGTGATTGGCCGCGCGGGTTCGGTTCAGCCCGGGGCAGTGATGAGGTACAGCTTCCCTCGCAGCGATCTCGACGTCATGGCGAACGGAGTGAAGGTCCTGCCGGCTTTCGCGCTCGGATCATGGGTGGCCTTCAAGCACGTCGGAGGCCAGGCGATGGTGATGGGCGATCTCGTGCTCACGGAGGACGAGGTTGGGCCAGTGATGGCGAAGCTTCAGGCCGGTGGTGTCGAGCCGACCGCGCTCCACAACCATGTTCTGGGCGAATCGCCTCGCGTGATGTACATGCACATCGCGGCATATCGAGATGAGATGACGATCGCCCATGCAATTCATGACGCACTTGCTCTTACGAAAACGCCGCCCGCTCAAGCCATTCCGGTTATTCCCGCGACAATCGACCTGGATACCCCCGCCCTCGCCGTCGCACTCGGCTACACCGGAAGAATCAACGGCGGTGTGTTTCAGGTGAGCGTCCCGAGAGCGCAACGGATCTTCGATGGAGGAATGGAAGTCCCGCCATCGATGGGGGTGGCGACGGTGATCAACTTCGAGCCGACGGGCGGAGGGAATGCGGCCATCACCGGTGACTTCGTGATGACGGCAGACGAGGTGAGCGCCGTGATCCGCGCGCTACAGTCCCATCACATCCAGCCGACGGCGCTCCACTCACACATGCTGACCGAGTCGCCGCGATTGTTCTTCATGCACTTCTGGGCGAACGGCAATGCCGTGACGCTCGCGCAGGGAGTGCGCGCAGCTCTTGCCGAAATGCGGGTTCAGGCGCCGGGCAGGTAGGTTACAGACAGTAGGTCCCGGGGCGAACCCGGCTCTACTCGAGGAGACTGGCGTGATGCACAGCCAGCCAAGCCAGAACAGTTTTTCGCAGCGTGACGACAGTCTTATGGACTTCGTCAACTTCGCTTTCGGACACTGCTCCAGCCCTCTCGTAGTTGCTGAGATTTCTTTTTCGGCGTATCGCGTCGAGAAGGTCGATCACAGGCCCATCGGCTTTAACAGTGTAGCGCAGCGATTGAATCGCCCGCTCATGAGCTTGGAGTCTTTCAGGTCTGAATCCTTCCGCAGCTAAGGCAAGCGTGGCTAGCTGAGGTCCGGCATTGTACGCCATGGCAAGGCGCCAATCTGAGCTCACAGCCGCAACCTTTGCGTCCCTCAGGTCACGGTCAACGACAGCCAACAGATCGGCGATTTCCTCGGCACTCGTCTCATGTTCTACCAGCCAACGGTTGGCGAACCAGCTCTGTAAGGTCATTTTCGTTTCCCAGCAACATGATCTTCGGCCTTTCCATCACCCGCCGAACGAAATGCTCCCGCCGGTCGTACTTCAGCTTGAACTGCTCTCGGGGATAGACTGAAGGATTGATTTCGCGGCCGAGACGGATTTGCAGGTTGCGAAGCAGCGGCAACAAGCGTGCGAGCGTAACGCCACCGATGATGATGAGATCGATGTCGCTCTTTGCATCTTGCCTTCCCGTCGCTACTGATCCATGGATGAACGCGATATCGATCAATCTCCTCTCGTGATATCTCTGAAGCGCGTCACGTATCACGTCTGCAATTCCAGCCGTCTTTGCAAGAAGGCTGCGTAGCTCCTCGTATACGGGCGACGCCGGATTTGGGGCGAAGTGGACCTGTGGGCCTTTTGGAACTCTTAGAATCACACCGGCGGCAACCAGTTGACTCAACTCGCGTTGAACTCCTCCAAGTCCGGCGCCCGTTTCACGGGCGATTTGGCGAAGGTAGAAGGAGTTAGCCGGCTGTCCAAACAAGAGCGCAAGCACTCGGCGCCTTGTGCGGCCGAAAAGCGCCTCGGCAACCTTGTCAAATGCCTGAGGCTGTCTGATCTGGCCGTTTCTGTCCGGTCTGGTCCTTGGTGTACTCATATTGGTTACATACGTACTCAATATGGTTACAGCCAGTGCAAGGCGAAGTCAATACGAGATTCTTATTTGCTTCCGCCTGTTCGCAGGTGTTCGGCGAACTCGACGGGCAGCCCGGCCTCCTCGATTCCGCGAACCGCTCTCTCGATGTCGTAGTCGACGCGCACGAAACCGACGACGGGCGCTTCACCGCTCATGTCGATGATCACGTAGACCGCTCGTGGATCACCACCTTTCGGGCGGCCAACGCTTCCAGTGTTGACGTAGTGAATCCCTTCGACGACTCGATGCCACCGCAGGTGAGTGTGGCCAAAGCAGAGCACGTCACCTGCTTTCGCACCGGCCTGCTGCGCCATCTTCGCGAGAAAGGCGTCCGTCCGGTCTTCCGTGACGTAGACGAGATTGTTGATCGGAGTTGCGTGGAACAGCATGATGGCCGGGCCAGCGATGTGTCCTCCAAGCGGCCTGATGTCGATGCGGAATGGAAGACTGCCGAGGAATGCTTTCGTCTCGCTCGATACCGCGGAGCGTGTCCACTCGTAGCTCACGTGTGAGAGCTCTTCGTCCCGCGGAGTGTCGGCTCTGCATCCGCAATGCTTGTAGTCGGTGGCGACTGTCGAGTCGTAGTTCCCCGCAACGCCCGGTATGCCGGACTCTCTGAGCAGAGCGACGGTCTCGTTCGGCCAGGGAGCATAGCCCACGAGATCTCCCAGGTGGTAAATCCCAGCGGGCTCGCCTTTCCCGGCGTCGGCGAGAACTGCCTCGAGCGCGGGAAGGTTGGCGTGGATGTCCGAAATGAGCGCGTACGTTTGCCGGGCCACTATCGCACCGCGAATGTCAGCGTTGCCCATTTTGATTCGTAGTCCACGCTATCCGCTGTGCCAGCAGGAATTCGTCGCATCCGTATGAATTTCACGTACCATAAGCCGGGGGCGCGGATTGCGATGCGCGCATCACCCAGGGTGTCGCTCCTCACGCTGCGCTCGACAATTCGGCGGCCATCATTCATGACACCGCCGGCGAGAATCACCTGGTTCGCTACAGCTTCACCGTCCACAAGCGCACGAACCCGAAGCGTGCGGCCGGATCGAAGGGCGTAAGGGTTGTTCAGCGGAACGAGCTCGGCAGGGTAGCCGAATACGGCGCGAAACGCCGTGTCACCGGAGGTTGAGGAAACACGGCCGGCGCGAACCACGGCCTTCACGTGCTTTGAATACCGCTCATGGGCCGGCTGTGCGAGCTCGTTCCGCTCGCGCCGCTCGGCCAGCACATCCGGCAGCCCGTCCTCCTTGAGATAGCTATTGAACTCTTCGCCCTCGAGGCGAATCGTGCGCGGCAGAACCGAGGCTCCGATTACGTAAGTGCCCGGACCGCCCACCGTGACCCGCCACAGGCTTTCTTTTCCAGCCGTGTCCCACGCGGTGAAGGGTGGCTGCGACAACCCGGATGGCCCGGCAAGTGTGAGCGCGCGAAGTCGTTCGCGCGTCACTGCGGCTTCGCTCTTCTGAAAGGTTCCGTTGAGGACCGCGACGCGAAGCTCGGAATTTGGCGCGATGAAGAAGGCCGAAGGTTTGAGAAAGAGATCGTGTGCCTCGAGCGACATGGCGATTGCGACAAGCGCAAGAGCGCACCCGCCAAAGGCGGCCCGGGCCAGAAACCTCGCGGTCATGACTTGTTCACGTATTCCTTCGGGTTCTCGTCGAACGTGGTCTTGCAGCCGTTGCTGCAGAAGTAATAGCGCCTGCCTTCATACTCGGACGTTGCGGCGGCAGTCTGGTCGTCGATCATCATGTCGCAAACCGGATCCTTTACCTGTGCCATTGAATGGCTCCTTGTGAGATGGTGACTCTAACATAAATGCTGTTGGCGCTTACCTGAGAACTCCTTCGGGAGTGGAATCGCTATGGCGGTGCGCCAGCAGTAATAGCCTCAATGTATCCGCCGAGATGGGCGGTCTTCGACTGGATTCTGAACCGCGCTGCAACGAGTGATTGGATCGGGCGGCGGTTGAGGTGACAGCCGCCAGCGAGGCGGCGCCACACAGGCGTGAGGAAATCCTGAGCTTTGCCGACAACTGATGGCTGGTCGATGCGCACGTGCTCGAGCATCCGAAGAACCCCGCCGGGCCTGAGTACGCGGCTCAGCTCATCCAGCGCACGCAACGGATCCGGAATGGTGAACATGGCCAGCGTCACCACCGCCTCATCAAAAGCCATATCGCGGAACGCCAGCGCCAACCTCGAGAACTGCGCCCCGGGCAGGTGCGACGACGCTTCTGCGCAGGTCACCGAGCCGGCTGCGCTCCGCGAGAGTCATCGTCAGATCATAAATGCGCGCGAATGCCGACATGATTCCGGGCCTTCAGCGTGACAGGGGTGGAGTCTCTTTGCTTCAGTGCCCAGGGATCAATTCAGAGCGGCGCTTCGCCTCCGTCATTCTTCCGCTCATCCTGATGGACATGCGCGCCGTCCTTCCGCTGTCGTTTCGAGCTCGTCATATGCCCTCTTCGGGCCATCCAGACCATGCTTACTGGACAAAGCAGCACCAGGGCAACGATCAGCCAGCTTCCCCATCCGAAATTATCCCACGGCATAGTTTCTCCTTGAGGCTCTGTTGTTTCTTTCTCTCATGTTCCCGGAACTGTTTGAGGTAATGTGCGCGCCACATGGGACACTGCGGCCGCCCGTGCGAGCTGCCGCTCCTTCCAAAGAGAATAGATCGCCGGAATCACCACCAGTGTCAGCACAGTGCTGCTCACCATGCCACCCACCATTGGTGCCGCGACACGCTTCATCATGTCCGCGCCGGTTCCCTGACTCCAGAGAATCGGTATGAGGCCAGCCATGATCGCGCAGACCGTCATGACCTTCGGCCTCACCCTCTCCACGGCACCCTGTCGAACAGCATCGTCGATGTCGGCCACGGTCCTGATCAGTCCTTCACGCATGCGATCCCGGTAAGCGTGATCGAGATAGATGAGCATGATCACCCCCGTCTCGGCCGCGACGCCGGCAAGAGCGATGAAACCGATGGCCACCGCAACGCTCATGTTGTAGCTCATGATCCACATCAGCCACACACCGCCGACCAGCGAGAACGGCAGCGAGAGCATGACTATCGCGCTTTCGGTGACGTTTCGGAAATTGAGAAAGAGCAGGAGGAAGACCAGCGCCATCGTGAGCGGGACAATCAGTTTGAGCCTTGCCTGCGCCCGCTCGAGGCTCTCGAACTGTCCCGACCACTCGAGCCGGTAGCCTGCCGGCATCTTGAGACGGCTCCCAAGAAGCTGTTTCGCTTCCCCGACGTAACTCCCGATGTCCCGTCCTATCACATCTACGTAAACGATGTTGTTGAGATTTGCATTCTCCGACTTTATCAGCGTCGATCCGCGCGTGACCCTGATCGTGGCCAGCTCACGAAGCGGGATCTGTGCGCCACCCGGCGTCGACACCAGCGTGTTACCGATCTCAAAGGGATCGTCCCGCAACTGCCTCGGATATCGAACCAGAATGCTGTACCGCTCGCGTCCCTCGATCACCTCGCCAGCTTCAGCTCCGCCTATCGCGCTGCTCACGGCACTCTGTACTTCGTCGCCGGCCATTCCGTAGCGCGCCGCTGCCGCGCGATCTACCGTTATGTCGAGATAGCGCCCGCCCACGGCTCGCTCCGCGAACACCGTGTTCGTTCCCCTCACCTGCGGCAGAACCTGTTCGATCTGGCGCCCGATTCTGTCGAGCTCGCTGAGATCGGGACCGAAGATCTTGATCCCAACCGGCGTTTTGATCCCTGTGCTCAGCATGTCGAGTCGATTCTTGATCGGCATCGACCACATATTGCCGACACCAGGAGTGCGCACCGTTGCGTTGACTTCCTTCACGAGCGAGTCGTACGTGATGCCGGATCGCCAATACTTCTTGTCCTTGAGAATGGCGATCGTCTCGATCATCGACATCGGCGCCATGTCGGTTGCTGTCTCGGCGCGTCCAATCTTTCCGAGCACGGTCTCCACTTCCGGAATTCTTGCAAGCGCCGCGTCGCGCTGCTGAATCACGGCCTTCGCCTGCGCGCTGCCGACTCCTGGAAACAGAGACGGCATGTCCATGATGCTTCCTTCGTTGAGCGGCGGCATGAACTCGCTCCCCAGCCGTGACCAGGGGAAAAAGCTGACAACGAGCACCATGCCAGCCGCGACTATCGTGGGCCAGCGGTTCCGGAGAACAAATTCAATCACCGGCCGATACAACCGAATCAGCAGGCGATTGACGGGGTTGGCCGCTTCCGGCCGTATTCCTTTTCTGATCAAGAGTCGCATCATCACCGGAACCAAGGTGATCGACAGCAGTGAAGCGGCCGCCATCGACAGCGTCTTCGTCCACGCAAGCGGTTTGAAAAGGCGGCCCTCCTGATCGCCCAGCGCAAATACAGGCAGGAACGACACGGTGATGATGAGGAGCGAGGTGAAAAGGGCAGGTCCCACTTCCTGAGCTGCTGCGATGACGAGACGCAGGTGAGGGATGGCGGTGCCGTCACGCTCGTTGCGCTCGATGTGCTTGTGAAGATTCTCGACCATCACGATCGCCGCATCGATCATCGCGCCGATCGCGATCGCGATTCCTCCGAGCGACATGATGTTGGCCGATAGACCCAGCACGCGCATGGCGAGCAGGGCCATGAGGATGCCGATGGGAAGCGTGAGTATCGCCACCAATGCGCTCGAGGCGTGCAGCAGGAAAATCACCGCCACTATCCCGACGATGATCGATTCCTCGAGCAGCTTGCCCCTCAGTGTCTCGATCGCCCGCTTGATCAGGCTGGAGCGATCGTAGCCTTCGACGAAATGGACGCCGGCAGGAAGTGCCGGCTCGAGCTCGGCCATTCGCGCCTTGACCCGGTCGATCACTGCCAATGGATTCTCGCCGAAGCGCATCACCACCCATCCCGTTACGACCTCGCCCTTTCCATTGAGATCGGAGATGCCACGCCTGATCTCGGGGCCGATCTGAACATTCGCCACATCGCCTACCGTGATCGGCGCGCCTCCCGGTCCTGCGCCTAGCGAAACCGCTCTAATATCGTCGAGGCTGCCGAACCTGCCGCGGCTTCGCACGACGATCTCGTTTCCGCCCACCTCGAGAACACGTCCGCCGATATCCGCGTTCGACATCCGCACCGCGCCGACGACCTTGCTGAGCGGAATGTTGAAGGCGAGCAGCCTGGCTGGATCAACTTCAACCTGGTATTGCTTCTCGAATCCACCGAAAGATGCGATCTCGGCTACACCCGGCACGGCCGTGAGAGCAGGCTTCACTGTCCAGTCCTGAATCCCGCGCAGCTGAGCGAGATTCAGCCGGCCCGTGGTATCTGCAAGTATGTACTGCATCACCCACCCGACGCCGGTTGCATCCGGACCCATCATCGTCATGGCGCCCTCGGGCAACCGTCCGCGAACCGCATTCAGGTATTCAAGCACGCGCGAGCGAGCCCAGTAGAGATCGGTTCCGTCCTCGAACACGATGTAAACGGCGGAGAGGCCGAACTGGCTCATCCCCCTCACGAACTTCGTCCGCGGGACTTTCAGCATCTCCGTTTCCAGGGGATACGTCACCTGATCTTCGACAGTCTGGGGAGCCTGCCCGGGCCAGTCTGTCATGACGATCACCTGCGCGTCCGAAAGATCCGGGATCGCGTCGACCGGAGTGCTGAACGCGGCCCACGTTCCGAGCGCCGACACGAGCGCCGTCACACCCAACACGATCCACGTGTGGCTGACCGACCATCCAATTATTCGCTTGAGCATAGTCTATCTCTTCGTGGCTGGCGGCATGTTCATGCCCTTCATGTCAGCGCCTTTTTCCGCGCCACCACCCTGGCCGATCATACCGCGCATCACCTCACCAAGATTCGACTCGGAGTCGAGCAGGAATTGCGCGGAGGTGACCACGAGATCTCCGTTCCTGACCCCCGACACGACTTCGATGTAAGCGGCGTCCCGCCGTCCCAGCCGAACGTCGCGGGGCATGAGCTTTCCACCCGGCTGCTCTACAAATACATAGGAGCGATCCCCGGTCTGGAGCACGGCGGACGCGGGAACCGTAAGAGCCGAGGCCATCGGGGTAGTCATCCGAACCGTTGCATACATGCCGGGCTTGACGCGACCGCTGGGATTGGGAAGGACGATACGCGCCTTGATCGTCCGCGCCTCGGCCTGCAAGGTGGGGTAGACGTAGGAGACGCGGCCAGCGAGCGTTTGCCCCGGAAACGCACTGAGCTCCACAGTTGCCTGAGATCCCTGCCGCACCCCCCCTGCGTCCGATTCGCGCAGCTCGGCTGTCACCCATATTGTCGAGAGATCGGCGACTGTCATGAGCTGCATTCCCGGCGTGACGGATTGGCCCTGCACGACATTCTTCTCGACGACGATGCCGGAAACGGGGGAGTACAGCGTGAGCGTCCGCTGAACCTTCCCCCCTCGGAGAATTTCATCGATCTGGGACTCTGAGATGTCCCACAGGCGCAGGCGCTGGCGCGCGGCGCTGAGGAGGCTGGGTCCCCCCGCTTGAGCGCCTGGAACGGGGCTTTGTCCGAGTGTGCGATCGAGATGACCGGCAAGCAGCAGCTCCGCCTGCGCGGCAACGAGCTCCGGTGAAAAAATCGCTGCCACGGGTTGGCCCCGCGACACCGCCTGGCCCGTCGCATTCACGTACAAGCGGTCAACGTACCCGGCAAACTTCGGCGTGATCTGGGCAACGCGGGTTTCGTCGAATGCGACTATTCCCGCAGTGCGGACCTGGTTCGACAGGGTGCGCAGTTTAACCGTGTCGAAAGTCACGCCGAACTGCGACAATTGCGACGCTGTCAGCTCCACCTCTCCGGCAGGAGTATCCTGCATGCCCGGCATTGCTGCGCTCGTCCCGTCGCCAGCGTTGCGTCCGAAAATGAGCCACGCCGCCACCACGAGGACTAAAACGGTCACTCCCGCGATCATCCATCGGGTGCGTGAATTGCGGGCGCGCGTCGAAGTCGTCGGACTCATGGGATCAGCTCCTTTCCAACGACCGACTCGAGCTCCGCCATCTTCTGGCCGAAATCAGCGAGGGCCCGCTGATATCCCAGCTCCAGATCGAAAACTGCGGTTTGCGCGGCGAGCAGTGATGTCAGATCACCTCGTCCGGCCTGATAGTTAGCCATTGCCGCTGCAACACTTGCGCGCCCCTGTGGGATGACAGCCCTCACGAAGAGCGCCAGCAGGGTTCTCTGGTGCGAGATGTCGCTGTAGAGACGGGCGACTTCCGCTCGTATCTGATTCTGAGCCGCTCTCTGTTCCGACAGAACACTGCTCGCAGTCGCGCGCGTGGCGGCGACTTCCGCGCTCTGCTTGTTTTTCCGCTGAATGGGAATCGGAATCGAGACGACGGCCGAGATCATGTCGGACCGGGGAGTCCGGTCGCCCTCCGGAGTCATCATGGAACCCGATCTTTGCCCGTACTGCAGCGAGACATCGATATCCGGCAGATATTCTTTCCGAGCGAGCTCGAGCTCCGCCTTGCTGGCCGCAACCATCGCCGCCTTCGCTCGCAAATTCGGATTGATCTCGACCGCCAGCGTCTGCAGCTCCGCGAGAGCAGGCAATGGCGAGCCCGCGACAGTCGCACCGAGCTCACGCGAGACGAAACCGCTGGAGGAACCCGAATCAACCGCCGCACGAAGCATCACCGGCGAAAGCAGGGGTTTTGGTACTGGTGTTTCAGTTGGACGGTCCAGCAGCTCGTTGATTCTCGCCGCGACAGCTGCTCTTCCCTCGAGAAGCGCGTTTGCACTCTCGTTCAGCCGTGTCGCCTCGAGGGTTGCGCGCAAAACTTCCTGCTGCATCCCGACGCCAGTTGAATACCGCGCAGTCGCAACGTTGGAGACACCCGCGAGAATCGCCCCGTTGCGCCGGGCAACCTCGAGGGCGGCATGCGTGTACTCCAGTTCGTACCAGGCGGTCTTGATGTCTCGGACAACGGCCAGCCGAACGCCGTCCGAGGCCGCCTCGGCCGCGACTGCCTGAAGCTCTGAGATGCGGCGGCGAAGAGCCAGCTTTCCGGGATACGGAAGATTCTGTCCGATGCCGACCATTTTCATTGTCATGTCTTCATCGGAGAAATTGAGACTGCTCACCGGAACATTGATTGCGCCCAGCATCAGCATGGGGTCGGGTCTCGCGCCAGCCGAGCGAACTCTTGCCCTCGCTGCGACGGCGAGATCATTCGCAGCCTTGATCGACGGATTGACGGACCCGGCAAGTGCGAGCAGCCCGGCGAGAGAGTCGGCTTGCGCGTGAGCCGGCTCGCCCATTGTCGGAATCGCCACGAGGACGGCAACGAGAAGGCGGGGCAAGTAGCGTCCGATTACGGGCGCGCGACTCCCTGTACAGGAATTTCGGTATGACATGTTTTCCCCATTCCGACGCCCGCTGAATAGTCCTGGGCGGCGTCTGCGTTCCAGCCGGTACCGGATTCCCTTAGTGGAATCGGGCGAGCGGCCGCTTCAAGTGAACGCGATCAGGATCTTGGGGGGGGTGGCTCAGGAGCAGTCGAGCGCGAGGTGGGCTGGGTGAGCTTCGGAATCGTGAGGCTGGACGCAACGCGGGGCGGCGTGGTTCGCTCGGGGATGGCGACGAGCAGACCGTTGGAAATGCACCCGGCGCCAGTGATACAGTTGACCGGGAGCTTCCCGCTGTCGCATGGCGCAGAGGTGGGCGAGCCGGAGTTGCCCGATGCGGCGCTCGCTTCATCCATTCTCATATCTGCCATCGGGTCCGATGAATGGACCCCATCGGAGACGATTTCCTTACTGGCTGCCATCGGAGTGATGCACGCAGCTTCGCCCGCACCAACCATGAGGTTGACGGTGAAGAAAGCAGCGAGCAGGGTTCCGTACCAGCGTTTGCGCACGATTCAGGAGTTAGGGGCAGTCGTCCTTCAGTTGAAGGCCGACCTCCAAAAAGGTAACACCGATACGTGCCGATGAGGTCGGCAGATTCCCTGTGTTCTGTAAGGGTTTCTGTGGAAGCCCACAAAAAATTCCCGAAAGCAGCTGAGACTCTCGTGGGGCGACTCAGTCCAGTGCCGCGCGCGGCGAGTAGTTTTCGAGCATGAGCGCAGATCGCGGCCCTCTCGTACGGCGGGGAATCCGCCTGAATTATCTGACAATCGGGTACAACACCGTCGAAGCGGTCGTGTCTCTGGCGGCCGGGATCGTGGCGGGGAGCGTTGCGCTCGTGAGCTTTGGAATCGACAGCGCCATAGAAGTGACGGCAGCGGGAGCGGCGCAGTTCCGACTCAGAGCTGACGAGGATCCACTGAGGCGGGAGCGGGCAGAGCTGTGGACGCACCGGCTCATCGGAGCGTCGTTTCTTGTCCTTGCCGGGTACGTTGTCATCGAGGCAAGCCGTTCGCTCCTGCTTCGGGATCCGCCTGAAAGCAGCCGGGTCGGTGTAACGCTGCTCGCGCTCTCTGTGATCGTCATGCCGATTCTCGCTCGGGCAAAGCGCAAGGTCGCTATTGGACTTGGGAGCGGCGCTCTTGCAGCAGATGCTGCTCAGACTTCCTTGTGCGCGTATCTGTCCGTCATTGCATTGGCGGGCGTTGGACTCAATGCCATCTTCGGCTGGTGGTGGGCGGACCCTGTCGCCGCGATGGCAATGGTTCCGATCATCGTGAAAGAGGGCGTCGAGGGAGTGCGTGCCCGCTCGAGCTGCGCAGGCTGCGGCGAAATCTGAGCCTGATCGAATCTCCGCAGGGAGCTTGAGATCTAATCCCGTCTTGAAGCGCAACGACTACAACTTCAGAAGCACTCGCAGTATCTGCTGCACTTCTTCAATGCGCTGATACGTCAAATCGCCGCGATACCGAACGAGACGCTCTTTGGAAATCGAGCGAATGTCCTCGACTTTGATGTAGCTGTCGACATCCAGCCCCGCCTCTCCCTTCGGTACGAAGACGTGTGATGGAATGTTCTTCCTTGTCTTCGTGATCGGGATGACGATGACGAGATCAGCTGGTCCATGATTGAACTTGTCAACCGAGACAACCATAGCCGGCCGTTGCCCAGCCTGCTCTCGGCCCCGCGTCGGGTCGAGCGCGACCTGCCATACCTCCCCACGCGAAGGCTGGCGGGAAGACTTTGTGCTGGTCAATCGTCAGTCCCATCCTCGAGCGTTGCGTCCCAAAGCTGTCGCTCACTCATTTCCTGCGCCCATCCTGCCTTGTCGGAACGAAGGCGCTCGAAACCTGCGTTGATTCCGTCCAGAAGCTTGTCGCGCTGATATGCGTCGAGAGCTTCGTGCAGAATCTCCTGGTGCTGCTTGCCAGTCTTTGTGGCAAGGTCCTGCAGCAAACGATGATCTCTCTCTGAAATTCTGGTCGTCGGCATTTTTATACGATCTCCCGTTTACAGAATAGTATACAGACTAGTCTACGATCCCGTCAACGGGGCCAAAACGGGTTTGATACTGAACCGAGGAAAATTTGACGGCAAAGGGCATTCGGTAGTCATCGCTATATTGCATGAATCTTCATTTACCTATTCGAGTCCTCGATGCTATCGACTAAAAGCCGGCGCCTTCGGATACTCCTGACAGCAATTGCATTCGTTCCGAGCCTTCCGGCCGGGCAGCTTGCCAGACCCGGCGAGATAGATCCAACCGGCCGGATCTACACGAAAATCGTGGCGAGGGTCGGCGAGAATCCGAAGGATCTCCGCGCAATTGAAAAACTGCGGATCTACGTCGTCACCGCGAATGGGAAGCGGGTGACCCTGAGCACGAGCAGCTCGGGCATCGCGACAACCTGGCTGGCGCCCGAGACCTACAGGATCGTCACACCGGATCCGGTTGAATGGCAGGGACGGCTACTGAGCTGGGATTTGATCAGGCGAGTGCGACCCGCCTCCGCGGTGATAGAGCTGACGCTTACAAATGTGAAAAAACCCGAGCCGGTTAAACCGCCGACACGATGAACGGCTCTTCGAAATCCGCAGCTTCTATGACTTTGGAAACCGGATTAATCGGAAAAACCCGGATCAAGCGGTAATACTTTTGGGAACGACGCGGTTCCGCTTTTCCCTCAGATTTCTTGTCCGATTAGTCCGGCTCAATCCGGTTAATCCGGTTCCAGTCAGTTGACTTGTAGTTCTCTATTCCTCGAGAATCGCATCGTCCACGAAGTACTCTCCCGCGTCCCGGATATCTGCGGCGATAGTACGCCTTTTGGCATCGGTGGCTTCAGAGAGTGCGCCGAGTGTCGCTCTGCTGGCGCTGAATCGGAGTCCTGACTCGACGCAGAAGAGATCGCAAAGCGAGATCTCGCGCTCCGATTCCTCTTCTCCCTTTCGGTCGATCAGGCTCTGAGTCCAGCTCAGCACGCACGCGGTGGCGAACATCTCGATCGCCATATTGGCGAGCCGCTCGAGGATGAGCTGCCTGTCCACGATCTCGGCCCGGTGCCTCATGATCGCCCGGTCCGCGGCCGACTTCAGCTCGGCCACATGCTTCTCGAAGAACTGTTTGTGGCGCTCGAGCCGGGGGTGGAGCTTGGTGTCGAGCGTGTCGGTGGGACCGAGTATTCCGCGGATGCGCGAGCGTGCGAATCCGCTGAGGAGTCCCAGGTTCCGAAGGGGACGCCGAAGCGCGGTTCCCACTTCCTTCAGTGATTCGGCCGGACCCTGGATTCCGTTGAGGCTGATGAAGAGGCGGAGCACCTCGTTCGCTCCCTCGAAGATGCGATTGATGCGCGCGTCGCGGAGCAGTCGCTCCCACGGGTAAGGCTTCACGAATCCGCGTCCGCCCGCGACCTGGACCATCTCGTCGGCTGCTTCCCAGATGAGCTCGCTGGCGAAGACCTTGGCGCATGCGGCCTCGAGGGAGAAATCCGCTTCTGGGTTGTCGGCGAGCGATGTGAGAACTCCCAGCATCGCGTCGGATGCGTAGGAGCTGGCGGCGAGGTGAGAGAGCTTGCGCTGCGTGATCTCGAAGTGCGCGAGAGGATGCCCGAACTGGACGCGCTGCTCGGCGTATCGGACCATCTCGCCGACGATTTCCTTCGATCCCGCCGTGCATCCGGCGGCGAGGGTGAGGCGGCCCGCGTTCAGGACTCTGACCGCGACCGTGAATCCCTTGCCGACGGTACCGAGCACGTGATCGGCCGGGACCTCCATCCCTTCATATAGAAGCTCGGCCTGAGTGGAGCCGCGGATGCCGAGCTTGCGGACTGTGCCCAGGATTTTGAACCCGGGCATGTCGGGGCGGATGATGAATGCGGTCGATCGCAGGACAGTCTCGTCTCTTCGCTCGACGGGGGTCTGGGCGAAGGTGGCGATGACGCCGGCGCGGTGTGCGTTGCCGATCCAGATCTTGTGGCCGTCGAGGATCCATTTCGATCCGTCTTCGGAGAGGCGCGCGGTGGTCTTGATGTTCTGCGCGTCGGACCCCGTCTCTGGCTCGGTCAGGGCGTAGGCGGCGAGCGTCTCTCCGCGGGCGAGGATCGGGAGGTAGCGGGCCTTCTGCTCGTCGCTTCCATAAAGCACGATCGCTTTGGAGCCGAGTCCGCAGTGGACTCCGACCATGACGGCGAGTGATGGGTCGATGGCGGAGATGCGCTCGAAGACGCGGGCGTATCCGGTGTGTGAGAGCTCGAGGCCGCCGTACTGCCGGGGGATCGTGAGTCCCAGGAGACCTGCGCGGGCGAATTCGGTGATGACTTCTTCGCTTACCATCTCCTCTTCGTCGAAGCTTGCCGGGTCGATGATGCCTGTCCGTTCCATGCGGTCGAGCTCGCCTATGAGCCGTCGAACGACTGCGGCCTCTTCGGGGTTCCGCTTGTCCAGTGGATCGGGGAAGGGGAAGAGGAGCTCGTCGTGGATTACTCCTGCGAACATCCCTCGGGTGAAGGAAGGGGTGGGTCCGGGTTCTGTTTGGGTGGTGGGGAGGGGAGAAGAGGTCACAAATGCGTTTCCGGGCGAAAAAATTCCAAAAAATGGGGAAAAAAGTTCTTGCCGTGACTGACGAGTGATAGCTGGGTGACCGGAAATCGTATAATGCCGACCTCATCCGTAGGCCGGAAATCCCGGTAGCAATCTCGTAAGGGCCCCTGACGGCTCGGATTGCTACTGGCTTTCTGGTCTCTGGGTGTCACTACCACATCTCGTCCATAAAGAAGGCATCAGCAGTCTTCCAGTATCCCAAGGGTCATACCTATATGAAAGTACCTTCGTTTCTTCGGACCGTGTTGGCTGCGGTCTATCGGTACACGCTGATCGCGACGCGGGGTCATGTGTACGTAGCTCGCGGGATTCTGGCCCTGGCCGCGGTGGCGATAGCGGTGGCCTGCACCGACGCGCTTCCGACAGCGCCCGAGCCGGTGAAGGAGATGACCCGCCGGTTCGATACCTCGGTGGGCGGGGCGACGGTGACGACGGATCAACTCGACTATGTGCCAGGGGACACCGTAACGATCACGGGCGCCGGCTGGCAGCCGGGCGAGACAGTTTCCTTGCTTCTGCATGAAACCCCTGAACCCACACACGCACTCTACAACTGGACGACAGTAGCGAGTGATTCAGGAACGATCCGCGACCGGACGTTTGTTGTCGACCAGTCCCACCTAAATGTGGTGTTCAAACTTGAGGCAACCGGAGTAAGCTCAGGCCGGAGTGCAACAAGAGACTTTACCGATGGTGGAGTGATCGTGAAGACATCGGCTGGCGCCACGGTAACCGTCGCTACGGCTATTTATGGTAGTTCAGGCTCAGCCTGCCCCGCATCTGGCGGTGTCCTCGGTTCCCTCAACGTCACACCTGCCGGCGTAAACTTCGTCGTCCCCAATAATACCTTTGCCAAATTGATCGTCCCGCTCGCATCCAACGAAGGCGGGACGTACCAGTCTGCGACTCTGATTAATGCGGGAGCGGTGATCATAAGCAACACTCTCGTTGGAAGTACCCGCGAGATATGTATTCAATCGACAAACGGAAGCGGCACCAATTTGTCGACACTAACCATCGCATATGGTGCTTCGGCCACAACGACGGCAGTCACCTCCACCATAAATCCATCAACATTTGGCCAATCGGTAACGTTCACAGCGACGGTCTCTTCTGGATCTGGGACTCCGACGGGGTCGGTGCAATTCAAGGATGGCGCTGCGAATCTCGGCAGTCCGGTGACACTTCTAGCCGGTAGCGCAACGTTCGCCACATCTGCATTGGTGGCCGGGGCTCATTCCATCACGGCCGTCTACACGGCCACCGGAGTCTTCACTGGAAGCACTTCGCCGGCGCTGACCCAAACGGTCAACAAGGCGACGCCGGTGGTCACGTGGAACAATCCGGCGGCGATTACTTACGGCACCGCTCTCAGCGGAACACAGCTAAATGCTACCGCGAGTGTGCTGGGATCGTTCGCGTATACACCTGCAGCTGGAACAATACTCTCGGCAGGCGTCAACCAAGCCCTGTCAACGACATTCACCCCCACGGACGCCGCGAATTATAACTCTGTTGTTCAGGGCGTGCAGCTAACGGTCAACAAAGCGACGGTTGTCTTCAGCGGACTGTCGACTCCTTCAATCGTCTATGGAACATCGTCGGCCTCGGTCTCCGGATTCTTGTTGAGCACGAATGGCGGACAGCCGGCGACGGGCAGTGTATCTGTGACGGTTTCCGGCCCCGGCGGAGCGCTCCCCGCGACCGCCACGATTGGGCTCGACGGTTCTTTCACGGCTTCGGTTAGCGGGACGAACGTCCTTCCCGGAAATGCCGCTGGGTACGCAGTCGCGATCTCGTATGCCGGAGGTACGAATTTCGACCTCGCGAGCGACAACACCCAGACGCTGGTTGTAACGAAGCAATCGCAGGCTATTACGTTCGTTGCGCCGGCTAGCCCCGCTGTTTACAACACCAGCTTCACGGTCAGCCCGACGAGCGGCTCAGGCCTGACGGTTGCTATCTCGGTCAGCGGTGTCTGCTCGCTGACCGGCAATACTGTAACGATGACAACCGGGACGGGTACCTGCACCATCACCGCGAGTCAGCTTGGCGATGACAACTACAGTGCAGCAACTTCGGTGGCACATGATGTGGTCGCAGCGAAAGCAACAGCATCGATCGCGCTTTCCGATCTGACCCACACTTACGACGCGACGCCGAAAGCAGCGACGGCGACGACGAGTCCTGCTGGACTGTCAACAGTTGCCGTCACTTATGATGGCTCCCCTACACCCCCAACGAACGCCGGGACCTACGCAGTTTCCGCTTCGCTCAGCAGTGCCGATTACCAAGCACCCGTCGCGTCTGGCACGCTCGCTATAGCCAAGGCTCCGACAACGACCGTGGTGACCTGCGCGGTCTCGGTTGTGTACACGGGATCTCCGCAGATCCCTTGCACGGTAGCGGTGACAGGAGCAAACCTGAGCCTGACGCCATCGCCTAACTACGCGAACAACACGAATGCAGGTACGGCAACAGCGAGCTACACGTACGCCGAGTCGGCGAACCACCTTACGAGCAGCGATAGCGAGAACTTCACGATCGCCAAGGCACTGACGGTGACGGCGGTCAGCTGTCCGGTCTCCGTCGTGTACACGGGATCAGCACAGACGCCGTGCACGGTATCGGTAACTGGAGCGAACCTCAGCATCACACCTGATCCGGTTCACGCGAGTAACACGAATGCAGGCACGGCGACGGCGAGTTACACATACGCCGAGTCGGCTAACCATCTGATGAGCAGCGACAGCAAGAACTTCACGATCGCGAAGGCGCCGACCACGACGGTAGTGAGCTGCCCGGCCTCGGTCATGTACACGGGATCAGCTCAGACGCCGTGCACGGTAGCAGTCACGGGAGTGAACCTGACTTTGACGCCGACGCCGGATTACGCGAACAATACCGATGCTGGCACGGCGACGGCAACCTACACATACGCCGAGTCGGCAAACCATCTGACGAGCAGCGATAGTGAGAACTTCACGATCGCCAAGGCCCCGACAACGACCTCGGTAACCTGTTTGGCTGGCCCGTTCACATACAGCGGCGCTCCACAGACGCCTTGCTCGGTGACAGTTACCGGAGCAAACCTGAACCTGACGCCGACACCGGATTACGCGGACAACACGAACGCTGGGATAGCGACGGCAAGCTACACATATGCCGAGTCAGCCAACCACCTGACGAGCAGCGACAGTGAGAACTTCACGATCGCCAAGGCACCGACCGTAACGGCAGTGAGCTGCCCGGTCTCGGTCGTATACACGGGATCAGCACAGACGCCGTGCTCGGTATCGGTGACTGGAGCGAATCTCAGCATCACGCCTGATCCGGTTTACGCGAGCAACACCGATGCTGGCACGGCAACGGCGAGCTACACATATGCGGAATCGGCGAACCACCTTACGAGCAGCGACAGCAAGAACTTCACGATCGCCAAGGCACCGACCGTAACGGCAGTGAGCTGCCCGGTCTC
>JBDTRZ010000019.1:0-40984 GCA_039931395.1 Gemmatimonadales bacterium
TCACCACGTTCTGATCGAAGAGCATGTTGCTGTGAAACTCCTCGAGCATGTTGAATACCACGTGCGGCTTGAACTCCTCGACCGCATCGCGAATCGGAAGAAACTCGTCCTGTACGCCGAGCGTGCGAGGCTGATGCCCGAGCTGCCGAAGACATTGCACGATGTCGAATTCGGCCTTGAGGGCGAGCGCCTCCTGCGACGTGAGCCCTTCCAGTGAATCCGGTGGAACGTGGTCGGGGTGCATGAGCACCAGAACGCGCAGCTTTTTCACAGTGCAATCCAGTCCCGACGTGCTTCGGTGTAGAGGAAGTGCATCGTCTTCACGGTGAGGAGAACGGCGAAATCCATCCTGAGCTGACGATCGCCACCTACCGCGCGCAAGCGAAGCTCGCGCGAGCGACGGAGCATCTGCCCGAGCACGACGTCGAGCGTGAACTCGTATTCTCCGGTCCACTTGGCGACCATTCGTCTGATCTCCGTGCGATTGCGTCGCAGGAATGCAGACGCAAGCGGCTGGTTGCGATGTGCCGGCGAGTCGGAGAAGATGCGCCGCAGGTCGCGATCGTAGATGTCGGGCAGCGCTTCGGCGTACTTCGCTTTGCGCTCGGCGTAATGTTGCGCGAGCGTCTTGGTGAGTGTGCTAACGGGTTCCAGGCGTTGTCGCGTGGTGATGAGCGGAAGTGTGTCGGCGATCTCGCTCATCAGCTCGTCGACGTACTCGAGCTTTCTGAGGGCGGGCCAGCCCGCGTAGCGTTTACGCCATTCGCCGCGCGACCGGAGCCAGACCGCGAACGTCTCGGCAAAATCCTCGTCGGGATGGCTCTGCGCGTACCATAGGCGCAAGTGCTGCACGTAGCGCTTGCTCGCGGGATTCGGGCGGTAGTACTCGGGGTAGCGTTTGGATGATTTGCCGAAGAGACGCTGCCACGCGTGCCGCCGCTGGAGCTGGTAGCCGTGTTGAATCGCGTGTCCCGTCTCGTGCCGCATGATGCGTGTGAACTCGTCGCGGGTTCCGCCTTCGACGTCGAGCATCTGACTGCGTTCCAGCCGAATGAGACGGGGGTGTGCGAGGTAGAACGGGATGGCGAAGCCGGGCACGCCCTGCGGCGAGAACCACTCCTCGGAGAGCCAGATGTGCGGGCGGAGGCGGAAACCGCGGCGCTCGAGCGTCTCGTAGAGCGCATCGATGCGCGGTTCGAGCCAGGTCCCTTCGATGCTGAGGCCAAGGTCCTTGATGCGGAGCTGGAGCAATCGTTCGGTGGGCCAGGTCGCCCAAGGGAATCGTCGGTTCGTTGGAGACATTCAGTAAAGATGAAGGGCTGGTGCAACGCAGCGGCGAATGCGGCACCCATCCTGGCGCTGCGAATATGCGCTGGTGTTGGGGGCGGCGCGATGGCGAGCGGCGAAAACCGCGCGACGACATTGGTGTCCGGTAGACCTATCTCCCGGTCGCACTCAGCAGGGCGGCAACGTTGCTGCCCGCCAATAGAGATAAAATCGACAGTCCTTTAGAACGGGCATGGCGCCAAGCTCCTCTACGTCCGAGCCAGCTAGCGTTTGCGAGACCTCGGACCAGTCGCTGAGGTGTTAAGGTAGTGAGGCAATACACAGCGAGTAATTCCGTGAAGGACCCATACGGATTGAATCGTTTCATCGCGGCACAGGAACAGATCTACGAGCAAACTCTCGCTGAAATCCACAATGGACGGAAGCGCACGCACTGGATGTGGTTCATCTTTCCACAACTCAGTGGTCTAGGGTCAAGCACCACTTCGGTGAAGTTCGGGATTGGAAGTATAGAGGAAGCCCGGACGACATGAAGCTGCGATCATCGGCGACTCTGTTCGCACTTGTATCGGAGCCGGATTCGTCATTCAGTCGACTACTGCACAAATATTATAGTAGTGAGTGGGATCCCAAGACTCTGAGTCTTCTGAGCAACACACGGTGAGCACCGCCGAGCTTCGAGGTAGCCATCCGACGACGATTCAGAAGATTGCGCCGCTGCCTCACTGCCGTCACGATTGTCATCACTGCATGCGCAGCGATCTTTATTTTCTTCCCAGTCCTGCGACATCCGGTACTCTTCGCACGTCTGCTCACGTCTCCTGCGCCTGCCACCGTCCAGATCCCGGTGATGGGAGTGAGAAAGAAACAGATCCCCAACTCGTGGGGATCTCCGCGAAGTGGAGGCCGATCGCACCGGGGCGTCGACATCTTTGCGCCAAGCGGCACGCCTGTGCTCAGTGCAACCGAAGGAATCGTGTTTCGCGTAGGAACCAACAGGCTGGGCGGAAATGTCATCAACGTCCTTGGGCCAGGCAGGCAGGTGCATTACTACGCACACCTGGATCGCTACGACGCATTCCGCCCAGGAGACGTAGTCTACGCGGGCAACATACTCGGCTATGTAGGAAATACCGGCAACGCGCGGAATACACCGCCGCACCTTCATTATGGAGTGTACGATCCGATAAAAGGGGCAATCAATCCGTGGCCACTTCTGAATCCTCGATGACGATTGCGGAAATTAAGGACCGCTCATCTGATCGCACTGAATTCTGACACATACGGCTATTGCGCCAATCCGATGAGAGGCCAAAACTGATGCAGCCAAAAGGGGCATCAGATGATAATGCGGACCGTGCTGCTGGCCATTCTGGTAATGGCTGCTCTTGTCTTCATCGCTGCATGGAGACGTGCAGTGAAGATGCAACAACGAGATGGGCAGTGGCCGTCACCAGTTCAGCTGGCAATTGGGTTCGTAACTGATTTCCTCGACACACTCGGCATCGGTTCCTTCGCAACGACGACGGCTGCGTACAAGCTGTTCAAGGTGGTTTCCGACGAGAGACTGGTTGGAACGATGATCGTCGGCCACTCCGTGCCGGTAGTTGTGCAGGCGTTGATTTTCGTCGCCGCAGTGCAGGTAGATCCAAAGGTTCTTGCATTGCTGATTGCTGTATCAGTAATCGGCGGCTGGCTCGGAGCAGGGATCTCCTCGAAACTCCCCAGACGCGCGATTCAGATCACGATCTCGATCGGGCTCATCGCAGCAGCGCTCTTCATGATGATGAGCCAGCTCGGACTTTTTCCGCCGGGAGGAACTTCTCTCACGCTCACGCCCGGCAAGCTGATGTTCGCGCTTGCGGTCAATTTCATTCTTGGGGTACTGCTGATGCTGGGAATCGGAAACTATGCGCCATCCCTTATTCTCTTCAGTCTTCTCGGAATGGACCCGCGCGCTGCGTTTCCCGTCATGATGGGCTCGGGCGCACTAATGGCAATGGCCGGCGGTCTTCGATTCATCCAGGCCGCCCGGTTCGACAACAGAGCCGCACTTGGCCTCACGCTCGGCGGCATTCCCGGAGTTCTCGTCGCCGGCCTTGTCGTGAAATCGCTGCCACTCAGTGTGCTGAGGTGGATGGTTGTGGTAGTGGTGATCTACGCTGCTACGATGATGCTCATGTCGGCAACGAAACAGGAAAGCGCGGCATCGCGCATTCTTAACGTGGAGAAGCCGGGGTAGGCTCTCTTCCGTTGTTGTCCCCCAATGCGCGCAGGGTTCCCTAATGCGCACTCAGTACGTATTGCGCAATTCTCTAATTGAACCACCACTAATCTGTGGAATGCGGATTTCGACGTGAACGTCTCCCTTGCCCATGTTTTACGCGGCAGCGGCTGGCACGGGTCCCGCGGGCACCAGCTCTCTTCGCACGAGATCGACCCGCAGATTCATTCCCTTCGATCCGTGCGCCCCCAGTAGAATCATGTCGCCCGGATAGGCAAACAGGCACGACAGCGATGTTGCGGAATAGCTCCGGTCACTGGAGCGATTTCTGCAGAGAAATCCTGTGCCTGTCGCAACAGCGGAGAGGAACGCATGCGAAGACGATCGCTGGCAGCACGAACCAAAGTGTCGTGGCGAACCACCCTCATTTTTTTCGCCCTCTGGACGATTGCCGGATGCACGTCGAAGCCGGCACCCCCAGCTCAGGATACGACGAGTCCTGTCACCTTGATGGCGCCAGGCGAGCTCCAGCAACTGCCGAGCAAAGAACCGGACAAGCGCATCGCCTACGGCACCGATTCGAGTCAGTACGGAGAATTGCGAATACCATCCGGCTCAGGCCCGCATCCCGTTGCAATCCTTGTCCACGGAGGCTGCTTCAAAGCTGCATATGCGACGCTTCGTGACTTGACGCCGATGGCCGACGCACTCAAGGACATGGGCATCGCAACGTGGACAATCGAGTACCGCCGACTGGGCCAACCAGGCGGCGGCTGGCCCGGAACGTATCTCGATGTCGGGCGAGCAGTGGATCACCTCCGCAGAATCGCGGACCAGAACGCGCTCGACCTGCAACGCGTCGTCATCGTCGGGCATTCAGCAGGAGGTCACCTTGCGATGTGGGCCGCAGCGCGTGCTCGCGTGCCTGCCAGCAGCGACCTGCATGTCGCGAACCCGCTCGCGGTTCGTGGCGTTTTGAATCTCGCTGGACCGGTAGACTTCACTGCGAACATCGCCGAATATGAAGGACTATGTCGCGACACCGTGATTACGACACTACTCGGCGGCACTCCTCTGTCGGTGCCAGAGCGGTACGCGCAGGCATCGCCCATCAAGCTGCTGCCGTCTGGCATTCCGCAGGTAGTCCTGATCGGCGAGCACGAAGACTTCGTGCCGCGGCCAATCGCCGAGACATACGTGCGTGTCGGTGTCCAGGCCGGTGATTCGATTCGGCTCATAGTGATTCCGCGCGTCGGACACTTCGAGATCGCAAGCCCGGTTGCTACGACGTGGCCGCGAGTCTCGTCAGTGATACGCTCGCTGCTCGAGGGAAAGCTGCCACCAGAAACCAGATGAGTTGCGTGGGCGACTGAAGCCTTCTTCAGGTCAGCTGGATCTCGTCGATGCCGTGTCCCCATAGTCCGCGAAACCCTGGACTTTCGGTGGCGAGTCTCTTGAAGTATACGTCAGCGATGATTCCCGTCCGCGTAAACAGAATCCTGACGACCTTCACCTGTGGGGAAACCGGGCGATCGACGTGGCACGAAAGACCAAAGTGAAGTCGAAGCGTCCGAAGAACCCAGGGTTCGTCCCGCTTTCATCGTATCGCGAGTATGAGCCGGACGAAATGATCGAACGAAGTCGCGCATTTGCTTCGGAGCTGCAGCGCCGTCGTACGACTCGTAACTTCAGCAAGCGTCCTGTAGCTCGCGAGGTCATCGAAGCGTGCATCGAGGCAGCGGGGACTGCGCCGAGTGGCGCGCATCAGCAGCCGTGGCACTTCGTGGTGGTGAGCAATGCGGATCTCAAGAAAAAAATAAGAGAGGCGGCCGAAAGGGCTGAGCGTGATTTCTATTCGACGGCGCCGAAGGACTGGCTTGCCGCACTCGAGCCGCTCGGAACCGATGCGGTCAAAGCCTATCTCGAAGACGCACCGTACCTGATTGCCGTTTTTGCCGAGCGATATGGGATGTCCGGGAACGGCAAGCGCCGGACACACTATTACGTACAGGAATCTGTCGGGATAGCCACCGGTTTCCTGCTTGCCGCATTACATCATGCCGGCCTCGTCGCGCTCACACACACGCCAAGTCCAATGGATTTTCTGCGCGATCTTCTGGAACGGCCGATCAATGAAAGACCGTTGATGCTCATCGTGACAGGTTATCCTGCGGCTGGCGCAAAAGTTCCGGATTTGACGAGGAAGCCGCTCGAGAAAATCGCAACATTTCTATCATGAAATTCGTTTCCTGACCGAAGCGGCGATTTCTCAGCATCGTGAGAGAAAGATGAGAGGATTCTCATGAAGAGACCTGCGCACTTCCTTACATCGTAGAGCAGGGGAATGCTTCCGGAGCACCGGTAAAGCGACTCCCACTTTTACGAAGGAAGAAAACCAATGCAGAAACAACTCGCACTCGCCGCACTATCTGTGTTTGCACTCGCCGCCTGCTCAGAGAATCGCGACCTAACTGCTCCCACCGCGCTGGCCGCGAGCGCGCATGTAAGTGCATCGGCTGCAGACGGTGGGACCATCTTCACGCTTCGCAATCTCACTGCAGGCAACTACATCGCGGCATTCAACCAGAACGCTGACGGAACGCTCACCTCCGCTGGCGAGACTGCAACCGGCGGAAATGGTACGGGCGCTTTGCTCGGATCACAGGGTGCACTGGTGGTGAGCGAAGATGGACGCTGGATCTACGCCGTGAACGCAGGCAGCAGCACGGTCTCAGTGCTGAGCATCAGCAAGGACGGACTCGCACCGGGCGACGTGATCGCTTCAGGGGGAACAACACCGATCAGCGTGACCGCTTACAAGAATTACGTCTACGTGCTGAACGCGGGCGGAAGCGGAAACATCTCTGGCTTCACGCAGGACAAGGATGGACAGCTAACTCCGATCGGTGGATCTACACAACCGTTGAGCGGATCAGCTGTCGGTCCCGCGCAGGTCTCATTCAGCAGCGACGGCAGGTGGTCGTTGTGACGGAGAAGGCAACGAGCAAGATCGACGTATATCCCGTCAGCAAGGACGGTGTCGCCGGCGCGCCGATCGTTCAGTCGAGCGCAGGAACGACTCCATTCGGCTTTGCGTCGGGCAAACAGAACACGCTCGTCGTATCTGAAGCGGGCACTTCGTCTGCATCGTCTTATACAATCGGCAGCGATGGCACCATCGCACTCAACAGCGGCGTAGTCGCACTGCATCAGCTTGCACCATGCTGGGTCGCAATGACGAAGAACGGCCGCTATGCCTACGTTGCAAATGCCCAAAGCGGATCGATCTCAGGGTATTCAGTCTCCGGCAGCGGCGCTCTCAGTCTTCTCGATCCGAGCGGTGTCACCGCAATCGTGAACGCAGGCGCGGTCGATCTCGCCGTGAGCGGCGACAGTCGTTACCTGTATCAGCTCGATGGATCGCGCATCAGCGCATTCAAAATACAGGCAGACGGCGACCTTCAGGCGTTAGGCTCAATCGCGAGGCCTGCCGGCTCAGCAGGAATGGCAGCGCTCTAATCTGCGCTGACTGAATTGAAATGCCGGGGGAGCCAGAGAGTAAACTGGCTCCCCTGATTGTTTTCGCTCGACACCTCGATGGTCCCACCCTGCAGCTCGGCGAGCAGCCGCGCGATCGCAAGCCCGAGTCCAGTGCCACCGAGCTCGCGGCTGCGTGATTGATCGATGCGAAAGAAGCGATCGAATATCCGGTCAAGATGCTCGTCCGCGATTCCCGGCCCAGTGTCGGCGACAGTGGCACCGATCATCGATCCGTTCGTCGAAATCGAGAACGACACACTTCCTTCTCCGGTATATCGAATCGCATTCGAGGCGAGGTTGAGCAGGATGTGGCGTGTGCGATCGGCGTCTCCAACGGCCCAGGAGTCTCCATCGACATTGACTGCAACGTCGATCCTGCGATCGACCGCCATGGCTTCCGTAATCTCTCCAACTTCTCTCACAACTGCGCTCAAATCGAACTTCTCCCGACTCATGGCGAGCTGTTGATTCTCGCCGCGGGCGATGAGCAGCAGCTCCTCGACCATCTTTGTCGTACGATCGAGCTCGCGCTCCATTGCCATCAGCGCCTCGCGAATCTCATCAGGCGTGCGCTTGTCCTCCGAAGACCATTGAACCTGTCCGCGAAGGTGAGTGAGCGGCGTTCGCAGCTCGTGACTTGCATCGGCGGTGAACGACTCCAGCGCGCGATGCGCACGCTCGACACGCTCGAGCATTCGGTTGACGCTGTTGGCAAGCTCAGTGACTTCAGCCTGTCCTGTTGGACTGCCGATTCGCTTTCCAAGATCAGCCGGGCCTATCGCACGTGTCTCGTTCTTCACGCTTTCAAGTGGGCCGAGCGCGTCGACTACGGAGTTGCTCGCTGCACGCCGAGCGGTTATCGCGGCGAGCGGGAGGAGTGCGAGTGCAGCGAGCATCAACACGCCGAACGCGTAGAGGTACGATTCCCGGCTCGCTACTATATAGATGTCATAGGGATCCTGAGCCCGATGAAGAACTCTGTACTTCCATGCTGCTCGATTCGCGATCGCTGCAAGGAGAGTTTCGCGGACCTCGTCCGGCGTGGCGTCAGCACGCAGTCCTTCGAGCCGCTTCGCCGGCATGCCTGGTGAGAGGTAATAGACCTCCTGCATTCCGGTTGCATTCGTCTTCACGCGGGTGATGACCACTTGACCACCCATTCCGACGAGCTGGTCGGCGAGTGCCGCCGGCATGACAGCATCCGAACCGCCTGTAGAATCTGTGTAGGTGACGAGGAGCGATTGAATCACATCAGCGGAATGCTCGATCGAAGCCCTGAGCGCCGCCTCGGCGGCAATCGCGAATGCAATCATCACGACCAGTGCGTAGCCGGCCAGTGCCGTCCACGCGATGCGACTGAAGCGCTTTGTGAGAACCATGCTGAGCGATCGCTCGGTCATGCTTCCTCGAGGCGGTAACCCGTTCCGCGAACTGTCTTGATAGCCGGGCCGTTGCCGACGAAGTCGAGCTTCTTGCGGAGATAGTTGACGTAAACGTCGACGACATTGGTTTCAGGATCGAACTTGTAATTCCATACCGCTTCGGCAATGCGTGAGCGCGATACAGTGCGTCCGGCGTTTCGCATCAGGAATTCGAGCAGCGAGAATTCGCGCGGGCTCAAGTCGACGATCCGGCGGTCGCACGTGACCCGTCTTGTCAGCGGGTCAAGCATGAGATTGCCGACCTTGACCGTGGCATCCTTGTGTCGCAGCTCCGCCCGGCGAGTGAGAGCGTGTACACGCGCGATAAGCTCGGGAAGATCGAATGGCTTGATGAGATAATCGTCAGCGCCGCCTTCCAATCCGCGCACGCGCGACTCGAGGTCGTCCCTTGCTGTAAGCATCAGAATCGGCGTGACCACGCCGCGATGACGGAGCTCGTCCACGACACTGAAGCCGTCGCGGCCCCCGGCAACATTACGTCGAGGATGATGCATTGCTGGCTGCCGCCCAGGCCGCGGTCGAGTGCACGATCGCCGGAGTCTGCCTCGACTACGGCAAAGCCCTGCTCGCGAAATGCCTTGGCGAGGAATCGTCTCAGATCGCGATCGTCCTCTACGAGAAGAAGCTGCATTACGAGAACCTACCGGCTGCCGTGGTATTCCTGCAATCGGGTTTTGCCATTATGAGCGACTTCTAACGAATGTGCCTCTTGCAAATTCGCTCGGTATTGCGGATTTCTAATCTGGTCGTAAACAGCCCTCAACGAGGAAACGATGATGCAAACGAGAAGCATGCGGCTCGTAACGCTGTCAGTACTCGGCGTTGCTCTAATCGGGTGCACGAAGCCGGATCAGAACGCAGCAAATACAGACAGCGCAGCAGCCAGTGCGATGGATACCGCGGCACCCGTCGCCGCGCCCGCACAGCTGGGGCCTGCCGAATACACAATCGTCGTCAAGAGCCGGTGGACAAAGGCCGAGCATCCGTTGGAATGGCCGTCGACGGCGCATTTCTCGGGCGTGATCGGCGCCAGTCATAATTCCGATTATTCCATCTTCTCTATCGGAACACCTCCGACGCCCGGTCTCGAGAATCTCTCCGAGGAAGGGAAGCACACTCCGCTCGACAACGAAATTCGCGCGGCGATAACGGCGGCCAAGGCAGGCTCTCTGTTCGAGTCTGGTCCGCTTCGCAATTTCAAGGACTCGATCGTGACGTCGGCAAAAGTCGACGACACGTTTCCACTCATATCACTCGTCATGATGGTTGCCCCAAGCCCCGACTGGTTTACCGGAGTGAAGGACGTCGACCTGAGGGAGAATGGAGCGTGGGCGCAGTCGAAGACGCTCGACCTGGTCGCATACGATTCCGGCGGAGACGACGGCACCACGTACATGGCGCCAAACATGGACACAAATCCCAAGAAGCCGACATCGCAGGCGACGACTCCGCACTTCGTCATCAACGGCAGCGTCGTGCCCGTGGGCAGCGTGACATTCATACACAAGCAGTAGAGTCGGGATGCGGAGTAATGGCGACCCTATATTTTCACGCGGAGAGCAATCTAAGCAATCTGTGAACCACCACTAATCTGTGGAATGCGGATTTCGACGTGAATCCGAGATCCTCAAAGGTTCGCGCTGAACCATAAGGGGCGTCATCCTTATGCCCGAGTCGTCCGTAGCAGAACGCACTATTCCAGCGAGCCCAGGACAGAAATTGACCGCATCAGAGTCGCCACACAACGCAGCGATTCCCGAGCGACTCTCCGCCGCAATCGGTGAGCGGTATCGAATCGAGCGAGAGCTCGGCTCGGGCGGAATGGCGACTGTCTATCTCGCCCACGACATCAAGCACGACAGAAATGTCGCCGTCAAAGTTCTACGGCCCGAGCTCGCTGCAGTCATCGGAGCTGATCGATTCCTCGCGGAAATCAAGACCACCGCGAACCTTCAGCATCCGCACATTCTTCCGCTTCATGATTCAGGCTCAGTTGACGGCATTCTCTTCTACGTCATGCCGTACATCGATGGCGAGTCTCTTCGCGATCGATTGAATCGCGAGCATCAGCTCCCAGTCAGCGAAGCAACTCGTCTCGCAACCGAAGTCGCAGGTGCCCTCGACTACGCACATCGTCACGGCACAGTGCACCGTGACATCAAGCCGGAGAACGTTCTTCTTCACGACGGTCGCGCCCTCGTTGCCGATTTCGGAATTGCACTCGCAGTAAGCACGGCCAACAGCAGGATGACCGAAACGGGAATGTCGCTTGGCACGCCGACCTACATGAGTCCCGAGCAGGCCATGGGCGACCGCGACATCTCTGCACGGAGCGATGTCTACTCACTCGGCTGTGTGACATATGAGATGCTCGCGGGTGAGCCGCCATTCACCGGTCCAACAGCGCAGGCAATTGTTGCGCGGGTAATAACGGAAGAACCGCGCAGCCTCATCGTGCAAAGAAAATCAATTCCGCCGCACGTCGACACCGCAGTGAAGATTGCGCTGTCGAAACTGCCCGCGGACAGATTTGCGAGCGCTGCGGAATACGCAGCAGCGCTCAATGATCCTGCATTGACACAGCGGATCACGTCCGTGTCGCCGGTCATGCGCAAAAGCCAGTGGCGATTCGCTGCGATAGTTGGAGGCGCTGCGCTTCTCGCCGGCGTTGCACTTGGACTGTTGCTTCGCCGTCCCGCGGCCGCTCCGAACGATGATCTCGTTCGCGTCATCATGAGCCTTCCCGACAGCGGAGGAGTCGCACCTGTAGACAATGTCAGTATAGCAATTTCACCTGACGGGCAGCGAATCGCATACCTCGGTCCCTCCAAAGCAGGCTACATGCTGTGGGTGAGAGAGATGCAGGATCTCGAAGGCAAACCGCTCGCTGGAACCGAGGGTGCGGAGGCGCCGTTTTTCTCCCCTGATGGCAAGTCGATCGCGTTCGTGTCGCGCGGCGGTGGTGCACATCCAAACGGGCTCTCCGTTATTCCAGCAGCTGGCGGAATGGTGCGCACCGTGATCCCGGATTCGGTTGCTGCATGGGGCGGTTCGTGGGACAAGGATGGCAAAATCTATTTTTCCAATTCGACCAGGCTCGCACGTGTTGCTGCTACGGGCGGCCGCATCGAGACACTTGCCAGGCCCGATTCAACAAAAGGACAGCAGGAGCTCGATTTCGCCCAGGTACTGCCTGGAGGTAAGGGCGCTCTGGTACAAATATGGAAAGGGTCTCCCGGGCAAAATGATATCGGAGTCGCTTCATTCGAGACACACACTGTATCGGTGATCGCAAAGGGAACGTACCCGCGCTTCCTGCCTCCCGACATACTGCTATACGGCGTTTTCGACGGTCGTGTGTTCGCGCAAAGATTCGATCCACAAAAACTCGTAGTCACCGGAGAACCCGTTCAGGTTCTCGACAAGGTGGCAGCGGATGCGGTCAACGGATCACTTCAGTTCGCAGTTTCCGAAACCGGCGTGCTCGTGTATGTCCCGGGGTCGAGCATAATGAATCAAGTCGCCTGGGTTTCGCGCGACGGCAAAGCGATACCCGTCGATACGACCTGGTTCGGCGCATTCAGCCATCCCGCTCTTTCGCCCGATGGGTCGAGTCTCGCGATGACGATTTCCTCCAATGAAGGCAGTGCTGTCTGGGTCAAGAGACTTCCGAGCGGGTCACTCACTCGTGTCACGCCGAAAGGGCCTGGCGATCGTCCAGCGTGGAGTCCTGATGGGAGAAGCGTCGCCTATATCGCGACCCGCAACGCAAAACGAAGGGCGTGGATCAGCAGAGCTGACGGAAGCAGCGACGAGCAGCCACTCAATCGAAGCCTGCAATCGCTGGATGAGGTAACGCTGTCACCCGATGGTCGAGGCATTGTCTTTCGAACAGAAGGTACTGGCGCACATACGCGTAAGCTTATGTATGCCCCGAGTATTGGTGACACTGCGATGCGCAGCCTGGTTCGCACAGACTACGACAACTTCGGGGCAGCGATTTCACCAAACGGAAAGTGGATCGCGTATGTATCGACGGAGTCGCGAGAGAACCAGGTGTACGTCAGGCCATATCCATCGGTGGATGCGGCACGATGGACTGTTTCGGTGAATGGCGGCACCGAGCCGTTGTGGGCACATAGCGGGAAGGAGCTTTTCTTCCGCACACAGGCCGGAGACATGATGTCCGTTCCGGTCGAGACGAAAAGCGAATTTCACGCTGGAACACCCACGCGGCTCTTCGCGAATCCGGGCTTCCTGCGCGACGAGTATCACCGAGGTTACGACGTGAGCGCAGATGACAAACAATTCATCATGGTGCGCACGTCGCTGAAACAATCTCAGTCGCTTGGCCTCGTCATGAACTGGGGACGAGAAGTCCAGCGACTAACGGCGAAGCACTAGCTGCTGCTCAGCAGGTATCGAACGTATCTCCTCACTACTATAGATTAGGCCGTCCACCACCCGGGCGAGGATGTGAGCGACGAGGTCGAGTGTCCATGTCTCTGAAAGTTCGCCATCTCACACCCAATGACGTCGCGTTGATGGAAGCCCTGTTGACGACGTTCGGTGAAGCGTTCAATGACCTGGATGCCTACACTGATCGCCGCCCGGGTGAGGACTACCTGCGGCGACTGCTTGGCGGCGATTCTTTCATTGCACTGGCCGCTTTGAAGAGTGGCGAAGTCGTGGGCGGCATCGCGGCGTACGAGCTCAGAAAGTTCGAGCAGGAGCGCAGCGAGATCTACATCTACGACCTGGCTGTCGCATCAGGGCACCGGCGCGAAGGAATCGCGACGGCCTTGATTGAAGAACTGAAGGAGATAGCGGCAAAGCGCGGAGCCTATGTGATTTTCGTTCAGGCCGACACCGGCATCGAGGACGAACCCGCCATCGCGTTGTACACGAAGCTCGGCACGCGCGAAGATGTCTTGCACTTCGATATCGCAGTCTGACGGAACCTCGCTTCGGGGTACTGAAGGGAAAGGTTCGCTGACCTACCGCGCTCGCACTGCACGCCACCAGCGCTCCACCGGCCTCGGCGTGGCGGGCTCGATGGATTCTCCGGGTTTCGGCACCACCAGCTGAGCGCCACTCGAAATGGCTGCTGCAACTACGCGGTCGGCCGGCTCGTCCCACGCGTGAAACGCGAGATTGAACGTTCCCCAGTGAATCGGCAGCAGCAGTTTTCCATGAACCTTCGAGTTCGCGTCGACCGCCTGCTCTGGTGTCAGATGAATGTCCGGCCACATGTCGTCATAGGCGCCGATCTTGATGAGCGTCAGATCGAACGGCCCGTGTGCGGCACCGATGTCCGCGAATCCGGGGAAAGGGCCGGTATCACCGCTGTGGAACACACGATGCTTCGGGCCGGCCACCGACCACGATGCCCACAGCGTGTGATTGCGGTCGTTGAAACCGCGCCCGGAAAAATGGCGCGCCGGGGTCGCAGTGAGAGTAAGCGAACCAAGCGTAGTCGATTCCGACCAGTCGAGCTCCGTAATCCGATCGGGTGTTACACCCCATCGCTCGAGGTGCGCGCCGACGCCAAGCGGGACAATGAACCGTGCGTGCGACTGAGCGGCACTCTTCGCCAATGCACGCACGACTTCGCGGTCGAGGTGATCGTAATGATCATGCGACGCGACGATCGCATCGAGCGGCGGCAGCTCCTCGAGGGCGAGCGGCGGCGAGAAAAAACGCTTCGGGCCAATCAATGATGACGGCGATGCGCGGCGCGCCCACACCGGATCGAAGAGAATGCGCGCACCGTCGATCTCGACGAGCACCGTGGAATGTCCGAGCCAGGTCGCGCGCAGTCCGGAGGCAGGTGGCCGTGCGAAATCCGCCTTCGTCAGCTTCACGACCGGCATCGGTCCAGGCGGCACTCGCTGCTCATGCCCTCCAAGCCAGCGGCGCAGCATCCCCTTCGATCCTGTCTTCGGCATCATGCGGGCCGCTTCAGGATTTCTGAAAGCACCGTCGCGGTAGTTGGGAGATCGCTGAATCCGGGCGAGACGCGCTCCCTTCGGAGCGGCGCCCAATGCGTCTAGCCAGCCGGTCGAGCCGATCAAAACGACGATGGTCACGACTATCACCGCCGCAATCACGGCGAGGACACGACCCAGGCAGGAAGCCTTCGTCATTGTTGAAAGATGCGATTGAGACGAGCTCGCAATAAGGTCATGTCCGCTTTCTGACCCGCTCCGAGTCTACCCGTGTCCGCTTTTCCTCCCAGTCTGCGCCTTAGGGAATGGACATTAACGGGGAGCTCGGGATGCGGAAGACCAGTACAGCAGCACTGACCTGCGTTGTCGGTCTGATAGTGCTCACTTCGTATTCAACAATCCTTTCGGCCCAGGAACAACCAAGATCGAATCCGAGGGCTGATCAACTGACCAAGGCGGAATTTGATGCACTCGGGGATGATCAGCCGATCGATGTTCGCGGAAAGTCGATGTCGAAGCGCGAGTTACTGGCGGCGGTCGCGCGGCATCGTGCAGACGCCCAGGGGAAGGCAGATGCTGCGAAGCGGCAAGCCGATGTGGAAATCGAAGCTGGGAACGCGGCCGAGCAAAACCGCGTCGAGCAGGAGAATGTGAAGGTACGGGCTGAAGCCGCGACGTTACAACACGAAGAGACACCGGCTTCGCGTGCAAACGGTCAACTTCGCTCAGAGGCGATCGATTTGCGCGCAAGGGCCGCGAAAGCGACCACCGATGCAGAGCTTTCGGAAATCCACCAGCGCGCTCGTCAGCTGCTGGAACAGCTGCGACGCCGATGAGGAGACTACTTAAATGAGAACTTCATTTGTTCGTTCCGTCGCGCTCATCGCATTGTTCGGCGAGTCGCTCGCCGCGCAGGCCCTTGGAACGCCCGGCACGATTATGGGAATCAAGGTCATTCCAGCGGACGTCACGATTTATAGGCCAGTCATAGTATCTGTTGCTGGTTTTGGGGAATGCGGCCAGGTCCTGTTGAGCTTCGGCGATGGCAGCTCGACGACTCTGACGTCAGTAAAGTTTCCCCCGCGAAGCCAGCCACACCTACTCAAAAGCCGGGTCGTTCATCGTTAGCGCGCGCCCGGGAATGAACTGCAACATCGGGACAGCCGCTGTGTCGGCGACGGTCAAGGTGGAAGGTTCCGCAGTCGATGCACTGTGTATCGCCACGGGATGCGACGCACCCAACGCCCGCGCCGCGCCTTGCCTCACGCCAACCATCAAACGCGTGATATACACGAGTCCGCTCGAACCCAGCGAGGAGTTCATCGTGTCAGGATGCGGCTTTGGCGAGCTCGATTCGCGAGCACCGCGTAAGCTGATTCTGAAAGGAGCATTTCCCACGGCAGGAACGTCCGTGACTTTGAAGATTCTGACCTGGAGCGAGACTGCGGTGATGGCCAAAGTTCCACCTCTAGGCGGAGTGCTTGATCAGACTGGCTTCCTTCAGGTTGAAGCGGAGCCCAAATCGAGCAATCAGGTTTCGGTAAACTTTCGAGCGTCCCGACTGTTTTCAATGGTTAACCAGGCCGATGTAGTCTCCTTTAGCTGTCCTCCCATCACCAACGTCGATGTCTGCGATCTGACGCCGACATTCAAAGCATTTCATGTCAACACTTCCAACAAGACCGTGAGCGGTGTGGACGTACTCACTTTCAAGCTTGCCAACGGCTGGGAAATCTATAGCGGTAGTTCGGGTAACTCTCCTGAGTGGAGATTCATGCTGGACTACCCCGCATTATTCATGTCGCTCGATAGAACCACCCAATTCACCGCTGATGCCAGCGGTATTGTTCCCGGAGCCTCAGCAGGAGCGTTACGCGGTTCATGGACGCTCGCACCGGGTACTTATGTTACGCACACTGGCGGGATTTTGATCAGGGGACCGGCTGGGGTTCCCCACAACTAGGGGATCGAGCCCCACGGAGTGTTGGCGTTGGAGGCGCGCACTCGCGCTAAACCCGTTACGAAAGGCTCGGGTGGTCCAGCGCCTGGCGAATGACTTCGGCAAGGCGGGCGGGCGTGAACGGCTTCTCCAGGAATGCCGCGCCGGGCATGACGAGTCCGCGCTGCAGGACCTCGTCGCCCGGGTAGCCGGACATGTAGAGGACGCGGAGCCCCGGCCAGTGCTCCGCGAGGCGCTCCCGATCCCGACGATTCCTGCTGTGACCTCAGGCCAACGAAGGGAGGTACGCAGCGCGAGTGACGTAAGCGCGATGCGAGTCTCACGTAACCGGAAGGGTTCAGCACAACGAGGCCGGTCTAGCATCTCCCTTGCATAGAGTTGGGAGAGCGGGAGGATAGAATGTTTACGACCTTGATCGAATCCACGCCGCACAGAAAATGGAATGGCAACGCCGGCCTGGTAAGCGCATTGTTCCACTCGGCGCTGATAGCGGCGGCAATTTACGCAACGACGTCAGGTGCGGCGTCAAAAGTCATCGCAGCTGCAGGAACGCAAGCCACGACGATTCACTGGCTGAAGCCATCCGCCCAACCGCCGAGCGCGCCTGCTCGCCCCACTCCGAAGCCAAAGTCGCGTCCGGTTGTTGCTCCGACCAAAGTTCCGACTACAACGCCGCCCGTTGATCCGAACGCGCAGCCGACGCCCGAGTTCGACGCTGGTCCTGCCACTAACCTTGCCGCAGGTGGGGCTCCCGGAGCGTTCAACGCTTTCGAGGTCGACTTCGAAGTAGTCGCAATCGCCGGGACCGTTCGTCCGCGATATCCGGACATGCTCAGATCAGCCGGAACCGAAGGGCAGGTCATCGCGCAATTCGTCGTCAATGAGAAGGGCCGCGCCGATCGCAATACCTTCCGTGTCGTGTCATCGACGCACGCCCTCTTTGCCGATGCTGTCAGTCGAGCCCTCCCGCAGATGCGGTTCAAGCCAGCTAGCATCGGCGGGAAACCAGTGTCACAACTGGTGCAGCAGCTTTTCGTCTTCAAGCTCGATAGATAACGAGACGCGTTCGGGCGCTATTTCCTCAAGGGCCCATCCAGAATCGTGATTCTCCGTCGGAACAGTCGCCGCAACAGTAGTCTCTAGTGGAGCGGTTTCGCAGGGGGTGCCGCGCGATAGCGGCTGGACAAGCTCTCGATTAGAGCGGACGGATCGGGCGCGCTCCCTGTAACCCGCTCGACGAGTGCCTCTGCCCTGTACCGCATGCCATGACGGTGAATGTTTTCGCCGAGCCAGCGCCGCAGGCTGCCAAAGTCGCCGATGGCAAACGCATCCTCGAGGGGTCCCACCGCGCGTTCAGCGGCAGCGAAAATCTGAGCCGCGTACACATTGCCCAAAGCGTAAGTTGGAAAATATCCGATCAGCCCCTCCGCCCAGTGAACGTCCTGCAGGCAGCCGTTTCGATCGTCTTCCGGCGTCACGCCGAGGTACCGCCGGTACAACTCGGCCCATGCTCCGGGGAGGTCGGCTGCGACGAGATCCCCCGCGAGCAATGCGCGCTCCAGCTCGAAGCGAATCACTATGTGCATGTTGTAAGTGACTTCGTCAGCCTCAACGCGAATGAGTCCGGGCTCGACACGATTGATCACGCGACGGAACGCCTCCGGCGAGACGTCGTGCAAGGCCTCGTGAAAAGTGCTTTGCAGCTGTGGATAGAAATGCCGCCAGAAGCCCTCGCTGCGTCCGACGAGATTCTCCCACAGCCGCGACTGCGATTCGTGGATGCCGAGCGACACGGCCTCTCCCATCGGCGTCCCGTAGTGGGCCCGATCCAGACCCTGATCGTAGAATCCGTGACCGACTTCGTGCAGGAGAGCGAAGATCCCGCTGGCGACGTTGTCGCGAAAGAAGCGCAGCGCGATGCGGACATCGCCCGGGCCGATCATCGTGCAGAATGGATGCTGCCCGATGTCGAGACGCGCACCCTGGAGGTCGAAGCCAAGTGCCGCTGCGACGCTTTCCGAGAAGAGTCGCTGCCGATCGACTGGAAATTCCCGCGCTAGAGCGTGCACCGGCGTCCGAGCTGACTCCTCGCGTAACGCATCGACCAGAGGAACGAGATCGGCTCCGAGACGCGCAAACAGGGTTGACAGCCGCTCGGTCGTCAGGCCGGGCTCGTAGTCGTCGAGGAGTGCATCGTAGCGCGTCCCGTTGTGTCCGACGGCGTCCGCTTCCTCCCGCGCCAACGCAAAGACTCGGTCGAGCCACGGGGCGAAAGACTTGAAGTCGTTCTTCTTCCTCGCCTGCGCCCAGACCTTCGAGGCGAGCGCTGTCACGCGGGCCGATTCCTCCACCAACCGTCGCGGCATGCGACGCTCGCGATCGTAATCCCGGCGCAGCTCACGCACGTTGACGGCTTGCGGGCTCTCGGGATCGCTCACCAGCGATGACGCCTCGAGGTCGCTCAGCAGCTCGTCGTAGCGGGGATCCGTCGCGCGATCGTGCACCAGACCCGCAAGGAATGCCATCTGCTCGGAGCGATGCTTCACTCCTTTGCGCGGCATGAAGACCTCCTGGTCCCATTCGAGCACGCCGGCACACGACGACAACAAGGTCTCTTCGCGCGAGAGACGGAGCAGCTCCACGTACGCTTGCTTTGGCTTCATTGGGTGAGTTTGGGGTGCGGCGAGAGTCGATACCTAGGATTGATACTCTTTGCTCCGGCGGTAGAATATGCTTGCCCCGCTTCGCATGCACACCCTTCACGATACGTAGCGCATGTATACGCCCGCTGAAGAAATCGGCCGTAGTGGCCAGCGACTCGCCATTCGTGTTCAGGACGCTATCGACCGGATCCCGCCCGACGAGATGATCGGGCTGATGCGCGCGATCCGTCGTGAGGCGGAAGACCGCCACCTTGTCTATCAGCGTGACGGCGTGGCCGAGATCATACGTCTGCTCCCGTGTCCGATCACGCTCCGGCCGGACCAGCTGGGTTACACGCATTACGTCTCCCAGACGTTGCTCAACTGCATGAAGCGATTGCCGGACCTCTACTTCACGGTGCCGGAGGTCCAGGAGATTCTTCGCGTGACGCCGGTGGAGGAAGAGTGGCTCCGCGAGTGCTGGACCCCGGCGCACCGTGAAGCCAATCCGATGTTCAGCCGCCTCGATGCGGTGGTGGACTATTCGACGGCCGAATGGAAGGATTCGATCAAGTTCATGGAGCCGAATCTCACCGGCATAGGCGGTCTGCACATCGCTCCGACATCCATGGAGGTACTCGCAGATCTCGTGGTGCCGGCGCTGCTGGTGCAGGATTCGACGATCCGGCTCCAGCTGGCTGAAGACATCCGCGAGCTGCTGCTCCAGGATTTGCTGGAGCATCTCGACGCGATCGGCCGGCCGGAGGGACAGATCGTGCTCGTCGACCCGAAGTACTCCATCGATGGTCCCGACGAAATGCAGGCGCTCGTCGAGTACTATCAGGAACGTTACGGGATCTCGGTGCTGCATGCGGACGCGAGCGAGCTCCATCTGCGTGGTGAGGAGGTGCTGTACGGCGACACGCCCGTGGACCTCGCGTACCGGGATGCAAGCGTGCTCGACCTCATGGATCTCGCGGCGGAAGGCGTCGATGTAGCGCCGATGCGCGCTCTATTGCGACAGAACCGCGTCGTTTCTTCGATCGCCGCGGAGCTCGATCAGAAAAGCTGTTTCGAGGTGTTCACCGACCCCGCGCTCGCCGACCGCTTCCTGACCGAGGCGGAACAACAGGTGATGCGGCGGCACGTCCTGTGGACCCGCATCGTGTCCGATCGCCATTCCACCTCGCCGGCCGGTGAGCGAATCGATCTTCTCGAGTATGCGAGGAAACAGCGGGAATCGCTCGTGCTCAAGCCCAACCGGTCGTACGGAGGCGAGGGTGTGCTGTTCGGTCCCGGTCTAGAACAGGGCGAGTGGGAATCTGCGATCGGCCGTGCGCTGGTGGATACCAATGACCGGTGGGTTGTGCAGGAGACTGCGCAGATTCCCGTAAAGTCATTTCATGTGCTGGACGAAGCAGGTCAACTGCAGGTCGCGCCGTTTTACGTCGTTATGGGCATCGCACCGAGCCATTACGGTGTTGCGATGATGGTGCGCGCATCACAGCGGAACGTGGTCAATCTCGCGCAACAGGGAGGCATGTGCGCCGTGATGGTCAGCGCGAAGGCGCTGCATACCGCGGCTTATCGGACTCCGCGCGGAGCAGCAAAACCCGTGACGGGGTGACACCGTTCGCATAAGAACAACGGGAGCCTTACACGCACGCACAGGCTAAGGGGCGCCCCCGCTTCCCGTGCGAGGAGGCCGCGGAAGCGCGGTTGGCGGCAAGATGTTGTTCAGGCGCATGTAATTCGCCAGCTGGCTGTAATGATCCGCCATGTCGAGAGCGTGGCCGAGCACCATGCCGGCGCGCGTAAGGGTTCGCGGAGTGCCATTGAACGAGATCGTAACCTGATCTCCGAGCTTCGCGTCATCGAGCTGGGCGAAAGCGTTCTCGCAAAATGTGAACGACGCCTTCAGTTTTGAAACCAGTGAGTCCCTGGGCCATTTCGCCTTGACCGAATCCGCGGTCGCGGAGTCAACCGCCGGGATCGTTGCCTTCATCGGGCCAAAGGCGTTGCAGAAGAGATAATTGTCGCTCGCCAGATGCTGGGCGATGTGCCCAATGGTGAGCTGCGCCGGCGTCGGTTTGTAACTGAATTTGGATGCCGGGATGGAATCGAATGCCTGCGCAAGGTTGCGTTGCAGTGTCATCGTCCGAGTTCGGAACACCGTCGTGATTGGATTCGCCGCCGGCGTGAAGGCGGGAGGTTGCTGGGCGGCGAGAGGCGCCGAGCCCGCGAGCACCAGAATCGATATTTGCAGAATCTTCATCGGTCTCCCCGAATTCGAAGGAATGGATTCGTCACAAGCTTACATCGGCGTGGCGGTCATCGGGAATGAATATATAGTCCGTTGCTGGCCACTCTATCTCAGGGTCCCATTTGCAATCCAGGAAGCGCGCGCAAAACCGAAGCGCGGAAGAAACCGGCGCGTAGCGGGTCGAAGCGTCGGGCTCGCTAGTCGATAGACGCGCTTCAATCCTGAAGCATTAAAGGGGAAGGGCAGCGTCGCCGATCTCGGCTGCGGTCCTGGCCACATAGCGAAGTATCTGCACGAGAGAGGAGTGCAGATCTTCGGCATCGACCTCTCGTCCGAAATGATCCGCTGCGCAACCGGGCTTAATCCCGGCATCGAGTTTCGAGCTGGCGACATACGCGCGCTCGATCTCCCGGACGCAAGCCTCGCAGGAATCGTGGCGTTCTACTCCATCGTCCACTTTGTGCCTGCCGAGCTCGAGGCGGTGATGCGAGAGTGGCGACGGGTCCTGGAACCCGACGGTTTGCTGCTGCTCGTGTTCCACATCGGCGAGGAAACGGTTCACGTCGATGACTTGTATGGCCGGCCGGTGTGTCTCGACTTTCACTTTCACCAGCCGACCGAAGTAGAGGCGATTCTCCGCTCGGCCGACCTCATTGTGACTGAATCCACCCAGCGCGCACCTTATGAGGGCGCCGAGTATGCCAGTCGGCGCTGCTATCTTCTCGCAACGGCGGGCGTGACCGTTGCCGCCTGAAACATCCCACCGCCGGCGCGCGTTGGGTCTATTGTCGCTCTGATCAAGCCTGCCGTCGAGACAATGTCGGAAAGTCCGGCACCCGCCACCCAGTGGAATCACCACACCTAGTGTAAATCCAGGAGTCGCCCGTGCTGAATCGGATCCTTCCCGGCCGCGTCGACAATCGGTACCGCGGTCACCCTTTGGCGCTCTGGCTCTTCGTCCCCATTGTCTTCATGAAGGTCGCGATGAGTCTCACTCATCTATTCAACGCTGACGGCGGAGCGCAATCGATCTCCACGATTCCGCTCGATTCGTATCCACCCTCCGCTGCGCAGAACATCATCGGCCTCTTTGCGCGGTTGGGCCTCGAGCAGCTCATACTCGCGACGATCTTTGTGCTCGTCCTGCTTCGGTATCGCGCGATGATACCGCTCATGTATGTGCTGATCGTCGCGCACTACGTCGCATCGAAAGGCGTGGCACAAATGAAACCGCTCGTCCTGGCCGGAACGTCAGGAGCGAGTACCCCGGCTCTTGTTCTCGCGATTCTGAGCGTCGCCGGCCTCATCCTTTCGCTGATCGGCCGACGCTACGCAAACGGAGAGACGACGTGAAGTCAGTCAAGGCGACCGCCAACCTGGCGGAAGTGCTGTACCTGGTGATGGGTTTGATGGCCGCCCGCTGAGGATCGTGGAATCGCATGAAAGCGATGGTATTCTCGAAATACGGATCACCTGATGTATTGTCCCTCCAGGAGGTCGAGAAACCGGTTCCGAAGGACGATGAAGCGCTGATAAGAGTTCATGCAGCGTCGATAAATGACTGGGACCTGGGACTTCTGGATGGCACCTCTTTCGTAAACCGGCTTATGTCCGGTTTTCTACGGCCGAAGATTCAAATACTCGGATGTGATGTCGCAGGACGGATCGAAGCAGTGGGCGCGAATGTGAAACGGTTGCGTCCTGGCGATGAAGTATTTGGTGATCTTTGCAAGGATGCTTTCGGCAGCTTTGCCGAGTATGTCTGCGCGCGTGAAAGTGCGCTGGCGCTCAAGCCCGCCGGCATGACGTTCGACCAGGCCGCGGCAATACCACAAGCTGCAATGCTGGCTGTGCAGGGCCTTCGTGATGTCGGAAAGCTTCAGCCCGGGCAGAGAATCCTGATCAATGGCGCGGGCGGTGGTGTCGGTACGTTTGCCGTACAGATCGCCAAGCTGTACGGGGCCGAGGTGACAGGCGTCGACAGCTCAGGCAAACTGGACATGCTGCGGTCGATTGGTGCTGACCACGTCATCGACTACGAGCTCGAGGACTTCACCAGGACCGGGCAGCGCTACGACATGATCCTCGATGTGAAGACGAATCGTTCCATACTCGATCACGCGCGCGCGCTGAATCCCGATGGCGCGTACGTCACGGTCGGAGGTTCCATGACTCGGCTTATCCAGGCGTTGCTCCTGAGCCCCTGGCTTTCGAAGGTGCACAGGAAGCACGTGCGCCTCGTTGTGTTGAAACCGAACAAGGACCTGGCCTACGTAACGGAGCTTTTCGAAGCCGGCAAGGTTATGCCGGTGATCGATGGACCTTACAAGCTAGGTGATGTCCCCGAAGCTTTCCGGCATTTTGGAGCGGGGCACCACAAGGGCAAGGTGATAGTAGCGTTTGGAATCCCGTAGTGACCTGAGTAGACAGCTCGATCGCCTTGACGAAGAGCAAAGCAAGCTGTCGGAGAAAGAGCTCGCGCGCATGCGCGAGCTGTTGAAGAGCCCGGCGAAGCGGCGTTAGATTCGCGTCTCCCCATCGACGCTACAGGAGACCGCGTGGACGAAAAATCGCTCTTCACGAATTTCTGGACGAAGGAATCGAAGACAACCCGCAACGTGCTCGCGAGAATTCCGGAGGGGTCTGACTACCGGCCGGATCCGAAGTCGCGCACCGCGCAGGAGATCGCGTGGCAGATCGTCTGCGAAGAAAAAATGATCATCGAAGCGCTCGAGAGCGGCAAGGCGGAATGGGCGCCGCCACCCACGCCGTCGACGATGAAGGAAGTGCTCGACGCCTATGAAAGCCAGAGCGCCGGAATGACGCAGCGATGGAGTGCTTTGCCCGACACGCGCTGGGACGGCATGCTCGAGTTCTTCGGCGGCGAGCGTCCCGCGTCATCGATGGCCTGGAGCCTCCTCTTCGACATCGTTCACCACCGCGGCCAGATATCGACGTACCTGCGGCCAATGGGATCGAAGGTGCCCCAGATCTATGGTCCGAGCGGAGACGAACCGTAGCACTGCCACCGAATTCGTCCTGCTTGCGGGCTGGCCTTGGCGCGAAGTAATTCAAGGCGTCTGTCCACATTCTGACGCACGCCACTTTCATCGACACCCCTCACTCAAGGAAGACATCATGGCGAAGTACCTGATTCAAGGCTCGTATAGCCCAGAAGGAGTCAAAGGCCTCGCACGCGACGGGGGCACGAAGCGCCGCGCGTTCATCGAAGAAATGATCAGCAAGACAGGCGGGAAGGTGGAGTCGTTTTATTACGCGTTCGGCGACGGCGACGTGTACGTCACATGCGAGCTGCCCGACACCGCGACAGCGGCGGCGCTCAGTCTTGCCGTGAATGGCAGCGGCGCGGTGGCAATCAAGACCATTCTGCTCATTTCGGCAGAGGAAATGGATCAGGCAGCGAAGAAGCAGATTGGCTATCGTCCCCCGGGCGCGACCTGAGCGACACGGTGAGCAGGAACGACATTCACACCAGGAGAGGATCGTGAAACCCCAAACGATTGTGCCCGCATTCGTTCTGCTCGCCGCCTATGCGTGCGCGCCCGTAGCTCAGAACTCGGTCGGGACTGTTTCGGTAAATCGTGACTCCGCGATTCAACCCGGCATCGAAGTCTTTCTCTCCGACATTCCAGCGTCGCTCAAGGGTAAACGCGTCGGTCTCATCACGAACGCGAGCGCCGTCGACCGGTCGAAGACGCCCGACATCGATCTGATCGCGCAGCACAAGGATCTGAAGCTCGTTGCTCTCTATGCCGCGGAACACGGCATTCGCGGCACGGCCGCCGCCGGCGCGAAGATCGGAGATGAAACCGATGCGAAGACCGGCGTTCCCGTCTACTCCCTCTACGGGGGCGAGGATCGAGGCCCGACACCGGAGATGCTCAAGGACGTGGATGTGCTGGTCTACGACCTTCTGGAGGTAGGCGGCCGGACGTGGACCTACGTATCGACGATGGCGCTCTCGATGGAGGCAGCAAAGAAGAAAGGCATTCCCTTCGTCGTTCTCGACAGGCCGAATCCGATCGGCGGAGAGATCGTCGAAGGCGCGCTGGTCGACCCGAAGTTCAAGTCGTTCGTGGGCATGTACCCGATCCCCGCGCGACATGGCATGACCGTCGGCGAACTTGCGAAGCTTTTCAACGAGAAATTCGGCATTGGCGCGAATCTCATCATCGTCAAGGCGACAAACTGGAAGCGGTCGCAGTGGTTCGATCAGACGGGGCTTCCGTGGACGAATCCATCGCCGAACCTTCGGTCTCTCGCCGCGTTGACGAGCTATCCGGGATCGGTCTATTTCGAGGGCACGACGGTCGCGGAGGGCCGCGGCACGGACCGGCCGTTCGAGCAGATCGGAGCTTCCTGGCTGAACGCGCCTGAAGTCGCGCGCGTGATGAACGATCGTCATCTACCGGGAATCCGGTTCGAGGCGATCACGATGTCCGTCGACTCGGCGGCGTCGAAGTACAAGGGACAAACGATTCCTGCCATTCGATTCGCCATCACCGACCGGCAGGCCTATCGGCCGGTTCGCACAGCTCTCCTGCTCATCGACGAGATTCGCAGGCAGCACCCGCGCGACTTCGCGTGGCGGGGATCGATCGATCGTCTCACTGGATCCGACAAGGCGAGGCTCGCCATCGAAGCGGGACAGCTCGATCCGCTTCTGGCCGAATGGGACAGGGAGGCCGCTGCGTTCAAGTCGAGCAGCGAACCGTTCCTGCTGTATCGCTGATGGAAAAGAAAATCGGCCTTCTGGTCGGCCGAGAGTGGTCGTTTCCTCCGGCGTTCATCGAGGAGATAAACAGCCGGAAGGCCGGCGTCACTGCCGAGTACGTGTCACTGGACATCACCCGGATGGGAGTTCCGGGCGAGTACGCGGTGATCATCGATCGCATCTCGCACGAAGTCGGGTTCTATCGCGCCTACCTCAAGCACGCGTCGCTGCTTGGCACGAAGGTGGTGAACAACCCGTTCATGTGGTCGGCCGATGACAAGTTTTTCGATTCAACCCTTGCGACCATCCTCAGCGTGGCGAGCCCGAAAACCGTCGTCCTTCCCAACAAGGATTACATCCCCGGCATCTCGCACTCCGAGAGTCTTCGCAACCTCAGGTTCCCGATGGATTGGAAGGGCGCCATCGAGTACGTGGGACTTCCCTGCGTGCTCAAGGACGCACACGGCGGTGGATGGCGTGACGTCTACATCTGTCATTCAATGGAAGAGGTGTGGCACCACTATAATGAAAGCGGACTCCTCACGATGATCCTCCAGGAGTTCATCGAGTGGGACAAATACATCCGCTGCCTCTGCCTCGGCCAGAAAGACGTGCTTCCCATGCAATACGATCCGAAGGCGCGCCGGTACATCGATGACGAGGGCTACCTGTCGCCGAAACTTCGGAAGCGAATCGTAGGTGACGCGCTCAAGCTCGTGAGCGCTCTGGGTTACGACATGAACAGTGTCGAGTTTGCAGTACGAGACGGAGTCCCGTACGCCATCGATTTCATGAATCCGGCCCCTGACATGGACATCAACTCGCTGACGCGTCCGTTCTTCGACTGGACTGTGAAGCACATGGCAGATATGGCCATCCGGATGGCGAAGGCGCCGCGGAAGTCACCACAGACCCCAAAGTTCGCGACGGTAAAGGGGTGACTTCAGCGGTCGAGCGATACCATGACCTGCTGACACCCGAGGTTGCGGCCGACTCGCACGCCTGGCTCCATCGCCAGCTGGCGGCGGAGGGTCTCGAGTTCGGTGGGCGCCAGCTGTGCTCGGTTCTTCGCCCGCGATTTCTTTCATTGGAGCAGTATCGGCTTCTCGCCAATCGCTGCGCTCTTGTCCTGTCTGCGCTGGAGAAAGCCCGCAGAGCGGCGATGGCGGACGACAGGCTGCGCGCGCACTTCGGGCTGCTCGATTGGGAGGAGACACTCATCCACGATGATCCCGGCTTCCGAGACGCGAGCCCCACTTCGCGCCTGGATGCATTCTTCGCTGACGGAGCTGACGGATCGGGACTCAAGTTCACCGAGTACAACGCTGAGACACCGGCCGGTGCGGCGTACGGTGACGCGCTCACCAAGGCGTTTCTGTCACTTCCGGTGATGGCGGATTTCAGGCGTGACTACAATTGCCTGCCGCTTCCGTCAGCCCCTGGAGTGGAGCACTCGCTTCTCGGTGCTTTCCGGCAATGGAGCGGCACGCGCGAAGCTCCCCGCGTTGCGATCGTGGACTGGTCCGACGTCCCAACGCAAAGCGAATTCGCTCTCTTCCGCCGGTTCTTCACAGAGAATGGGCTCGAGTGCGTAATCGCCGATCCGCGTGAAATGGAATACCGAGGCGGGAAGCTCCATTCCGGAGACTTTCATGTCACGCTGATCTACAAGCGAGTTCTCATCGACGAGCTCGTGAAGGAATGCGGTCTCGAGCACGACGTCGTGCGCGCAGTGAGGGAGCGTGCCGTATGCATGGTGAATCCTTTTCGCTGCAAGCTGCTCCACAAGAAGGCGAGCCTCGCGGTCATCGGCGACGAGCGCAATGCGGGGCTGTTCAGCCAAGAGGAACGACGCGCCGTGCTGATGCACGTTCCATGGACGCGCGTGGTCGCGGATCGGTCTACAGAATTCGAGGGCAGCAGGATCGACCTGCTCCCATGGATCGCGGAGAACCGCGAGCGCCTGGTGCTCAAGCCAAACGACGACTACGGTGGTCGCGGGATAGTGCTCGGATGGAGAGTCACCGCTGAGAAATGGTCGGACGCGATACGGGGCGCACTCGATGAGCCGTACATCGTGCAGCAGCGAGTGGCGATTCCGGAGGAGCCGTTCCCTTCGTGGGTGGACGGGCGGCTGGACATTCACGCTCGGTCTCTCGATACGGCACCTTATGTGTCAAACGGCAGCTTCGTCGAGGGATGTCTCACGCGCATCTCCACTGACGAGCTGCTCAACGTCACGGCCGGCGGCGGCTCGAACGTACCGACACTTCTCCTGGAGAAGCGATGAAGTTGACAGCGCTCAAGCCGCCCTCTCTGACGATAGGAATCGAGGAAGAGTATCAGATCATCGATCCCGAGACTCGGGAGCTCCAGAGCGGAATAGACAAGATCATGAAATCCGATCTGCCACATCTGAGTGACGTGAAGCCCGAGCTTCATCAGTGCCAGGTCGAGGTTGGCACTCGTGTGTGCAACACGATCCAGGAGGCGCGCGAGGAGCTGGTGAAGCTGCGATGCGCGATCATCGAAGCTGCGGCGACGCATGGACTCACGATTGGGGCAGCCGGCACACATCCGATCTCCTCATGGCAGCAGCAGCACGCGACGCCGCTGGAGCGCTACCTGGGGGTCAAGGAAGAGCTTCAGGACCTGGCCGACCGTCTGCTGATTTTCGGAACTCACGTGCACATCGGCATCGAGGATCCGGAATTTCGCATCGACTGCCTGAATGCCGCGCGATACGTGCTGCCGCACATCCTCTGCCTGTCCACGAGCTCGCCGTTCTGGATGGGCCGCAAGACCGGATTGCATTCCTACCGCAGCATCGTCTTCAAGAACTTCCCGCGCAGTGGTGTGCCTCGAGTGTTCGCGAGCAATGCGGACTACCTCGATCTCGTGGACATGCTCGTTCGGACGAGGAGCATCCCCGATGCATCGAAGCTCTGGTGGGATGTGCGGCCACACTACAAGTACCCGACCCTCGAATTCAGAAACTGCGACGTGTGCACGCGCGTGGAGGAAGCCATCTGCGTCGCCGCGATTCTACAGGCGGTGGTTGCAAAAATGTGGAAGCTCCGGCGGGATAATCTGACTTTCCGCGTGTACCGCTCGGAGATGATAGAAGAGAACAAATGGCGTGCCGTACGTTGGGGACTGAAGGGCAAGCTCATAGATTTCGGGAAGAAGCAGGAGTTCCCCGCGCCAGTGCTCATTAAGGAGCTCATCGAATGGTTCCTCGGGGACGTGATGGATGAGCTCGGCACGCGGAAAGAGATCGAGTACGCGTACCGCATCATGGAAGAAGGATCGAGCGCCGACCGGCAGCTCGCCACGTACAAGGAGACGGGAGATTTGAAGTCTGTAGTGGACCAAATCATCAGAGAGACAGCAGAGGGTGTACTGACGCCGGCCAAGGGCGCCAAGTGACAGTTGAGACGCGACCTGTCATCGGCGTGACTACGCAGACCCTCGAGGAAATTCCCGACGAGCTGCCACGCTGCTGGATCATGAGCCAGAGATATGTGCGGACGCTGACAGCGTCGGGCGCGATTCCCTGGATCGTCCCGCTGCTCGACGATCCGGCAACTCTGCGAGCGATCTACGAGAGACTGGATGGAGTTTTCCTGCCGGGTGGCGTGGACATCGATCCCGGCTCGTACAACGAAGCTCGCACCGAAGCGTGCGGCCGGGTCGATCCCGACCGCGATCGGACGGAGATCATGCTTGCCGACTGGGCCATGAAAGACGGCAAGCCGATACTCGCCGTTTGTCGCGGCGCGCAGCTTCTGTCTGTCGCGGCCGGCGGTTCGCTGTACCAGGATGTTGCATCCGAATATCCGGGCGCAATCAAGCACGACTATTTCCCGAAAGCGGGAGTGACCACGCGCCAGGATCTGGTGCACCCGGTGAATGTCGTGGCCGATACCCGCCTCAGCCGTCTTCTGGGAACCGGCCGCTTCCTGGTGAACAGCATGCATCACCAGGGCATCAAGGAGCTCGCGCCGACTCTCGTCGCGAATGCATTTGCGCCGGATGGACTGATCGAAGGTGTCGAATCACAGGACGACGACTTCGTGCTGGGAGTGCAGTGGCACCCCGAGGATCTGGCGGACGCGGATCCCGCGATGCGGAAGCTCTTCGATGCGTTCGTCGGTGCCGCGGCGGCTTGGAGCGTGACGAGCGCCGCTTGAAATTCATAGACGACCGCCTTCCTCGCAGACTCGACGGATGGCGGAGCCCGAGACTCGGGCTCGAGATGCCGATCGTCACCTATGGGAATCGCGGGCGGCCGGTGCTGCTTTTCCCAACCGCGGCAGCCGACTATCTCGAGAACGAGCGCTTCTTCCTAGTGAAGGCGGTCGAGCCCGCGATCATGGCAGGCCGGATCAGGCTGTTCTCGATCAACAGCATCAACCAGCACGCGTGGATGGATCGCTCGCTTCCGGTCCGCGAGCAGGCGCGCAGGCAGGCCCTGTACTCCGGGTACGTCGAGGAGGAAGTGGTCCCTTACATCCGCGCCGCTGTGGGCAACCCTTCCGAGCGAATCGCGACCACGGGCGCGAGCTTCGGCGCATTCCACGCAGGCAATGCATTTTTTCGCCGGCCCGACCTGTTCGATACGCTCATCGGCATGAGCGGCTTCTACGACCTCGGCCCTTCATACCTCAAGGGCTACACGGACGAGAACTGTTTCTTCAACAATCCGGCGTGGTTTCTGCCGGGACTCTCGGGCGGGCCGCTTCACACACTTCAGCATCACAGCCGCATCGTGATCGTATCAGGGCAGGGAGCGTACGAGGCGCCGCAGGCGTCGCGCACTCTGTCCGAGATACTCCACCGCAGGCAGATACCGCATCGACTCGATCTCTGGGGCCACGACGTGAACCACGACTGGCCATGGTGGCGCAGGATGCTCCCGCATTTCATCGACGAACTCGGTTACTAGAGCCGATGCCGAATGCAGTGTTCGCTGCGCCCATTCTCTCGGAGAATGCGACGCGCATGATCGAAGCAGCAGCAAGTCTTCCCGGCGTCCGGGTCGGAGTGATCACGCAAGATCCGGCGGAGAAGATGTCGCCTCAACTCGCGCAGAAGGTGAGCGCTCACTGGCGCGTGAACGACATTCTCGACGCGGGCCAGCTCGCATGGGCAGCGGAAGGGCTGTCGCAGCGCATGGGCGGTATCGACACTTTGTTCGGTGCGTACGAGCAGCTCCAGGTACCACTGGCCGAGGTGCGCGAGAAGCTCGCGATAAAGGGAATGTCCCCCCAGGTTGCGCGCCGGTTCCGCGACAAATCCGAAATGAAGGACGTGCTGCGGGCCGCGGGACTTCCGTGCGCGAGACACAGTCTGGTGGAGAATGCGACCGCTGCGCTGGCGTTTGCGAAGAGCGTCGGGTTTCCGGTGGTGGTCAAGCCGCCCGCAGGCGCGGGCTCGGTCGCGACTTTTCGGGCGGACGATGAGGCTTCACTCCGCGATGCCGTAGCGAAGGCTGCACCTCATCCCGGCCAGCCCGCGCTCATCGAGGAGTTCATCGTCGGCGACGAGTACTCGCTCGAGACGATTTCGATCGACGGGCGCGCTGTCTGGCATTCGCTCACCCACTACTATCCGAATCCGCTGGACGTGGTCCGCAACAAGTGGATCCAGTGGTGCGTCGTGTGTCCGCGCGAGGTGGACGACGCGCGCTACGACGACATCCGTGAGGCGGGATCGCGCGCGCTCGAAGTGCTCGGAATGGACACAGGGCTGAGCCATATGGAATGGTTTCGCCGCCGCGACGGCAGCATCGCAATCTCGGAGGTGGCTGCTCGCCCGCCGGGTGCCCAGATCACGACGCTCAACTCACGTGCACATGACATCGACTTCGTTCGAGCGTGGACGGAAGTGATGATCCTTGGAACGTTCGAGCGTCCGACCCGGAAGTATGCGGTGGGAGTCGCATTCCTTCGTGGCCAGGGCAGTGGAAGAGTCCGCCAGGTGCATGGTCTCGATCAAATCGGAAGCGAGGTTGGCTCACTCGTGGTCGATGTCAAGCTTCCCGTACCGGGTCAGGCTCCTGCCGCCAGCTATGAGGGCGACGGATACATTATTCTGCGCCATCCCGAAACAGCCGTGGTGATGCAGGCGCTCGAGCGGCTCATTTCCGTAGTAAGGGTCGAGCTCGGATGAACCCCCCTCTCTTTCCATGCACCGGAGAACGGAGCACACGATGAACGTCATGATGATTGCGCCGGGCTATCCGGATGAGATGCCGTACTTCGTGCGCGGGCTCGCACTTGAAGGCGCGGCTGTCATCGGCATCGGCGATCAACCGGAGCATGATGTTCCGCAGCTGGCGAAGCGACATCTCGCCGCCTATGTGCGTGTGCCCAGTCTTCAGGATGAAGACGAGGTGGTGAAGGTCGTCACGCAGTGGGCACGCGGAAAGCAGATCGATCGCGTGATCTGCCTCTGGGAGCCCGGCGTGCTCCTCGCGGCGCGACTGCGCGAAGAGCTGGACGCGCCCGGCATGACAGTCGAGGAGTGTCTGCCTTTCCGCGACAAGGACCTGATGAAGGAGAAGGTTGCGAAGGCGGGGATTCGGACGCCCAGGCACAAATCAGCGAAGACGGCACAGGGTGTTCGCGCCGCGGTGAAGAAGATCGGCTATCCGGTCATCATCAAGCCTATCGCCGGCGCCGGTTCGATGGACACGCACCGCGTTGACAACGCTGCCCAGTTGAAGGAAGTGATCGCAAAGCTGCCACACGTCGATCACGTGAACGTCGAGGAGTTCATCGACGGCGAGGAGTACACCTACGACACGATCTGCGTCGACGGCAGGATGCTGTACAAGAACATCGGCTACTATCGGCCGCGGCCGCTCATCGCGCGAAGCGAGGAATGGATAAGCCCGCAGACTCTCTGCCTGCGCGATCTCGACGCACCTGAGCTGGCGGGTGGACACGAGATGGGGCGCGCAGTGCTCGAAGCTCTGAACATGAAGACCGGTTTCACGCACATGGAGTGGTACCGGAAGCCCGACGGTGAAGTGGTGTTCGGCGAGATCGCGGTACGCCCCGCGGGCGCTCGCACCATCGACCTCATGAACTTCGTTTCGGACATCGATCTCTTCCGCGGCTATGCGGAAGCAGAGGTGAAGGGCAGCTTCTCGGCAACCGGCCCGCGCAAGTACAACACAGTCAACGTCTTCAAGCGCGCGCAGGGACAGGGGCGCATTCAGCACATCGACGGTCTGGAGAAGCTTCGCGCTCGATTCGGGCAGCACATCGTGCACGTTGATCTGCTTCCGATCGGGGCTCCGCGGCGGAACTGGGTACAGACGCTCATTTCGGACGGTTACGTCTGTGTGCGTCACCCCGATTTTCAGGTTGCGATGGACATCGCCGATGCTGTCGGCACGGATCTCAACCTGTACGCCGGGTGAAATCAGCGTGAGCTCGTTGTCAAACCTCCTTCGCCGCCGGCGGGCGCGCTCGAAGAATCCCTTCGGAACGATCGAGCGCATCGACGGTGTGTACAGTCCGGAGCTCGACAACGAGCGGGATCTGCTTGTTTCGCTCCCCGGCGGGTATGCTGCAGGCGACTGGCGCTACCCAGTGATCTACATGCACGACGGCCAGAATCTGTTCGATCCTGCCACGAGCTTCTCGGGCTCCTGGAATGTCGACATAGCGATGGCCGAAGTGAGTCTCGACGGACTGGATGCGATCGTGGTCGGCATCCCGAACATGGGACGTGAGCGACTCGCTGAGTACTCGCCGTTCGACCATCCGCAGCTGGGCGGGGGACGCGGCGACCAGTATCTGGAGTTTCTCATCAATACGGTCAAGCCGTTGATAGACGAACAGTACCTCACCGCGGCCGACCGCGCGCACACCGGAATCGTCGGCTCCTCGATGGGAGGACTGATCAGCCTGTACGCATTCTTCCGCCATCCCGAAGTGTTCGGATTTGCGGGCGTGCTCAGCCCGTCATTGTGGCTCACGGAGGCGGACACGTTCGCCTTCATCGAGCAGGCGCCCTTCTTTCGGGGAAAGCTCTATCTCGATGTCGGTAACCGGGAAGGGGCGCGGCATGTCGTCAAGGCGCGGCAACTTCGCGATCTACTCGAAGCGAAAGGCTACACGCTCGGAGAGGATCTCATGTGGGTGGAGGAAGAGCACGGTCACCACCACGAATCGGCGTGGGCGCGCCGCTTTCGTGACGCGCTTCCGTTCCTCCTGCCGAGCTCCGTCAACACCGCCGAATATGAGCTGCCGCAGCGCCGAGCGATGCGCTCCAGTGGAGAGTGACCGACTGCCCTTGAACGGTCCGGTCCAGTCCTTTCTCTGATTTTGCGACCGTTTCGACTGGAGCCGTCCACCGGCCCGCGGGAGGGGTAGCTTCGATCTCGAGGGGACGGAAGAGAGAAATCTCCGAGGAAAACTTCGCCCCGGCATCGAAGGTCAGCGGATCCCAGCTCCACGACACATCGATCGCGCCCAGCTCTGCGAAGCGAATCCGTTTTTCCATCTCTTCGCCGCGGCAGACAATCTCCACAGCGTCCCCCTGCTCGATGACTTCGAACTTGAGAGCCACACGCCCCCAGCTTTTGAGCGGCGTATAGCTGGCGTCGGCATGCTGCGCTTCCGTCACGCCAGCGGGCAGTATGCGATCGACGAAGAAAGCGCGGTCGTCGAGATCGACGGCAGGAAGCCTGGCAAGAGTCATCGAGTGCTCGAGGTCGTGGATGCTCGGTGCGCCGTCCGGATCATGAGCCTCCCTGGCGGAGCCAGCCTTCGCGATGCGCGCCGCCTCGGCGACTGCCTCGTCATGGTACGCTTCCCGACGGCGAGTCAGAACGTCGGCGTAGTTTATTCCGTCCTCGAAAATGGTGTACTCGACGACTGCCCCTCCTCGTGCCGGTGCAACGACCGCTGAAAAGTGTGCGGAATGAACCCACACCTCGTCATTCCCGTCCGCGTCGAAGTCGAGTACCTCGGCAGTCAAGCTCTCGCCGACGCGCAGCTCACGCTCGGCGTGCGCGAGATTCAGCCACACCGCCTCGCGCAGGTGCGGGAGATACAGTCCGCCGAACACTCCGTGCCACGATGCGTCATTGCACTGTGCGCGTCCGATTGCGCGTCGCGCCACCTGCGGGTCGTCCCGGGTACGGCAAAGCGCAGACAGTGCCAGCATCTTCTTGTGTGCGCGGTTCGACTCGGGATACTTGACGAGAAAGTTTCTCCAGTGCGCGCCGCGGATGAATGCGCCGTCCTGGCCGGCGATTCGGTCTTGACCAAGCTCGGTCTCGAGTGCGCCAAGTCTGGCGGCGGCGACTGGAGGCAGTGACCAGCCTTCCATCTCCCGGTACGACGCCGTCGGCAGATATGCGAGTCCTCCCGAGCGCACCGCGCGGAGCGCATCGGTGCACGTGCTCATCTCGATCTCACCGGACGCGACGAGCTTTTCCATCGTGTCCAGGAAATCGCGAAGCCAGCCCTTGTCGTAAACCCATTCACGCGTCCCCGGCCAGCCTCCAAACTTCTCACCGTCGTCGGCAAAGACCGCGAGGCTGTGGCCCGCGGAGCTAAGCTCACGCACGTAAGCGGCGATCTCTGACGGCGGACGGAAAGGAATCAGGTACCGAAGCCGCTCGTCGATGGCGAGCACGTCGACCCGCTTGCCGTCACTTTCGGTGCGCCACGGAACGTGCAGCTGCTCGCGCTGAAAGCCGCTGACCAGAAAATGCCTGTCATCCACAAGTACGTAGCGTACACCTGCGTCAGCCAGGTCGGCGGCGAGCTCGGGCTCCCATACGCGCTCAGTCAGCCAGAGGCCGCTGGCCGTGACGCCGAAGCGCGACTGTATTGCCTCCCGCATCCACACTATCTGCTCGACACGATCGTCGGGCGGAAGCGCAGCGAGCACTGGCTCGTAGTAACCGGAGAGGAGCAGCTCGATTTTCCCAGCCGCGGCGAGCTCACCGACCATGTCGAGGTAACTCGAGTGACTGGACTCGAGCCATTCGAGCAGCGGACCCGATAAATGCATGACGATGGGGAAGAACTCCCGTTCGGCCAGCCGCTTCAGCAGCGGAAGGTAGACGTCGCGGGTGTGCTCCTCGAACACGTGCCCGAAATTGCCGACCGGCTGATGCTGATGCACTCCGAAAACGAATCGGAGCGGTTGGACTGTTGCGGCTGTCATGGGTGAGCGGAATACTCCGGGCGCGCTGTCTTCACATGGGTGCGCCAGATGTCACGGGCGGTGCCCTCGGCGGGATCGTTGCTCTTCGCGTCTCCGATGCGCTCGAGGAGTCCGCTCTCGAGACGCACTGCATCACCCGAAATCTCGATTGAGAATGCGGCATACCTGAGAACCTGAATCGTCTCGATGCGTGCGAGGTCGTCGAAGAACCATGCGCACGACGTGAACAACCTGAGTGCGCCCTCCTCGATTTCCAGCAGCTCGGCCGCGCGCTCGATGCGAGCGCCATCGTTGCGCCGCTCGATCGACTCCGCCACGAACGCAAGCGCTTTTGCTTCAGAGGCGCCGATCACCTCGCCGTAATTGTCCCGCACCCGCCATGGATCGACCGCAAAAAGCTCCTCGCCTTCGCGCTCGAAGATGTCGTGAAGCTCAGACGCAAGCCACTCGAGCCCGTTGCGCAGCGGTGTGCGCCAAGTCTGGCTCGTATGCTGTCCCGGTGTAAGCTGGCACCCGCAGTCGGAGCGCCATCTCTCGATGCCATGGGTGCAGCTCCATGAGCTCGGCGAAACCAGCACCGCGTCAGTGTCTGCCGGATGCCGCGCAAGAAACGAAGCGAAGTTCTCGATCCTTACATCGTCTTTCTCGCCGAGGATGCGAAAAGCGCGAGCGAGTCCCATCTCCCCGAACCGCTGGTGGTGCCCGAAGGTTTCTCCATCCATCGCCGCAGCGGTGATGGCGGTCTTATCGTTCGGGTTTGTCGGCGCGAGCCGATCAGCGAGCAGCGCGCCGTTCCTGGTCAGTGGCCCAAATGCGATGTCACCGGAGAGGCGTGCATCGTACACACAGAGCGCAATCTCGTGCCCCTTTGCGGCGCGAAAACGCAGCGGTAATCCGCTCTCGGAAACGGTTTCTACCTGATGAGGTGCGAGAATCGTGAAACCAATGCCGGCTTCAGCGAGCACCTCGAGCGTCTCTTCGTCGACCGCCGTCTCCGGCAGCCACATGCCGTCGGGCTCGCGATCAAACCGTCGGCGGAAGTCAGCGATCCCCCATTTCACTTCGGTCACCTTGTCGCGACGAGACGCAAGCGGGAGAATCGTGTGATGATAGGGCATCGCGATCGCATTGCCGTGCCCGAGCTTTCGTGCGCTGATCCTGTCCGCCTCCAGAATGGAAGAGTAGGTCGACGGAGCGTTCGTCTCCATCCATTCGAACAGGGTCGGGCCGACGTCGAAGCTCATCGCCGCGTAAAGATTGTCGTGGTGTTGAACAGCTCCATCCGGACCCAGCACACGCGCGTTCGCGACGGGAGCGTAGCATTCGCTCTCGATGCGCTGGTTCCAGTCATGGAACGGCGCGGCGCTCGGTTCGGGATCCACGACACCAGTCCACGGATTCTCACGAGGCGGCTGGTAGAAGTGGCCGTGCACGACAACAGATCGGCTCACCTGTTCAGGCACGCCCTCAACGAATCGAGTATGTCGGGAAAGATGGCGTCGCGAACCTCGAGTTCACTCGCGAGCTTTCGCGCGCTCTCGAGATCACCGTCACCGGCCTTGAGCCCGTTCATCAGCCTGGCGCACTCCGAGATGTGAAGATCGATGCGCGCTTCGGCGTAGTCCGCCGCTTCACCGGTGCTGATGATGAACTGCCAGTCGGAGGATTGAGCGAGAAGAAGCTCGCGCGCGGCTTGGGCGAGCACGGAATGCGTCTCCGGCTTCGCGATGGCCTCGGGTGCAAGACGCCAGAACTCTTCCTCCAGCGGCCAGAGCTTTTCCCATGTCCATGCAGTCTCGGGGTTGAGCCACATGCTCCAGTCGCCGTCTTTTCCCCACGATCCCGCGCTCAGATTCAACGCAACGTCAGCGCGGGCGTTGTCCAGATGCGACGATGCTGTGAGTGGCCGAACGCCCCCCTGCAAATCGATCTGCCGGTAAAGCTCCTCGATGAAGTCCACGCCCTCGAACCACCAGTGCCCGAAAAGCTCGGTGTCGAACGGAGCGACGATCAACTCGGCGCCCTGCCGCTGGATCGTGTCACCGACGCGTCCAAGCAGTCGCGCAAAATGCTTGGCGTGCCGCAGCACCTGAGCGCTCGCTCCCTCCGGTTCGTAGGCAAGCTTGTCGCCGAGTCCGGCGTTGTCCGCGGTGACACGCCACAGCTTGAGGCCGCCGGGATAGCGGATCTTGTGGAACTCGAGATAGGCGCCGTCGCCCGGATAGCCGCCGTGTCGTGACCACACCTGCATCGACGAGCGCGGGTCGCGGACCAGTGCGCGCGGTGCGAGCCGTTTGCCGTGCTGGCCAATCCAGTAGGGACGGTACGGCGAACGCGCGGCCTGACTCGCTCTCAAATGCCGGGTCAGCTGCACCATCTCCTGGGGCGAAGTCGGAAGCTCACCGTAGACACCGAGTGGCAGTCCAGCTCCTGCGAGATGAGCGTCGATGAAGACAAATCGCACGCCGCACTCGACGAGAAACGTCTCGAGTCCGTCGCGATGCAGGTACGGGCGTGCACTCGGAAGCGGCTGCCACGGACCCGCAGGCCGGTACGCGCATTCCGGCATCCAGAGTCCCGCCGCACGCCTTCCGAACAACCGCTCGTGCTCTGCATGCCCAACCGCCAGCTGAAAGCGAATGCTCTCGTCGCGAGCGAGGAGGGGAAGGAAGCCATGTGTGGCTGCCGACGTGATGAGCTCGAGTCGTCCGTCTTCCGCGAGCTCCCTGAAGGCGCCGATGATGTCGGCGTCCAGAGACTCGTAGAGATCACTGAGGCGCGTCAGTCTTTCGCGCCAATAGCGAACTACCGGAATGAGATGCGCATCGTGGGTGTTCCGCATCTCGGACTCGGCTTCGTCGCAGGCCTCCAGTCTCTGCTGAAGGAACTGTCGCAGCTCGCTCTCGAAAACGGGGCTTGCGAGCTGATTCGCCAGAATCGGGGTGATACCGAGGGTGACCGGTGCGGCGATCTCCTCCTCTGCCAGCGCCCGTAGCGAGTCGATTAGAGGTAGATAAGTATCTACCGCCGCTTCCGTGATCCAGTCGCTGCCGTGCGGCCAGCGCCCGTGATTCAGCACGTAGGGAAGGTGACTATGAAGACCGAGGACGAAATCCATGATCCGCTCAGCTCTCGGGGTTGGCCGCAGCGAGGGCGCGACGGTAGAGCTGAACGTAACGTGCCGCCGAGCTGTCCCAGCCGAAGTCGCGGCCCATGGCTTCGTACATCCGGGGTTGCCACGCTTCCTTGTCATAGTAGCGGTGCAACGCGCGCCCAACCGCCTGATCGAATGCGCTCGCGGTGAACGAATCGAACAGGAAACCGGTCGCGTCATCGTGAACCGTATCGGAGATTCCGCCGACACGCCGGCCGATGACCAGAGCGCCGTAACGCTGTGCGCGCATCTGTGTCAGGCCGCAGGGCTCATACTCGGAGGGCATGAGCAAAAGGTCGGAGCCCGCAATCAGCCGGTGCTCGACTTTGTCCGTGAATACGAACTCCGCGCTTACATGCCCGGGACGGCGCACCTCGAGATCCCTGAGCATGGCCTTGTAGCGTTCCTCTCCCTGTCCGAGGAAGACGAACTGAGCGTCGAGAACCCTGAGTGCTCCACTCGCGAGAATGATATCGAACCCTTTCTGCTTCACCAGCCTGCCACACATGCCGACGATTGGAATGTCATTGCGCTGCGGCAGCCCGAATGTCTGCTGCAAAACGGCTTTGCAATGTGCCTTGCTGCCTGTGTCCCGGCGCGTGAAGTTCGCGGCGATCTGTGAGTCCGTCCCTGGGTCCCAGACGCTTTGGTCGATTCCGTTCGTGATTCCCTGAAACCTGTCGCCCATCTCCAGGAACATTGCGTGGAGGCCGAATCCTCCCGCGGGAGTTCTCAGCTCCTCGGCGTGGCTCGGACTCACCGTGACCGCGTAGTCGCAGAACGCGAGGCCGCCCTTGAGAAAGTTGACCTTTCCGTACCACTCGAGCTGGTGGTAGTTGAAGGTCTCCGGAGGAATTCCGAGATCGCCTATGACCGTAGGAGAAAAGTGTCCCTGATACCCGGCGTTGTGAACCGACAGGACTGCAGCCGTGCCTTGAAAGCGCTGGCGCAGATCCGCGTATGATCGCATGTAGACGAGAGCGAGTGCCGCATGCCAGTCGTGTGCGTGCACCACCGCCGGACCCTTGACGAAAGTCGATATCGCCTCGAGCGCGGCGCGCGCGAACAGTGCGAAGCGTCGCGGATTGTCCGGGTAGTCGGCCCCGCCTTCGACGTAGATCTCTTTCCGGTCGAAATACGCCGGGTGATCGATGAAGATCACCGTAGGTCCCTTCTCCCGGTCGGCGTCGCGGAAGAATCGCACCCGCTCGCGTCGCGGACCGACATGCACGGTCACCTCGTTTCCGACCTGGACGAGATTTTTTGCAACCGCGGGCACCGCGCGATAAAGAGGAACGATGACGACCACCGGGATGCCCTTGCTCATCTGGACGTCGGCGAGTCCCTGAACTGCTTCCGCGAGTCCGCCAGTTCGCGCGTACGGTGTGTACTCCGCGGTGAGGTGGACAACGGTGATTGGATCACCAGACGCGGACCTCAGCGGTGATGCGCGGGAAGCTCCTCGGGGACGCGCGGCGGGTCTGGGCAAGTGTCGCTCAGGCGGTTGGAGGATCGTCCGGTGTTGCAGCGTCCGTCATCGAAGGAACGTAGTACTTCTCGACGTATTCTTCGAGCATGCGGCGCGCCGTGAA
>JBDTRZ010000020.1:0-40901 GCA_039931395.1 Gemmatimonadales bacterium
CCCCCAATGCGCACTCAGTACGCATTGCGTAATTCTCAAACTGAACCACCACTCGAGAGAGACATGGGGATGCGCATTGACCCCTCATGTCTTAACGTAAGGGTCAGCCGCTCGTCCAACCCAAGTCGATAGCAATCCCTCGCGGTCCGCATAAGGAGTCACGATGCGCAGAATCGTCTTCATAGCTCTCACCGCCTTCTCCCTGGCAGCCTGCTCGAGTGATACCAGCGGTCCGGTCAGTCCCGACGTGGCAACCCTCGATGCCGGCGCATTCGGTACAGCGCTGACACTCGCCGGAGGGTACGACGCCGAGACCTACCAGAACCGCCTCGTCAACGCATTCCCGGACGAGCTCAAGCTAAGCGATGACCAGCGCGCGAAGATCAGGGCTCTCATCGAGTCGTTCCAGCAGAGCACGAGGGCCGATCGAGAAGCCCTGGGCGCAATCATTCGGGAAGCCCGCGCGGCGGCCGAGGCGCACAAGAGCCGCGCCGAGATCGAAGCGATCCTCGCGAAGGGAAATGCAATCCATGCGCGGCTCGTAGAGGCGGAAGCAAAGCTCAAGAGCGACATCGATGCCGTGCTCACACCCGAGCAGCGAGCGTGGATCGCGGCCCATTCGCCGAAGGCCTGCAGAGCGGACAAATTCCCGCCGCTGAGCGACGCGCAGAAGGCGCAGATCCGAGCTCTCGAGATCGCTTTCCAGGAGCGCAACAAGGCTGACATCGAATCTGTGAAGGCAATTCTCGATGAGGCCCAGGCAGCGATCAGATCCGGAAAATCGCGCGAAGAAGTCTCGCGAATCCTCGAGAAGGCGGGGCCGGTCATCGTGCGGCTCGCAGCTCAGAGAAAGACTCTGCACGACCAGATACTCGCAGTCCTGACTCCCGAGCAGAAAGCGTCGGGCTGCTTCCCGCTCGGCTGATTCTTTCGAGCTTCATCCGACTCATTCCGAGCGCCGCGCTTCTAATCGCGGCGCTCGGTTGTTCACGCGTCACGGCCGCGCAGGGTCCTGAGAAAACCCGACCGGCCCCCGTGCGTGCCGACACGGCAGCGCTCCGCCAGAAGCTCGACTCGATTGCCGGCGCGCATCACGGAGTCGTCGGCTACAGCGTGATCGACATGGAGAACGGCGTTCGGATGAGCCGTCGCGGCGACGAGAAATTCCCCACCGCCAGCCTAATCAAAGTCCCGATCCTCGTGACCGTCTACGACCTGGTCGCGAAAGGAATGCTGTCACTCTCCGATCCGATCACCGTGCTCAGGATCGATCAGGTCGGAGGGTCAGGCGTCAGCCAGTACCTACACAACGGAGCCATCCTCACCGTTCAGGATGTCGCGTGGCTGATGATCACGATCAGCGACAACACCGCGACGAATCTGCTGCTCGATCGCATCATCATCCGGCGAGTGTGGAACAAGATGGATTCGCTTGGCCTTCACGCCACCAGGGTGCACTCGAAGTCGTTCCTCCGCGTTTCCAGCATCGCCATGGACAGCTCGGTGAAGTACGGGCTCGGCGTCACCACTCCGAACGAGATGGCAAGGCTCTTCGAGCTGCTTGCTCAGGGGAAGGCCGTGAGCCCTTCGGCGGATTCCGCGATGCTCGACATCCTCGAGCACAACGAGAACAACGAAAAGCTGCAGCGCTACGTCTACGGCGTGCGCGCCGCGCACAAGAGCGGCGAGACTGACCAGGTTCGCACGGAATGCTCGCTTTACTATCTGCGGAACCGGATCGTCGCCTGCGTTCTCACGAAGGAGAACCAGGACCAGCGTTACTCGGTCGACGCAGAAGCGCACCTCACCATCGCGAGGATGGGTGAGGCGATAGTCAACGCGTGGGGTGGAATACCGAAGTCACAATGAGGACGGCAACAAGCATCACGGCCGATCAACGCCGTAGACGAGTACCGGCATCCCCAGTACCTCGGTTTCCCCTTCGATTGTCTCACCCAGCTTCTCCGCGACCCGCCGTGACGGGGTGTTGTCGGGATGGATGAGGCTGATGACATGGCTCCGGTCCAGTTCGGTGAACGCGTACTGCAGGAGCCGCCGCGCACCTTCCGAGGCCAGACCCTTGCCCTGGTGTGAGGGCGCGATCGTCCAGCCGAGCTCGAAGCCCGGCCATCCCGCCGGATTCGAGAATCCGATCCGTCCGATGAACTGTCCGGTGCCCTTCTCCTCCGCCGCCCAGTAGCCATAGCCCTTGAGCGTCCAGTGGCCGACGAGAAACGCCATGTGCCTCCACGCTTCGACCGTGTTCTGGGTCTTCCCACCCAGGTACCGCATCACCGCGATGTCGGCGGCGAGTTTTTCGTAGGCGGGAAAATCCTCCTCGCGGAACTCGCGCAGAATCATCCGCTCGGTTTCGATCACCGGAATCGTCATCCTGATCTCCGTAACAACGATATTCGTTGTAGCTTGAAAGTCATGCACCCCCACAATGGCCCCGAATGACAGGACATCTGCAGAAGGAGCTCAAGCAGGAAAAGCCCTTCACGAGCCTCCAGCAGGAAGTGGTTCTCAACGTTATGCGCACAGCCGGCGCGCTCAGGCAAGGGACCTCCGCGCTTCTGCGCGGGCACGACATCTCGCCGCCGCAGTACAACATCCTGAGAATCCTGCGGGGAGCTGGCGAGAAAGGTCTTCCCTCCAGCGAAGTCGGCGAGAGACTGGTCACACGGGATCCCGACGTCACCCGTCTGCTCGACCGCCTGGAGAAAAGAGGATTTGCCTCGCGCGATCGGTCATCGTCCGACCGGCGTGTCGTTACAGCTCGCATAACGAAAAAAGGCATCGAGCTGGTGAACCGGCTCGATTCTCCCGTATACGACCTGCATGTCTCGCAACTCGCTCACATGAAGAAGAAGGAGATGCGGGCGCTCATCGATCTCCTCGAGAAGGCTCGCGGAGAGAGCGAATAGCCGGCCGATCAGGCCGCGGCGCGGAGCCTGAGCCTGATCCCCCAGTCGTCACGTGCGGCCGGAGAACCGTTGGAGCGTTCAACCGCAAATCCGGCACCCTCGATGCTTCGCGTCGCGGACTCGATGCTGGCGCTGTCGGGTAGCACGAGCTCCCACTCGAGCAGCTTTGCATCTTCGTCAGTTGCCGGCGGGGCGCCCTCTGCCCATGTGTTGACGCCGACATGATGATGGTAGCCGCCGGCTGACATGAAGAGCGCTCCCGGATAGCTCCAGACGATCTTGTCGAGACCCAGGCCTTCGTGATAGAACCGCGCCGCTTGCTCTACATCGCCGACGTAGAAGTGCACGTGGCCTATCGTCGTACCCGCAGGCGCTCCGTTCCACTTCTTTCCGCCCGCTGATTCCACGACGCTGCGCACGTCGAGCGGCTTCGTGGCCATCACGAGCTGCCGGTCCGCCACTTCCCAGGAATCCCTTGGGCGGTCTGCGTACACTTCGATTCCGAGGCCGTCCGGATCGGTGAGGTACACCGCCTCGCTCACCAGATGGTCCGACATGCCCGCATAGGCGCCGATCTCCGAGAGGTGCGCGACAAAACGTCCGAGAGAAGCGCGGTCCGGGAGAAGTACGGCGAAGTGATACAGTCCGAGAAGTCCGCGGCGGGGCACCTGCCGCGCGCCCGGACGCTCCTGAAGCTCGATGATGGCTCTCTCATCGCCCTGTGCGCCAAGCTCCGCGGAGCTCTCGGATTTCCGCAACACCTTCAAGCCGAGGACTTTCTCGTAGTAGGTGATCGATCGATCCAGGTCGCTGACCTGGAGCCGGACCTTTCCGATGTGCGCTGAGTCAGGGAGTCTGTACCCCGGCGGCGCGATTCCCACCTGTGTTGCCATCATCTCCTCCGGAGCTACTGCTTGTGCCTTGTCCCGCCGATCATCCGGTCGATCGAGAATGCGCCCGGACCGCCGATTGAGAGCGCGATCGCCGAGACCATGAGCATCGTGACGAACTCGATTCCCCTCGGCACGAAGAACCCGCGATGAAAGAAGAAAATGGCGCTCGCCATGTCGATCGCCAGCGGAATGGCGATCAGCCTGGTGAACAGCCCGAGGGCAAGGCTGATGCCTCCGATGAGCTCGACCGTTGCGACGACAAGCGCTGCGATTCCCGGAAGCGGGATACCAAGCCCAGTGAAGAACCCTGTCGTCCCATCGATCCCCATCAGGAAGAATTTCTGGTAGCCGTGCGCCGCGAAAATGATGCCGGTCACGATGCGGAGAACGCCAAGGCTGATCTCCATCTGTCTCTGGGGTGCGAATCGCTGTGTCACTTTGAGTCGCCGGTGAAAGGAGAGAACGCTCCTTTATTCCTTTCAACAATAGTCGTTATAACACCTGTCGTCAATGTGTTCACTGAAAAGGAAAGGCCTGGATTCGAGACGAAGCATCGGCTTCGAATCGAATCCAGGCATTGTTTCCTCTGCGGTCTCTGCGGTCTCTGCGGTCTCTGCGGTCTCTGCGTCGGAAGAGCAGTAAACCCGAAGCAGTACTCTCTACTTCGAAACCGGCTTGGCCAACGCCTGCACCGCAGCCGGAGGAGCAATCGTAATCCCAGCTCCTGTTCCGAACTCGACCGATGACACGGTAAGGATCTGCTGCTGGCCCATCAACTCCTGCACGGTCTTCGTCGGCACCAGGACGTCCCCGAACTTCTTGTAGTCGTTGAACATCGTCACCACCGGGATGTCACCCATCGCCGTCTTCTGCGTGCTGCGCGCTGCCACCATCAGACCGCTCGATACGCTGTAGCAGTCGAAGCTTTCGCGTCCCGACTTCCAGGTGAGCTTCACCAGGTAGCAGCGCTCGGAGTTCATCGTCGTGTCGGCGACCGTCTGTACGGCCGCGAACATCGCCGGATCGCGAACCGATGCGCGGCGGTCGGACTCGTCTTTCATCTGGTCGAACTCTTTCCCTGAGAGGACACGCGGACCCTGCATCGGATCCATCGCCCACGCAGTCGTGCCGTCAAAGCCGACCTGGACCTCTCCCATTCCCGGGATGTTCGTGATCATCGCCATCTGGTTCGGTGCCAGCTGCGTCATCTCGAACGTCGCGTTAAGGCCTGCCGCGGGCATCGACATCCCGCCTTTAGTCACCACCGCCTTGGCCTTGAGGTACGCTGCTCCTCCGACTGCGGAGGAATACTTGGCCAGCAGCGTCGCGGCCGGGGGAAGCGCGGCCGAAGCGGCCACCTGCTGTGCGCTTGCGACCTGCGATGCGGCCACGAGAGGCAGCAGTGCGACGGTCCAGCGAAGCATCGAATTGCGAATCATCGTCTCTCTCTTAAATACGGGTTGGGGGTGACAAACTAACGATCAATGCGGCGTCGCCACTGTTTTTCTCAGTGGCTCGCCGGCCGTCCAGCGGAATCTGCGGTTATCCAGCGCATCGCCGCCTCGAGCGCCGTATCCCTGCCATCGGACAGGTCCTTCCCGGAAAGCGGAATGAGCTCATCGGGCTCCACGCCAGTTCCCTCGATCCGCTTTCCCGTCGGGTCCGTGAAGTCCGCCACCGCGTGAACGAATACATCTCCCGAGGGCAGGCGTTCCATCAGAGCCGGCAAAGCCGCACCCGCGCTTCTTTCCCCGAAGACGCGCGCCCGCCCGATTCGTTGCATCCCGGTGGCGAATATCTCCGAGGTGCTGGCCGTCATCGGATCGACCAGGATCGCCAGCGGCCCGGTGAACGTCGCGGTCTGCGTCCCGTCCGCGCGCGAACGCCTTGGGTTGATCGCGAAACGCAATGAGACCTGCCGGGTGCGCATCGTGCCGAGTGAGAGCGTGGAGTCGACGAAGTATCCCCCGAATCCCATCACCATGGCGCCGACCCCGCCGGGATTGCCTCGGAGATCGATCACCACTCCCCTGCAACCTCTCACGCTGTCCATTGCGTGCTCGAGCTCCCGCGCCAGAGCGGGAAGCCAGATGTTGAAGGCAATCATTCCGACGCACGCAGAACCTGATTGTGCCGGGATTCGCGATGCCTGCACAAGGCCCGCGATAGGAGGCAGGTTTCCGAACTGCGACACCGTTCCCCGCCGGGGAATGGCCACGAGTGTCCTGAGGTTGGATGCCTTCCCGCCATGACTGACAACCGTGACTTCCAGGGATTCTCCGACGGCCGGCGAGAGGGCTCCATTCAGCGAGTAGAGAAGCTCCGACATCGCGCGTGGCCGAGCTGCTTCGGGCATCGCTTTGATGCGCTTGAGGGAGGTGGAGATGTTACGCTCGCCGACCCCTACGATCCGGTCGCCGGCCCTTATTCCTGCGACTGCCGCCGGACTTCCCGCATCGATCTTCCACACGACGGCCTGTCCTCCCGCCATCCTGAGTGAGATCCCCGTCGAGCCTCTGCCGTCGGTTTTCCCTGCCGATGACTCTTCGGTCGCCACTTTTGCCGGGATGATGTAGAAATGGGAATCGGCGATGCTGTGCAGGGTCTCCGCGAGGAGCTCGTCGAGCTCGCCCCTTGTCGTGATCCCTGCAGCGCGAGGCCTCAGCGAATCACGCACTGCCACCCATTTCGTCGACACGAACGCCGTATCCACGTACGTGTCCCTGACCATTGTCCACAGCCGGTCGAAGGTGGCGAGTGCAATACCAGGCGCGAGCGGTTCTTCAGCAGACGCGGACTTGTTCCCTCCGGCTGAGGCGCACGCCGCGGCACCGGTCAGAAGGACCGTCAACAGCAGTCCCCTGAAGGACTTGCCTGCTTTCATAATGGAGATCTCATGCACTCTGGTTTTTCCGTCGGAGAACGCGCCGCGGCCCGATAATGGCGTACGCTCCCGGCGATGGATACAAGACGAATCGGCTCGCTCGACGTATCGGTCGTCGGACTCGGCTGCAACAACTTCGCCCGGCGCCTGGACTCCGGCGCCGCGGCTAAGGTAGTACATGCCGCCCTCGAAGCGGGAATCAATTTTTTCGACACCGCTGACGTCTACGGAGGCACGAAGGGCGAAGAGTTCCTGGGCGCCGCCCTTGGAAAGCGTCGCGAGGACGTGGTCATCGCCACCAAGTTCGGAAACAAGGTGGACGAGTCTAGGAAGGGCGCACGCCCTGAGTACGTCCTTAGAGCAGCCGAGGATAGCCTGAAGCGGCTGGGCACCGATTACATCGATCTCTACCAGCTCCACACGCCGGACGACACGGTGCCGATCGCCGATACGCTCGGGGCGCTGGATCAGCTGGTGAAGGCGGGGAAAGTGCGCGAAATCGGCTGTTCGAACTTCAGCATCGATCAGATCCACGAAGCCGACTTCGCAGCCAAACCCGGCGCCGCCCGCTTCGTCAGCGTGCAGAATGAGGGCAGCCTACTCCACAGGGAAGCTGGTCGCGGGCTTGTGGGAGAATGCGCCGCGCTCGGGCTGTCATTCCTTCCCTACTTCCCTCTGGCCAATGGTCTGTTGACAGGCAAGTACCGAAAGGGACAACCGCCGCCTGCGGGAAGCCGCCTCGCTTCGGGATGGAACGACGACCGCTTGAACGAAAAAAATCTCGACAAGGTCGAGAAGCTCATCGCGTTCTCCGAATCGCACGGCCATACGATTCTCGAGCTTGCATTCTCATGGCTGCTCACGCGCCCGATGGTGGCGTCGGTGATCGCAGGCGCTACCACACCGGAGCAGGTCAGGGCGAACGCGGCCGCACCGGTATGGGACCTGAGCGAAGCGGAGCTGGCGGAAGTCAGCAGGATCGTGCCGCTGCACGACTAGCCGACCTAGTGTCCGGTTCTTTCGATGGTCTGCCCGCTGAAATTCTCGGTGCTCAAATCGACGGTGGCCAGCGACCGCACGTACGCAGTCAACATCCAGATCTGATCGTTCGTGATTCTCCCTCCCCACGACGGCATTCCATCGGGGCGGCCCTGGTAGATCGACTCGAACACCGCGCCGGCAGATCCACCGAAATGCCAGCGGCCATCCTGAAAGGTTGGCCCCATCGCTCCTGCTCCGTCGGCGCCATGACAATCGATGCAGTTGTAGGCGATGAAAAGCTGTGCACCGATGCCGGCTGCGCGCTTGTCGCCCTCATATGGATTCCTGAGCTCGAGTGGCTTCCCGCTCATCGGAAATCCCACAGGCAGATTCTCGTCGTGCGCCAACATCCGGAGACTGTCGCCGCCGTCGGAGTATCCGCTTCGCGCGGTCTGTGTTCCCGTTCCCGCCTGCGCGGCGCTCGAATCGGTGCACGCCTGAGCAGCATGCGCGGCGGCAATGAACGCGCACATTCTCCAAACGACAGCCGGCTTCATGCGTGCCTCCATGAAGATCTTCCTGATCTCACAGCGAGAATACGAACAGGTATCCGCCCCAACTCGTCCACCGCGAAAGATCGGGCAGCGTAGTGCCTCGCTGCCTCACGTCGTACGGCAGATTCGCGGCCACGTCACCCGCTATCAACAGACCCATGTCGCCCCCGATCCCCGCGTAGATCGCGACATACTGCTTGCCGTCCGGGCCCGTGTACGTGACTGGATTCCCGACGACGCCCGAGCCGACCTTGAACTTCCACAGCACCTTGCCGGTGCGCGCATCCGCTGCCTTGAACCATCCGTCGAGTGTGCCATAGAAAACGACGCCGCCTGCGGTGACGAGTGCGCCACCCCACACCGGATACGGCTCCCTGATTCCCCACACTTTCTTCCCGGTTGTCGCATCCCATGCCATGAACTCGCCACGATATCCACCGGGCCCGCCTTTCTCCGGAGCGTTGGCGCCGATGAACGGCGTTCCCGCTATGTAGGCCACATGCCGCGACTCGAAGTCCATGCAGAGATTGTTCGTCGGCACGTAGAAGAGGCCGGTCTGCGGTGAAAACGCCGCGGGCTGCTGGTTCTTTCCTCCCTCGAGACTCGGGCAGATGTCAGTCACTTTCTTCCCCTGAGCCGGCATCTTCTCGGGCCGGGCCTTCGGGCGCCCCGTCGAAAGATCGATTCCATCCGCCCAGTTCATCGGCACGAACGGCTCGGCGAGAATGATCTCGCCGGTCGCGCGGTCGATCGTGTACTCGAACCCATTGCGGTCGAAATGGACGAGCACTTTCCGAGTCCGGCCCTTGATCGGCAGATCGACGAGGATGTTCTCGTTCACCGCGTCGTAGTCCCACAGATCGTGCGGAGAGGTCTGCACCGCCCAGACCATCTCGCCGGTGTCGGCATCGCGCGCGAGTATCGCCGCAGTCCACTTGTTGTCGCCGAGGCGCTGGTCCTGGTTCCAGGGTCCCGGATTGCTGGTGCCGTGATAGACGAGGTTCAGCTCGGGGTCATATGAAAGCCATCCCCATACTGCACCCCCTCCCGTCTTCCACGTGTCACCGGGCCATGTCGTCTGCCCGAGGTCCTTGCCGCGGTCGTGAGCGTAGAACGTCTTGAACTTCGGGCCGACTTTCACATCGCGGTCGGGGCCGACGTTGTATGCGCGCCACACCTGCTTTCCGGTGGCGACGTCGAGAGCGGCGATCCATCCCCGCACACCCATCTCGCCGCCGCTCGATCCCACCAGGACTTTGTTCTTGACGACGATCGGAGCCATGGTGATCGTCTCGCCGCGTGCGAGGTCTCCCATTTTCGTGCGCCATACCTGCCGGCCGCTCGCCGCATCCACGGCAACGGTGTGTCCGTCGAGGAGGTTGTAGAAGATTTTCCCGTTCGCGAAGGCGGCTCCGCGGTTCACGACGTCGCAGCATGCACGTCCTACTGCCTGTTGCGCATTCTCGGGGCGGAACTTCCACTTGAGCGGCTGTCCTTCCTGCGCGAGATCGATGGCATATGCGACGTTCGGGTACGGCGTCACTATGTACATCGTGTTTGCGATCACGAGCGGCTGGCCTTCATGCCCGCGCAGCACGCCGGTGGAGAATGTCCACGACACGTGGAGACTGGGCGCGTTCGCTGGAGTGATCGTCGCGAGCTCGCTGTAGCGCGAGTTGGAGTAGTCGCCCGCCGGCATCTGCCATTCACCGGCGGGACCAGCATGCGGCGAAGCAATGCGCGTCCCCGCCACTGTTCGAGCCGCTGCCGGTGTCGTCGCTCGTGTGCTGTCGGTCGAGGAGTCCTTGGTGCCACCGGTGCAGGCTGCACAAGCAAGCGCAGCCGCGAGAATCCGCCGCGATGGAGTGCTCATTTCGGTATGAGGTAGTCCTGTGCGGCTATCGCCTGCCATTTGCCGTTGCGGTAGAGCCAGGTGTCCGTGAAGCGGTAGCGATTGGTGAACTTTCCGCTTTTGTTGCGGCCCTTCACCACCAGGACGCCCGTGACCACCGCGACGGGATTGTAATCGTAGAGCTTCATGGCTTCGTTTCCGGCCCACTCGATCTTGTCGGTACTCGTCGCGATCGCGCGAATGAGCTCCCGCTGATTCATCACGACGTTGTCTTCGGTGTAGACGAATCCCGGAGCGGTGAGACGCTTGAAGGTGAGAGTGTCCCCTTTGACCAGACCTCTGGTCCATTCCTCCTCGAGCGCGAACACGGCTTTTTGAACGGAGGAGCTAGACGCGGGCCGTGCAGCTTTCTGTGCGTGCAGAGTTGCGGTGGTCGTCGAGCAAATGACCGTGCCCAGCAGGACTGCTCGGAATCGTCGCATCGGATCTCTTCCTTGGGAGGTGGACTCTCGCGCCAGCATACCTCTGCCGGAGCCTCTTCACCAGATGCTGACAAACGATTGAATGGATTTCACGGATTCCAGGGATTATTTCCTTAATCAGCGCGATCAGCGTAGTCCGTTCAATCGTTCTTCCAGGAGTCTTATGCCATTTCGAGTGTTCTTCCTGGCAGCTGTCCTCTCGTCCCCTGCCGCTGCGCAGCACGCTGACACGACCGCGACAAAGTCAGCTCTCCTCGCTGCTGACAGAGCTCTCGCGCGACAGACTGCGAAAGAGGGACCGAAGGCGGTCCTCCACGCGCTCGAGCCGGGAGCTGCGGTGCTCTTTCCGGGCCAGCCGGTTCTCCGCGGTGCCTCCGGGTCAGCGACCTCGTTCATCGCTCGGTACTCGAGGCCTTCGACTTACTCGTGGCGACCCGTGCACGCGGTTGCTTCCACCGACGGACGCTTTGGCTGCACCATGGGCTACTCGCGCTTCGCGAACGCCGCCGATACCGCCAAGGCGGAGCATCGAGGCGTCTATCTCACTTGCTGGAGAAGGGGGAAGGAGGGACGCTGGCGCATTGCTGGCACTCAGCTGAACGACAGCCCACCCAGCCCGCCGGTGCTGGCCGACAGTGCAACGCTGCCCCGCGCCCCGCATTCAGCAACGACCTCCCTCCAGGGCAGTGCTCTGATCGCGGCACAGGATGCCGATTCGCTCTTCGCGGTGTTCGGTGCTCAGCCATCGGGACCGGGACCGGCATTCATGCGCTACGCGGCGGCGGACGGGATGCTGATCAGCGGGGATGCATTCCCGCGCGGTCCTGTCGCGATCGGAGCCGTCTTCGCCGAATACTCGCCGGACCGGGTCATCACGTGGCGACCCATGCGCGCATTCGGAGCGGGATCCGGCGGGCTCGCGTTCACTGTGGGTCACTCAGTCAGCGGCCCGCGCCCCGGCAAGACGGGTCCGGCGATCCCTGGCAAGTATTTCAGCATCTGGCGCCAGGAGCCCGACGGCCGGTGGCTTTACGTCTTCGATCTGGGCTCGCCGCGACCGCCTCGATAGGTCAGGGAAAGATCGCTATTGACGCGCCGACCCTTTCTTAACACTGTTATGGGAAAATGGTTAACAGCGTTAGGGACATCGGCAAGCAGGCCTTGGAGGCCGCCTACGACCAGTATGCGGCCACCGGATCGCTTTCAATGCGCCAGATCGGCACTGCACTGAACGTCTCGGCCCCAGCCCTCTACCACCATTTCACGAACAAGCAGGCCTTGATCGATGCGGTCGCGGAACGCGGCTTTACATTGTTCAAAAGCCGGCTCCGGACGATCGAAGCAACGAAACCCAGAAAGATCATCTACGAGATACTCAGCCACTACGTGGACTTCGCCATCGAGCAACCCAGCCTGTTCGGGCTGATGTTCGTCGCCAGGCGTCCCGGAACCCATCAGTTTCCACGCGATTTCGCTGACCACCGGTCCGCAGTGTTCGATCTGTTGTGGAAGGCCGTGGACCAGCGCGTCTCCAAGCGGAAACCCGATCCCGACCTGTCGCTTCACCTGGCGCACGACCTGTGGGCGCTCACGCATGGCCAGATCCTTCTCTGGCGAGCTGGACAGTTCGAGGACGATCGCACGTTCAGAGAAGTGCTCGCCAAGTCCATCGAACGGTTCATCGACACTATTTGAAGGCGAGTTAGCGCCTCTCTGCGGCCCCTGCGGTCTCTGCGTCCAGAACAGCAGGCGTCCTCAGGTGTGGCGTCCCCTCGGACAACAGTCGCGTCACGAACCGCTGCCCCTCTGCCACTCGCTCGATCTCGATCGCAATGGCATCCATACCCTGCTCGAGCCGCTCGAGACGCTCGCCGGTTTCGGGCGGTAGCTGTACCGCGTGGGACGGAGCTTTTCCCCCGCGCTTCCAGATATTCCGGGCAATTGCGAACGCGATCGGAAACAACACGAACATGGTGAATGCGCCGGAAAGCGCCGCGACGTTCTCGGGAATGTCTCCCCTTATTGGGAAATCCGCTGATCCGGTGAGACCTTGACCCGCGGCAGACAGCTGCTGGCCAGTCGTCGCAATGTCCGATTCGAGCTGAACGATTCTCTTGTCGAGCACCCCCAGCCGCTCCTCCAGTCCTGTTCGACTCGCGCCACTTGGAGCCGACTTGATCTCCTCCGACAAGTCGTGCCTGCGGCCTGTCGCCGATATGAGCTGATCCGAAAGCTCCGACCGCCGCGCCCTCAGATCCCGAACCTCTCCTCTCGAGAGCGGAACCATCAGCGTCTGCGTCGCTCCATCCGCGCCGGTGATCGTGATTGTCGCGGGACGAGGGGCCACCGGTGCTGCGGGTGCCGGGGGTGCTGCGGGTGCTGCGGGTGCCTGAGTCGGTGTCGCGGTCGTGGCTTGCATGGGGTTACCTACGGTGGTCGGGTCCGGTGGTTTCGCAGCCGCTGGCCTTTCGAGTAGGCCATTTCCACCGCGAGCTCTTCGTTGCCATCAGGCGAGACATTGTACATCTGGTCACTCGCCTTCGGGCATGACCAGCCACAAGACGATGTAGACCAGAATTCCCGGGAATGCGGCGGAGACGACCGAGAGAATCACGTACAGCACTCTCGCGAGTGTCGGGTCGAATCCGAAGTATCTCGCCAGTCCTCCCACGACCCCCGCGATCATCCTGTCGGACTTCGATCGCCGAAGCTTTCCGTCAGTTTCCGCCATCTATCCTCCGTTCAAAGTGCATTCTCGAGAAACTTTATCGTAGTCTCCTTGTCCTGCGCGTATCGCAAAGCCCACGAATCCTGAAAGAGCAGCAGCGGATGCCCCTTTGCGTCGTACAGCAAAGTGGTGCCCTGTCCGCGCGCGACGCGAAAGATGTCTTCCTCCGGCCCGACCACCCAGCGCGGATAACGTCCGGCGAAAGGCTCGAGTTTGCAAGGCACACCGTACTCGTTCTCCAGCCGGAACAGCATTACGTCGAACTGCAGCAGTCCCACAGCCCCGACGATCGGTGTCGGGCTCATCGTGTCGGTGCCCGATGTGAAGAACACCTGCGCCGCTCCCTCCTCTGTAAGCTGCCTCAACCCGGTGTCGAGCTGTTTTCTGCGCATCGGCTCCCGAACGATGATCCGCGCGAAATGCTCTGGCGCAAATCTGGGAATTCCCTGAAACTCGAGATCGCCATCGGCTGAAAGCGTATCGCCGATTCGAAGATTGCCACGATCCATCACGCCGATGACGTCGCCCGGCCACGCCTGCTCGATCGCTGTTCGCTCACGTGCCATGAACTGCTGCGGTGCGGTGAGCCTGATCGGCTTGCCTGTGCGCACTTGCGTCACCTGCATTCCCGCCTCGAACCTGCCCGAGCAGACACGCACGAACGCCACACGGTCGCGGTGCTTGGGATCCATGTTCGCCTGTATCTTGAACACGAATCCGGTGAACGCAGGATTGGTCGGCTGAATAAGTCCGATCGTGGACTCACGCGGGAGCGGCGCAGGAGCCAGCTCGAGGAATTCTCTGAGGAACGGCTCGAGGCCGAAGTTCGTCAGCGCGCTTCCGAAGAACACAGGCGAAAGCTCGCCGGCCAGGAGCTCTTCGTGATCGAACGGGTGTCCGGCTTCGTCGAGCAGCGCGATGTCGTGCGCAAGCTGCGCGTGCGATTCCCTGCCGAGCAGCTCGTGAAGCTCTGCGGAATCGAGGGAACCTACCTGGACCTCCGCACGCGTGGCGCCATGCTCCTCGTCCCGGCTGAAGAGGTGGATCAGGCTGCGGCGCCGGTCGTACACGCCGACGAACGTCCCGTCCCGGAAGATCGGCCATGTCACGGGATGGCATTTGATTCCTAGATCGGCTTCGACGTCGCTCACGAGCTTCAGCGGATCCTCGCCGGCGCGATCGCACTTGTTGACAAAGGTGAAGATCGGAATCCGTCTTTTCTTGCAGACGTCAAACAGCTGGCGTGTCCGCTCCTCAACTCCGCGCCGGTTGTCGAGCAGCATCACCGCGCTGTCAGCGGCGACGAGTGTGCGGTAGGTGTCCTCGGAGAAGTCCTCGTGGCCCGGCGTATCGAGAAGGTTCACGTGATAGCCGTCGTACTCGAACTGCATCACGCTCGATGTGACGGAGATTCCTCGCTCCTGCTCGAGCTTCATCCAGTCGGACGTTGCGTGCCGCGCTGCGTGCCGCGCTGCGTGCCGCGCTGCGCGCCGCGCCTTGACGGAGCCCGCCAGATGGATCGCTCCTCCGTATAGAAGGAGCTTCTCGGTGAGAGTCGTCTTGCCGGCGTCCGGATGGCTGATGATGGCAAATGTCCGGCGGCGGGCGATGGCTTCTTCGAGCAGCAACCTGATTCGATGATGAGAGGTGAGCCCGTCCGATCGACCTTCGGCCCGGGCGACTAAACGTAACAGAGGCGGGACTTTCCTCTGGCATCCGCCGCGCTGTAGAAACACATTGGACACCTTCTCACAAAGGCCTTCTCGGTGCTCGCGTCGGTCCCACCCCGATCGGTTCTGTTCGCCATCCTGCTCGTAAGCGGCTCCCTGAAAGGAGATTCGCTCGCGGATCTCGCACTCACGCGGGAGGAGAACAACCTTCCAGCGGTCGAAGCGAACGACAACCGGAAACCCGCCGGTACCCTTCGCAATGACACTCTCAGGATCGACCTCGAGGTGCAGATGGCACGGTGGTATCCGGGGGCGCCGGACGGCCCCTATATCGACGTCGCTGCTCTGGCCGAGAAAGGATATGCTCCGCAGGTTCCCGCTCCCCTCATCAGGGTTCCGGCCGGAACGACCATCCTGGCCACTGTTCACAACACTCTTTCCGACTCCGTCATCTGGATGCGTGGACTGGAAACTAGGCCTGGACGTCCGGACAGCGTTCCGGTGAAACCCGGCGAGACTCGCGAATTCAACTTCAACTCCGGGGAACCCGGCACCTACGTGTACGCCGGCACTCCCGGCGTGATCGATTACACGACTCGCCTGCACGAGCGCGAGCAGCTGAGCGGTGCGCTCATAGTCGATTCCCCGGGTGGCAGAACCGACGACCGGGTGTTCGTCATCAACGTGTGGGGCGAGGAGGCTGACTCGGACACCTACCGGAACGCGCTTGCGATCAACGGGAAATCGTGGCCCTACACCGAAAGACTGACTTCGACTGTTGGAGACACTCTTCGGTGGAGGGTGATTAACGGCAGCGCGCGCAACCATCCCATGCATCTCCACGGTTTCTATTTCCGCGTGGATACACGGGGCAGCATGTGGCGCGACACGCTGTACACACCTGAGCAGCGACGGATGGGCGTGACTGAGGACATGTCCCCGGGCAACACCATGCTGCTGACTATCGCTCCGACGCGAGCAGGCAACTGGCTCTTTCACTGCCACCTCACGTTTCACGTGACCGCGGGCGCCAACCTTCCTCAGTCGGCTCACGCCGAACACGTTGGCCACTCGGCTGATCCCAATGTCCACATGGCGGGTCTGGTGCTCGGCATTCGCGTGAATCCCGCGCCTGGAGCAGTCGCGGAGGTTCGCGCAAACGCACGACAACTGCGTCTCTACGTGCAGGAAGGGAACCGGCGCGGATTGGCACCTCGCGCATTTGGATACGTGTTACAGCGTGGAAAGAAACCGCCGGCCCGCGATTCAGTCGAGATACCAGGCAGTGTCATCGTCGTCACGCGCGACGAGCCGACTGATATCACCGTGGTAAATCGGCTGAAGGAATCCACGGCAGTTCATTGGCACGGCATAGAGCTCGAGAGCTACTCCGATGGAGTGCCCGGATGGAGCGGAATCGAGAAGCGTCTTGCGCCGATGATCGCACCAGGTGACTCGTTCACCGCGCGTCTGACTCTACCCCGGGCTGGAACCTTCATCTACCACACTCACCTCAACGACATCGAGCAGATCACTTCGGGTTTATACGGTGCGATAGTCGTCCTCGAGCCCGGCGAAACGTTCGATCCGAAGCATGACCACGTCTATGTCGCGGGCTGGGATGGACGAGTCGACTTCCCTCGAAACCCCACGATTGTCATCAACGGCGACTCGGCGTCAGGTCCTCCGCTCGAGCTGGCTGTCGGCGTGCCGCAACGCTTCCGGTTCATCAACATCGGGCCCGCCTCGCGTCTCTTCTTCTCGATCAGGAAAGACACGGCAGTCGTTCAGTGGCGCGCTCTTGCCAAGGATGGTGCGACGCTGCCGGCGGCTCGAGCGGTGATGCGGCCCGCGAGCCAGCGCCTGGCCGTGGGAGAGATGTTTGACGCCGAGTTCACCCCGAGAGAGAAAGGCGAGTACGTGCTCGCTGCGGGACTTCCCGAGACGCGAACAAAATTCCGGCAGAAGCTGATCGTCCGTTGAGTTCGTCCGCAGTCCGCAGTCAGTCCGCAGTCCGCAGTGGTTGTTACATGCCCTGGATGATCGCCTTGAACCGCGGCAGCTCTCGAAGCCCGTCCATGTCCGAGTCGTGCTCGAGCCATTCCTTGTCACCCCAGCCTTTGTCAACAGCTCGTCCAAGCGAGTCCAGAGCCTCGTCCACTTTCTCCAGTCGAGCGTAGGTACACGCGACATTGTAAAGCAGCATCGGATCATCGGGATCCACCTGCAACGCACGCGCGGCGAACGCCTCAGCAGAAGCCGCATCGTGAAGTGCCGCGTGCGCAACAGCTCCGAGAATGCATGCGCGCGGATCATCCGGATTGAGCTCCAGGTGCTCTTCGATGAGCTTCACCGCCTTCCGATATGTTCCGCCGGCTTCCTCATAACGGCCAAGGGCATCCAGTGACTGGGCGAGGAACCCGGGAGTCTGGTAGTCCTCTGGCCTGATCACCGCGGCACGCTCGAACAGCTTTACCGCTTCTTCGTACTTGCCCTGCGACTTGCGCGCGCGTGCGAACCAGTATGCTGCCTCGAATAGCTTTGGATCGAGACGCATTGCAGTCTCGAATTCCTGCTCGGCTTCGTCGAACCGCTTGCTGAGTGAGACCGCCAAGCCTCTGGCTACGTGTGCCTCGGCGAGTTCGGGTTCCAGTTCGAGCGCCTTCATGCTCGCCATGTCGGCCTGGCGCAGGTTGAGCTCCCGCGCATCGAAGTAGGTGTAAAGGAGCGAGCAGCAATCCGCGACTCCGGCATACGCCCTTGCATATTCCGGATCGATCTCGATCGCCTTGTTGAACATCCCCTTCGCGTACTCGAGACTTTTTCGCCGAAGCTGGTGAAAGTATTGACGACCGCGCAGGTAGTAGTCGTACGCCTGCACGTTGACCACGCGGGCTTTCTCGATCTGCTTCTTTTCACCCTCGGTGAGAATGACCCGCAAAGCCTTCACGATTGCCTGCGATATGTCATCCTGGATCGCGAAAACGTCCTCCATCTCGCGATCGTATCTCTCGGACCAGAGCTGATATCCATCGGCGACATTCACGAGCTGTGCGGTGATGCGGAGCCGATTGCCCATCCTCCGCACACTGCCATCGAGTACTGTGGACACACGGAGCTTCTTGCCGACCTCAGCCAGGTCCTCGTTCTTGCCCTTGAGCGCGAAGGAAACCGTCCGCGACGCGACACGAAGAGACTGTATCTTCGACAGCGCGTTGATGATCTCCTCGGCCATCCCATCGGCGAAGTATTCGTTTTCGGTGTCGTTGCTCATGTTGGCGAACGGCAGCACCGCCACCGACTTCGCAGACGAGACCACCTGCTGGGGCAGAGTCTGCGTATCCGTCGGAGTCGTGAGACTGCCGGAAGCGAGCGCCTGCGCGAACTGCGCGGCCGTCTTGTAGCGCGCCGCGATGTCCGTGGACATCGCTCTCGTCACTGCGCGCTCGACGGGCTCCGGGATGCTGGTCCGCAGCGAGCGAAGCGGCTTCGCGGTCTCGGTGAACCGCTTTGCCATTACCGCCTGTGCCGTAGCGCCGGTGAACGCACGTTCGCCGGTCAGCATCTCGTAGAGCACGCACCCCAGGCTGTACTGATCGCTTCGCCCGTCGAGATTGACCTCTCCCGCGGCCTGCTCCGGACTCACGTACGCCGGTGTCCCGATCATCATTCCCGTCTGCGTCAGAGTATCCGCGCCCGCAGAGCTTACCGCCTTGGCGATCCCGAAATCCATCACCATGGCTTCGCCCTCGTACAGCATCACATTCTCGGGCTTGATGTCCCGATGCACGATTCCCTGCCGGTGGGCGTAGTCGAGCGCCGAAGCGATCGCGCGGCCATGACGCACCGCCTCGTCGATTGGAAGCTGATGGTCCCGGTCGAGCCGCTCGCGAAGCGACTCACCCTCCACGTACGGCATGACGTAGTAGAGAAACCCCTCCACCTCTCCGGAATCGTGAAGGGGGAGGATGTGGGGATGATTGAGCCGGGCGGCGAGCTTGATCTCCCTCAGGAAACGGTCGGGGCCTAGTGTCGCCGCGAGATCAGGGTGTAGCACCTTGAGCGCGACGAGCCGCTCGTGCTTTCCGTCCTGCGCGAGATAGACGGTCGCCATTCCACCGCTGCCCAGCTCGCGATCGATCGTGTATGTCTGTGACAGAGCACCGCGCAGCCGCTCGAGAGGAAGTGGAGTCTGCATCACATCGCCTGCGAAAGCGCCTGGAACCGCGGATTGTCCCTGAGTGAGTTCAAGTCGGAATCGTGGTCTATCCATTCCCTGTGGCCAAAGCCATTGTCGACCGCGCGTTCGAGACATTCCATCGCCTCATCGATTTTTCCTAGAACCGAGTATGTGCACGCCACGTTGTAGAGCAGCATCGGGTCTTCGGGATCAATGGAGAGCGATCGCTCGGCATAGCTTATGGCGCGCTCGGAGTCCCCCAGCCACGCATATTTGGCGGAAGCGAGGTTACAGGCTCGCGCGTCGTCGGGATTGAGCTCGAGTCGCTCCTCCATCAGCCGCAATGCTCGCTTCAGGACGGGAATGTGTTCTACTTCCATTCCCAGAGAATCGTAGGCCTGGGCAAGAAAATTCGCCGCCTGGTAATCATCGGGCCGCAGAATCGACGCTCTCTCGAACATCTTCACCGCTTCCTGGAATCGACCTGCGGACAGCAGCGCTCTTCCGTACCAGTATGCGGCGTCGAACAGTTTTGGATCGAGCTTCATGGCGATCTCGAACTCGCGCTCAGCTTCGTCGAACCGCTTGCTCAGGGAGACCGCCAATCCGCGCGCAACGTGTGCCTCGGCGAGCTCGGGCTCGAGCTCGAGCGCCTTGTGGGAAGCGACGTCGGCCTGGCGGAGATTGAATTCGCGCGCGTCGAAGTACGTGTATAGCATCGAGCAGGAATCGGCCACCCCGGAATATGCGCGGGCGTATTCGGGATCTATCTCGATCGCCTTGTTGAACATCTGCCTCGCATACTCAAGACTCTTGCGGCGAAGCTGATGAAAGTACTGGCGGCCACGCAGGTAGTAGTCGTATGCCTGAACATTCTCCGTGCGCGCTTTCTCGATCTGTTTCTTTTCTCCTTCGGTCAGGATCACGCGCAGCGCCTTCACTATCGCGCCGGAGATGTCGTCCTGGATTGCGAATATGTCCTCGATCTCGCGGTCATAGCGCTCCGACCAGAGATTGGATCCGTCAGCGACGTTCACGAGTTGCGCAGTAACGCGGAGCCTGTTCCCCATCTTCCGCACGCTCCCCTCGAGCACGGTCGAGACCTTGAGCTTGCGTCCGATCTCGCTGATGTCCTCGCTCTTTCCCTTGAACACGAAGGACGATGTACGCGAGGTCACGCGCAGGGACTGAATCTTTGTCAGGGCGCTGATGATCTCGTCCGCCATTCCGTCGGTGAAGTATTCGTTCTCCGGATCAGCGCTGAGATTCACGAACGGAAGCACCGCCACCGATTTTGCCGCCGAAACCGTCGCTTGAGGAAGTGACGCGGTATCGGTGGGCGTTGCAAGGCTGCCCGATGCCAGTGCCTGTCCGAACTGAGCAGCCGTCGAGTAGCGACCCGATGCCTCTATGGACATTGCCTTCGTCACCGCTTTCTCGACACTTTCGGGAACCGAGATCATGACGGCGCGCAGCGAGCGCGGCATTTCCGTGAAGCGTTTCGCCATGATCGCCTGAGGAGTGGCGCCACTGAATGGCCTTTCACCCGTCAACATTTCATAGATGACGCATGCAAGGCTGTATTGATCGCTTTTCCCGTCGAGATTCACCTCACCCGCAGCCTGCTCCGGGCTCACATATGCGGGAGTGCCGATCATCATCCCTGTCTGCGTCAGCGTTTCGGAACCGGCCGAGCTCACCGCCTTCGCGATGCCGAAGTCCATCACCATTGCCTCGCCTTCGTACAACATCACGTTCTCAGGCTTGATGTCGCGATGAACGATTCCCTGTCTGTGTGCGTAGTCGAGAGCCGACGCCAGCGCGCGGCCATGATGAACGGCTTCATCGACATTCAGGTGCTGCTCGCGATCCAGCCTCTCGCGGAGCGACTCACCCTCGACATACGGCATCACGTAATAGAGAAAACCATCCGCTTCTCCAGAGTCGTGAAGAGGCAGGATGTGCGGGTGATTGAGCCGGGCGGCCAGCTTGATCTCTCGCAGAAACCGATCAGGGCCGAGGCTCGCGGCAAGGTCCGGGTGCAGGACCTTCAACGCGACGAGGCGCTCGTGCTTCCCGTCCTGCGCGAGATACACCGTCGCCATTCCGCCACGGCCAAGCTCGCGGTCGATCGTGTATGTCTGCGAAAGAGCGGTGCGGAGACGCTCGAGAGGAAGCTGAGTCTGCATCACATGCCCCGCATGATTGACTGGAATCTCGGATTGTCGCGAAGTGCGTCGAGATCAGGGTCGTGGTCCAGCCACTCCTTGTGACCGAATCCTTTGTCCACGGAGCGCTCCAGGCAGGCAATCGCCTCTTCGGTCCTCCCAAGCAGCGTATAGGTGCAGCAGACGTTGTAGAGCAGCATCGCATCATCCGGGTCGATGGCCAATGACCTGTCGGCGTAGTCGATGGCCTTCTGGGTGTCACCGAACGTCGCATAGGTTGCTGCCAGCAGGTTCGCTGCCCGGGCATCGGATGGATTGAGCTCCAGCCGCTCTTCCATCAGCCGGATAGCCCGACGATCTGCAGCATGGCTCTCGTCCTTCATCCCCAGTGCCTTATATGCCTGCGCCAGAAAACTCGCTGCCTGATAGTCCTCCGGACGAAGTATCTGCGCTCGCTCGTACATCTTCGCGGCTTCCTGGAACCTCCCTTCGGCCTCGAGCGCTCTTCCGTACCAGTACGCCGCTTCAAACAGTTTGGGATCCAACTTCATTGCCGTCTCGAATTCCGCTTCCGCCTCATTGAATCGCTTGCTCAGCGACACCGCCAGTCCGCGTGCAACGTGTGCTTCGGCAAGGTCGGGCTCGAGCTCGAGCGCTTTCGCGCTCGCAATGTCAGCCTGCTTCAGGTTGAATTCGCGCGCATCGAAGTACATATAGAGCAGCGAACAGGTGTCAGCAACGCCTGCATAAGCACGCGCGTAATCCGGATCCGTCTCGACCGCCCGATTGAACATCTGCCGCGCGTACTCGAGACTCTTGCGATGAATGAAGTAGTACTGTCGCCCGCGCAGATAGTAGTCGTAAGCCTGCACATTCTCGACGCGCGCCTTCACGATCTTTTTCTCACCTTCGGTCAGAATGACCTTGAGAGCCTTTACGATTGCCTGCGCTATGTCATCCTGAATGGCAAACACGTCCTCCATCTCGCGATCGTACCGCTCGGACCACAGGTGATACCCGTCGGCAACGTTCACCAGCTGCGCGGTGATGCGAAGGCGGTTCCCCATTTTCCGAACACTGCCTTCAAGAACAGTCGAGACTTTCAGCTTTCGACCGATCTCGCCCACATCCTCGTTTTTCCCCTTGAAGGCGAACGACGAGGTACGCGCCGCGACCCGGAGAGACTGCACCTTGTTCAGCGCATTGATGATCTCTTCCGCCATGCCATCCGTGAAATATTCATTGTCCGCATCGGCGCTCATGTTGGTGAACGGCAGCACCGCAACGGATTTCGCGGCGGAAACCACCGTTTGTGGAAGTGATGCGGTATCCGTTGGCGTAATCATGCTGCCGGCAGCCAGCGCCTGGCCAAACTGCGACGCAGTGGAATAACGCCCCGACGCGTCAGTCGACATCGCTCTGGTGACAGCCTTCTCGACGGACTCTGGAACGGATGCTCTGATCGTACGCAGCGGCCTCGGCATTTCTGTGAAACGCTTCGCCATTACAGCCTGTGGCGTCGCACCGCTGAACGGCCTTTCACCCGACAGCATTTCATAGATGACGCAGGCAAGACTGTATTGATCGCTTTTCCCGTCGAGGTTCGTTTCGCCTGCGGCCTGCTCAGGACTCACGTATGCGGGCGTGCCGATCATCATCCCTGTTTGTGTAAGGGTTTCCGGTCCTGCCGCGCTCAGTGCCTTGGCAATTCCAAAATCCATCACCATCGCCTCGCCCTCGTAGACCATCACGTTCTCGGGCTTGATGTCCCGGTGCACGATTCCCTGTCGGTGCGCGTAGTCGAGGGCCGATGCTATCGCTTTGCCGTGATGAATAGCCTCGTCGATGTTGAATTGCTGCAGGCGATCGAGCCGCTCTCGAAGTGACTCACCTTCGATGTACGGCATCACGTAGTACAGGAACCCGTCCGCCGCGCCAGAATCGTGAAGTGCGAGGATGTGCGGGTGATTGAGCCGCGCAGCGAGTTTTATCTCCCTGAGAAATCGATCGGGACCGAGTGATGCCGCGAGATCCGGATGCAGCACTTTCAGTGCGACGAGGCGGTCGTGCTTTGCATCCTGCGCGAGATAAACCGTCGCCATTCCGCCCCGACCGAGCTCGCGATCGATCGTGTAGACACCGGCGAAAGCATCGCGAATCCGCTCCAGCTGACCGCTCGGCTGCATCACATTCTCTCGAGTAATGCCTTGTATCGCGGCATGGGACGCAGAGGGTCGAGGTCGCTGTCGTGCTCCATCCATGGCCTGTCGCCGTACCCCCGATCGACCGCCTGCTCGAGCGCCGATATGGCCTCGTCGACTCTGCCGAGCTGCGAGTAATTGCACGCGGCATTGTACAGCAGCATTGGGTCGTCAGGATCCGCCGCGATCGCTCGTCCCGCGAAAAACATGGACCTTTCCTCGTTCTTGAGCGTCGCGTGCGCGATCGCACCCAGAATACACGCCCGAGGATCGTCCGGGTTGAGCTCGAGATGCTCATCGACCAGCCGCGTCTGCCGCCGAATTTGAGCTTCCGCCTCATCGGCTCTGCCGAGCGGACTCAAGGCCTGCGCGAGGAAACCCGGGATCTGGTAATCGTCGGGCCGAATCAGGGCTGCACGCTCGAAAAGTTTTACGGCGTCCTCGAGATTACCCTGTGTGAGGTGCATGCGACCATACCAGTACGAACCCTCGAAATTCTTGGGATCGAGCTTCAGCGCCTGATCGAACTCAGCGGTCGCCTCGTCGAACTGCTTGGCCATGGACATCGCCACCGCGCGAGCGACATGCACGTCAGCAAGCTCCGGCTCCAGCTCGAGCGCTTTGCGGCTCGCCGACTCTGCTTGTCGCAGGTTCGCCTCGCGCGCATCGAAATACTTGTAGAGGAGCGAGCATGCATCAGCTACTCCGGCATAGGCGAGCCCGTATTCGGGCTCTATCTCGATTGCGCGATTGAACATCTGCCGCGAAAACTCGAGACTCTTGCGCCGGAAATGATGCAGGTACTGCCTGCCGCGCAGATAGTAGTCGTACGCTTTTACATCGACGACTCGCGCCTTTTCGATCTGTTTCTTCTCACCCTCGCTGAGAATCACCTTGAGCGCCTTGACGATCGACTGTGAGATATCGTCCTGAATTTCGAAGATGTCTTCGATCTCGCGATCGTATCGCTCCGACCAGAGATTCGAGCCGTCAGCGACGTTCACGAGCTGAGCGGTTACACGAAGCTTGTTTCCGTGTCGCCTCACACTCCCCTCTAGCACAGTCGAGACTTTGAGCTTGTGACCGATCTCACTAATGTCTTCGTTCTTTCCCTTGAACGCGAATGCCGAAGTTCGCGATGCCACGCGAAGCGACTGGATCTTCGTCAGCGCGCTGATGATCTCGTCGGCGATGCCGTCAGTGAGATACTCGTTCTCGGGATCGGCGCTTTGATTCGCAAACGGAAGAACGGCAACTGATTTTGCAGCGGATGCAGGAGCAACGGGTATAGCCGCAGTATTCGTCGGCGTGACAATGCTTCCCGATGCCAGCGCCTGTCCAAATTGGGCAGTTGTCGAATAACGTCCGCTCGAATCCGTTGACATCGCCCTTGCCACGGCCTTCTCTACGCTCTCGGGAACGGTGCTGCGAATTGATCGAAGAGGTCGTGGAGTTTCAGAGAAACGCTTCGCCATGATCGCCTGAGGAGTCGAGCCGGAGAACGGCCGCTCTCCCGTGATCATCTCGTAAACCACGCACGCGAGACTGTATTGATCGCTCTTCCCGTCGAGATTCGTTTCACCCGCAGCCTGCTCGGGACTCACGTATGCAGGCGTTCCAACCATCATTCCGGTCTGCGTCAGCGTTTCGCTTCCGGCAGCGCTCACTGCTTTCGCAATTCCGAAATCCATCACCATCGCCTCACCCTCGTACAGCATCACGTTCTCGGGCTTCATGTCACGGTGGACTATGCCCTGCCGGTGAGCGTAGTCAAGCGCCGATGCAATCGCACGCCCGTGGTGCACTGCCTCGTCGATCGAAAGCTGCTGCTCGCGATCGAGACGCTCGCGAAGCGATTCACCCTCGACGTAGGGCATCACGTAATACAAAAAGCTGTCCGCCTCTCCCGAGTCGAACAGGGGAAGGATGTGCGGATGGTTGAGCCGCGCCGCGAGATGGATCTCGCGGAGGAACCTGTCGGGCCCCAGAGAGGCGGCGAGATCGGGGTGCAGCACTTTGAGCGCGACGACTCTATCGTGCTTTACGTCCTGCGCCAGGTAAACCGTCGCCATTCCGCCTTTGCCGAGCTCGCGGTCAATCGAGTAGGACTGCGACAGCGAGTCGCGAAGCCGCTGGATGGGCAGAGCTGTTGACGGCATCAGATCGCGTCCACTATCGCCTGATAGCGCGGATTGTCCCGGATCGAATTGAGGTCAGGATCATTGTCAATCCATTCCCGGTGGCCGAAGCCCTTGTCCACCGCACGCTCGAGGCACGAGATGGCCTGATCGGTTCTGCCCAGCGAGGCATAGGTGCAGGCGACGTTGTACAGCAGCATCGGATCTTCAGGATCGATCGCCAGGGATCTCTCCGCATACTTGATCGCCGGCTCCGCCTCGCCGAGGCTGGCGAACACTCCTGCGGCAAGGTTGGCTGCCCTCGCATCATCGGGGTTCAGCTCGAGGCTTCCTTCCATCAGGCTCAGACCACGGCGGAGCTGAGCTTTTTCCTCCTCGCTGCGCCCCAGGGACTTGTACGCCTGACCCAGAAAATGCGCCGCCTGGTAGTCTTCGGGCCGTAGAACGGTTGCCCTCTCGAACATTTTCGCCGCGTCCTCGAACCGTCCTTCGGCCTGGAGTCCCATCCCGTACCAGTACGCCGCCTCGAACATCTTCGGCTCGAGCTTCATCGCCTTCTCGAACGCCTCTTCCGCTTCCGAGAAATGATGCGTCAACGACGACACAATCCCACGCGATACATGCGCCTCCGCGAGCTGTGGTTCGAGCTCGAGCGCTCTGTTGCTGGCTTTGTCAGCCTGGCGAAGGTTGAAATCCCTTGCGTCGAAGTATGTGTAGAGCAGCGAGCTCGAGTCAGCTACACCGGTATACGCCAGGGCATACTGAGGATCGAGCTCTATCGCACGGTTGAACATCTGCCGTGCATACTCGAGACTTCTTCTGCGAAGCTGATGAAAGAACTGCCGTCCGCGCAGGTAATAGTCGTACGCCTGGATGTTGGCCCTGGGCTTGTTCTCGATCGCCTTTTTCTCACCTTCGCTCAGAATCACCCGGAGCGCCTTCACGATCGCCTGCGAGATATCGTCCTGGATGGCGAAAACGTCCTCTATCTCCCGGTCATATCGCTCCGACCACAGATGATATCCGTCGGCGACGTTCACGAGCTCGCAGGTGATACGAAGCCTGTTGCCCATCTTCCTCACGCCACCCTCGAGCACCGTCGAGACCTTGAGCTTCCGTCCTATCTCGCCGATGTCCTCGTTCTTTCCCTTGAATGCGAATGACGACGTTCGAGACGCGACGCGCAGCCCCTGAATGCGCGATAGCGCATTGATGATCTCTTCCGCCATTCCGTCGGCGAAATATTCGTTCTCCGGGTCCGCGCTCATGTTTGCGAACGGCAGCACCGCTACTGACTTCGCCGCCGAAACGGCTGCCCTCGGCAGCGTATCAGTATCTGTCGGCGTCGATAGACTTCCGGAGGTGAGCGCCTGGGCGAAGAGGGCGGCGGTTGCAAAACGGCCCGATGCGTCGGTGGACATCGCCTTGGATACGGCCCAGTCCACGGACTGTGGAACCGATGAACGAGTTGAGGTCAGTGCCTTCGGTGTCTCCGTGAACCGCTTCGCCATTATCGCCTGCGGCGTCGAGCCGGCGAACGGCCGCTCGCCGGCGATCATCTCGTACAGCATGCAGGCCAGGCTGTACTGATCGCTTTTTCCGTCGAGGTTGATCTCTCCCGCAGCCTGTTCCGGACTCACGTATGCGGGAGTGCCGATCATCATTCCCGTCTGCGTCAGAGTCTCCGACCCTGCGGCAGCGCTTACGGCCTTCGCGATCCCGAAGTCCATCACCATCGCCTGCCCTTCGTAGAGCATGACGTTCTCGGGCTTGATGTCCCGATGGACTACGTTCTGCCGGTGCGCGTAGTCGAGCGCGGAGGCGATAGACTGCGCGTGACGGATAGCTTCGTCAATCGGAAGCTGACTCTCACGGTCGAGTCGCTCGCGCAGGGACTCCCCTTCGACGTACGGCATCACATAGTAGAGAAATCCATCGGCGTCGCCCGAATCGAACAGCGGCAGAATGTGAGGATGGTTCAGCCGGGCCGCGAGCTTGATCTCCCGAAGGAACCGGTCGGGCCCCAGCGACGCCGCGAGATCCGGATGGAGGACTTTGATCGCAACGGTTCTGTCGTGTTTCGTATCCTGCGCGAGGAAAACGGTCGCCATCCCGCCGCGTCCCAGCTCGCGGTCTATGGCATATGTCTGGGACAGCGATTCTCGAAGTCTTTCGACCGGTAGGGTGGTGCTAGGCTGCATCGGTTGCGTTTCATCCTGTCCGTAGTGGTGGCCCAATTCTATGGAACGGGACTCCCGCACGCGAATCTCTAGCCCGCTCGAGCGAGTTCTTCAGCGTCACCCCTTTCCGCTCGGTGAGACGAGCTCCTCGAACATCTTCTCCAGCTCTCTCGCCGGGTCCTCACATAATCCCTCGTGAACGGGACCGCTCTGGATCACGTCCGACCTGGGCGCCGTCAGCCAGTGAAACCGCTCCGAGGGCGGTGCCAGCGCGATCGGGCCTGCGCTCTCCTCCCCTTCGCCGATCGCCTTGCACGACTCGAGGTAGCGCGCCACAAGCTCGACGTCCGCTTCGCCCGCCCGGGCGCGAACCTCATCCATTTCAGTTATCACACGCACGCCGAGGTATTCGGCCGTCCGCGCATGCAGCACGATTCCCATGGGAATGAACGCGCCGGTGTGCACGTGCGGCACGACCCGCAGCACCGCGAAGTTGTACGAGACCCAGTCGCGGGGGCTCATCATCTTCGCGAAAAGATACGCTGGGGCGGCATTCGCTCGGCACGCTCGTGCGCAGCGATTGCTTCGTCGACGAAAGCGCGCGGCGACCGAATTCGCATGATGAGGTACTCCGCGTACCGCTCACGGGCCGCCTTGGCCGTGGCGAAGTCCGTCATTATTGCGGGCTCCTCGAGCAGCGCATCGGGAACGAGTGAGAGGACGTCGCAGATCACGTCGTCCTCGAGCTTTGCCGAAAGCTCTGCATCCGCAGCGGAGATGTCATCGGCATGCGCGAGCAGAACGTGGTCCTTGATCAAGGGAAATGGAGCTCGTGTCCGCGACTCATCCACTGACGGCCAGTCGTGCTGGGCGTACAGCGCCGCACCGTGATCGATCAGATAAGGCTTTCGCTCGCAGATCATCAGATTGGGATTGCGGTGCGTTCTATCCGGATTGGACACGAACGCGTCGAACCAGACGATGCGCGCGGCAAGTGCGGGAGTTATGAATTCCAGCGCTGCGTTGCCGTCGAAGTTGAAGGCTCCATCCAGATACCGGGCACCGAAGTTGATTCCGTGACTCGCGCGCAGCAGGTCCTGTATCTCCGGATCGGGCTCGGACCGCCCGAACGAATCCGCTATGTCGACCAGTGCGATCTCAGGTGTCGGCAACCCCGCTTCACGCGCCAGGAGTCCCACGATGAGCTCGGCGATGAGCGCCTTCACTCCCTGGCCGGCGCCCTTGAACTTCGCCACGAACATCCCGCCCTTCTCCGTATCCACGACAGCCGGAAGCGATCCGCCTTCGCGGAGCGGCTGCACATACCTCGTGGCTGTGTGAACGGGGAGATGAGTCAAGGATGCTCGGGAATGACTGCGGTGGCTTCGATCTCGAGCAGCGCGCGCTCCTCGAGCAGCCCGCTCACGAATACCACAGACATCGGCGGATAATGGCTCCCGATTATCTCACGCCAGGCCGCCCCTGTCTCTTTCCTTGAAGCGACGTACTCATCGCGGTCGAGTATGTACCACGTGAGCCGTACGAGGTCGTGCGGCCTTGCGTTCGCCGCGAGGAGCAGCTCGACGATGTTGTGCAGCACCTGGCGCGTCTGGCCTGCAAAATCGTCCGTGTCGAACGTACACGTCGCGGGATTCCAACCCACTTGCCCGGCGAGTGTCACGTACTTCCCGGTCGCGACCGCACCGTGACTGAAACCGCGCGGCCGGGCCCAACCCTCTGGCTGAACGATCGCCGGACCTTCCAGCACTTCGATTTCCTCTCTGAGCGCGAGGATCTCGGATGACTCAGGCTCGTCTCGCGGTGCGATGCTCATGATGATTCCTCGCGGAGGCGGTAGCGCTGCAGCTTGCCGGTGGAGGTGCGCGGGAGCGCATCCGCGAACTCCACCGCCCGCGGATACTTGTAGGGAGCGATCCGTGCCTTCACGAAATCCTGAAGCTCCTTTGCGAGCTTCGAGTTTCCCTTACGGCCCGGCTTGAGCACGACGAACGCCTTCACCAGGTGACCTCTCTCCTCGTCCGGCTCACCCACGACCGCACACTCGAGCACTGCCTCGTGCTCGAGAAGGACGTTCTCCACTTCCGGTCCTGCGATGTTGTAGCCGCCGGAGATTATCATGTCGTCGGTGCGCGCCTGGTACCAGAAATATCCGTCTGCATCCAGCTTGTACGAATCGCCGGTGAGATTCCAGCCCTCCTGAACGTACTTCCGCTGTTGCTCGATGTTGTCGAGGTAGCGGCAGCCGGTGGGACCGCGCACGGCGAGGCGCCCCACCTTTCCGGCGGGAACGTCATCCCCATCGGCGTCCACGACCCGCGCCCGATATCCCGGAACCACTTTCCCCGTCGCCCCAGGTCTGATGTCGTCGCCGGCGGCACTGATGAAGATGTGCAGCATCTCCGTTGCGCCGATGCCGTCGATGATCCTGAGGCCGGTCGCCTCGTGCCACGAGTCGAACACGCTGCGGGGTAATGTCTCCCCCGCCGACACGCATTTCCTGAGGCTCGACACGTCGTGCTCGCCCAGCATGCCGCACATCGCGCGGTACGCCGTGGGAGCCGTAAAGCAGATCGTCGGCCGGTAATCTTCGATCGCCTTTACGAGATGGGGTGGTGTCGCCTGTTCCAGCAGCAGCGACGACGCGCCGAAGCGCATCGGAAAGAGCATCAGTCCGCCCAGCGCGTACGTGAATGCAAGAGGGGGTGAACCGCAGAAGAGATCATCCGGCGATGGCTCGAGAACATAGCGCGGGAAGCAGTCGGTGATCGCCATGATGTCGCGATGCGAATGCATCGTGCCTTTCCCTTCTCCGGTCGTGCCCGATGTGAATGCGATGATGGCAATGTCGTCGGCCGCTGTGCGATGATTGATGAAAGTGGCGGGCTTGCGCCGCATAATCGGCTCCAGACTGAAGTGCGCGTCACTGTTGAAGTGAACGACGCGAGAGCCCTTTCGCTCGGTCCCGTCGGCGTGAGCGACAAACGCTCCCTCGCATTCCTCGCCGTATCGCGTATCGGTGAGCGCGAGCCTTATCGCCGCCTTGTCGGCGATGAAGCGGAGCTCGCGCTCCCGAAGCATCGGCATCGTGCAAACCGCCACGCCGCCTGCCTTGAGAACTCCGAACCAGCAGGCTGCCATCATCGGATTGTTCGGCCCGCGAAGCAGCACGCGGTTCCCGGGAACCAGGTCGAGATCGTCCACCAGAACGTTCGCGATCCTGTTGGCCTGCTCGAACAGGTGACGGTACGTCCAGCTCCCTTCAGGAAACTGGAAAACGATCCGGTCGCCGCGCCCGCCCTCGATCATGCTGTCGAGCAGCTCGGCCGCCGAGTTCATCCATTGGGGGTAAGCCAGCTCCGGAATGCCGCTCCAGTCGAGCACCGGCCACATCTCCTTCGGCGGGAGTTGCTGCACGCAGAATGTGTCCTCGTGTCCGGTCGGACTTTCAGCCACCGACTTCTTCCGATTTTCTGTATGCATCGAGCACCTGCCCTGCGATCACGAGCTTCTGGACTTCGGTCGTTCCCTCGTAGATCCTGAGCGACCTGATCTCCCGGTAGAGCCGCTCCACCGGATGACCCGAGACGACGCCCCGTCCGCCGAGGAGCTGGACCGCGCGGTCGATCACTCTCTGCGCGGCCTCGGTTGAGTACATCTTGGCCATCGCGGCCTCACGTGTCACGCGCTCCGCGCCATTGTCGCGAGCCCAGGCCGAGCGATACACGAGCAGCGCGCTGGCATCGATCTCGGTCGCCATGTCGGCGATCGCGGCTTGCGTGAGCTGAAAGTCCGCGAGCATCTCCCCGAACATTCGTCGCTGCGACGCGTGTGCCAGCGCTTCGGCAAGCGCTCTGCGCGCAAAGCCGAGCGCCGCCGCTGCAACGGTAGTGCGGAAGACGTCGAGCGTGCCGAGAGCGACTCTGAGGCCGCGTCCTGGCTCGCCCACCACTCGATCTTTCGGCACGCGGCATCCGTCGAACCTGATTTTGGCGAGCGGATGTGGTGCGATCGTCTCGATCCGCTCGGCCACGCTGAACCCGGGATCAGTCGGCTCGATGACAAGGGCAATGAACTTTGCTTTACTCTCTGCGTTCTCTGCCTGCTCTGCGCTCTCTGTGACCTTGCAAAAGGTCACGTAGAAATCCGCGATCCCACCGTTGGATATCCACGTCTTCTCGCCGTCGACGATGTAGCTGTCCCCGTCGAGACGTGCAGTCGTCTTCATAGCCGAAACGTCGGAGCCCGCATCGCTTTCCGAGATCGCGAAAGCAGGAATCGATTTCCCCTTGGCGACATCAGGCAGGTAGCGTTTCCTGAGCGCCGTCGAGCCAAAGAGGGAGATCGGCCCCGCACCAAGTCCCTGCATCGCGAACGCGAAGTCGGCGAGTCCCGAGTGCGAAGCGAGCGTCTCGCGCAGAATGCAGAGCGACCTGACGTCAAGCTTTTCGTAAACTCCCCCGTGAGCAGCAGGGACTGCATACGCTAACCATCCCGCATCTCCAAGCACCCGCACGAGGCGACGACACGAATCATCCACATCTTTCTCACCGGTCTCACCGGTCTCACCAGCCAATTCAACCGTCGCCCAGCCGCGAAGCAGCACGGCGAGAGACCGATGCTCATCCGCGAAGAACGGCCACGACAACGTCGACTGATCCAACGTCAGTTCCCCTCGAAGGCTGGAATCTTCTTCTCGAGGAACGCGACATATGCCCTCTCGAAGTCGCTCGTCATCATGCACTCGGCCTGCATGCGCGCCTCGAAATCCAGCGCATCGTCGATCTCCATCGACCATTCGGCGTTGAGGCACCGCTTCGTCATCGCATGCGCCGCACTTGGCCCATGTGCGAGCGTCGAAGCCAGCTCTCGCGCATCGTCAAGCAGTGATTCGGGCGAGCACAGCCGGTTGTAGAATCCCCACCTCTCCGCCTCTTCGCCTTCCATCGTACGTCCGAGAAAGAGAAGCTCGCTGGCCCGGCCGAACCCGATGATTCGCGGAAGAATGCCGCAAGCTCCCATGTCCGCGCCGGACAGTCCCACCCGCACGAACAGAAACGCGACATTGCTCCGCGCGGTGCCGAGCCGCAGGTCGCTCGCCATGGCGAGTATCGCTCCGGCGCCTACGCAAACTCCGTCAACGGCGGCGACGATCGGTTGCGGACATGCCCGCATCGCTTTCACCAGATCGCCTGTCATCTGCGTGAACCTGAGCAGACCCTCCGTGTCCCCGGCGCGCTTCATCTCCACCAGCGGGCCGATGATGTCGTGGACGTCACCACCGCTGCAGAAATTCCCTTCGGCACCCGTTATTACGACACCGCGCACCGCGTCGATCTTCTGGAGCGCGAGGAACGTTTCCGTGAGCTCACGATACGATTCAAGCGTCAGCGGATTCTTTCGCTCGGGCCGATTGAGCGTGATCGTGCCGACGCGGTTTGCCAGCTCCCACTTGAAGTGGCGCGGGTTGATCTCCGCTCTTGTCACGATACCTCTCCTCCAGCGATCGGCAGCGCTATTCCGGTGACGGCGGAAGCGATGGGGGAACAGAGCCAGCTCACCGCACCTGCAACTTCCTCAGGCGTGATAAGCGAGCCGCGCGGAATCACGCCGGTGAGCATTCCCATGGCTTCGTCCGCAGTCTTGCCGAGGTTCGCTTCGATGTTCTTGACAGCGAGACTCGTGAGGTAGGTATCGGTGTAGCTCGGGCAGACCGCATTGACTGTGACACCGTGCTTCGCCGTCTCGAGGGCGAGCGAGCGCGTCAGCCCGATCACTCCGTGCTTCGATGCGCAATAGGCCGACATGGTCCTGTAGCCGCGGAGCCCGGCTGTCGATGCGACGTTCACGATGCGGCCCTCTTTCGCCTCGAGCATCGAAGGAAGAACCTCCGATGTGCAGAGATACGTTCCGGTGAGATTGGTCGAGATGATCTCGTCCCATATCTCACGCGAAAGCTGCGTGAACGTTCTGGACTTCGCCGTACCCGCGTTGTTCACGAGAATGTATGCAGGGCCGAGATTGCCTACCGCGCGCGCGAATGCCGCGCTCACCGACGCCGCATCCGACACGTCGCACTCCTCGGCAGCAACCGTCACGCCTGCCTCGCCGCGTAGCTCCTGCGCCTTTCGCTCGAGCGTCTCCATCGATCGCCCCATGATCGTCACCTTGGCGCCGCGCTCCACGAGCTCGGCTGCGACTGCAGCGCCGATCCCTCTGCTGCCGCCGGTCACGATGGCGTGCTTTCCCTCCAGAAAACGTTCCTTGTCCTGCATCAAAGAATCACTCCCGCTCTCTCAGGTTTTGCCTCGAGCTATTTCTCTCTCTAATTGAACCTTTCCCTGGTAGTACTGCACCGGCCACCTCGCTCCCGCGTAGCCCTGCTGAGCCGCGGCATGGAGCGTCCACTGCGGATCGCTTAGATGCGGTCGGCCGATCGCCACCAGATCAGCTCTTCCCGCTGCAATTATCGAGTTCACCTGGTCCGCATCGGTGATGTTGCCGACGGCAATCGTCGGCACGCGCCCCTCATTCCGGATGCGATCGGAGTAGGGCGTCTGAAACAGACGTCCAAACACCGGCTTGGCGTCGCTCACCGTCTGGCCCGTGGACACGTGTATCACGTCGGCACCGGCGGCGACGAAAGCCTTGCCGATTACCACCGATTCGTCGGGAGTGAGTCCATCCTCCACCCAGTCCGTAGCGGAGACTCGAACCGACATCGGCTTTCCGGACGGCCAGATCGCGCGCATCTCCGTGAATATCTCGAGCGGATAGCGGATGCGGTTCTCGAGTGACCCGCCATACTCGTCCGCGCGCTGGTTGCTCACCGGAGTGAGAAAGCTCGACAGCAGGTATCCATGCGCGCAGTGCACTTCGATCATGTCGAATCCTGCATCCTCCGCCATCCTTGTCGCACGCAGGAAGTCCTCCTTGATCCCCTCCATGTCGGCGCGGCTCATCTCGCGCGGTGGAGGAAGCGTCGGACCGTACCCTAGGGCCGAGGGACCGAGACGTTCCCAGCTCGCCTCGGCAAGCGGAATGTCGGTCCCTTCCCATGGCAGCAGCACAGATCCCTTTCGTCCCGAATGTCCCAGCTGAAGGCAGATTTTCGCATCGCTCCACTCGTGCACGAACTTCACGATGCGCCGCCATGCCTCGAGATGCTCGTCGTTGTACATGCCTGTACAGCCGAGCGTGATCCTCGCTTCGGGTGAGACGCAGACCATCTCAGTCATGAGAAGAGCTGCGCCACCGAGCGCGCGCGCACCAAGGTGGACGAGATGGAAGTCGTTCGGCGTTCCGTCGACGGCGCTGTACATGTCCATCGGCGAGACGATGACGCGATTGTGCAGCGTCATGTCGCGCAGCCGGAACGGCGTGAACATCGGAGGAGGCGCCGACTCGCCGGCGTTTTCACCCGCACGCATCATCGGCGATCGCGGTGGCTCCGGCTCCACGCCATCACCCTGAAGTGACGCCAGACTGGCGAACCAGCGCTCCATTCCCTGCACGTACGTCGCGTCCCGCAGTCTGAGATTCTCGTGGCTCACGCGCTGGCTCCGCGTCAGCAGGCTGTACGCGAACTGCTCCGGCTCGAGATGGATGTACCGCTTCACGTTCTCGAACCATTCCATCGAGTTGCGAGCTGCGTTCTGGAGGCGAAGCGCTTCGGTCGAGCGGTGCTCCTGGTACGCGTCGAGCACGGAAGGAATATCGCGATGGGTGACCAGCGCACTGACGAGCCCGATCGCGTCTTCCATTGCGAGCTTGGTCCCGGACCCGATCGAGAAGTGAGCCGTGTGTGCCGCATCGCCGATAAGAACGATGTTGCCGTGATGCCACCGCTCGTTCCGCACCCGCACGAAGCTCGTCCATGGTGAGCCGGCGCGATGAAGCGCGTTCGACATCAGCCGGTGTCCGTCGAGCCATTGCCCGAACATCTCCTCGCACGCGGTGACAGTCTGCGCCGCGTCCAGCGTATCGAATCCCGCCGCACGCCACGAGGTCTCGTCGCACTCCACGATGAAAGTCGAAGTGCGGTCGTCGAATCTGTAGCAGTGCGCCTGAAACACGCCGTGCTCGTTCTCGACGAAGTAGAAGGTGAATGCGTCGAACGGGAATGTCGTCCCGAGCCACACGAACCGCGCGCTCCGCGGGTCGAGGTCCGGCCTGAAATGCCCGGCGTACTTGCTTCGGATCGTGCTGTTGATTCCGTCAGCCGCGATGACGAGATCCGCGTCTCCGAGCCCCATGGACGAGAGGTCGGCATCGTCCCGAAGGTCCGTGCAGAAGCGAAGGTCGACGCCCAGTCCGGCGGCGCGCTCCTGAAGGATCTGGAGAAGCTTCTTTCTCGCTATCCCGCTGAATCCGTGGCCGCCTGATGTGATCCGCCGGCCGTGGATGAAGACGTCGATGTCGTCCCAGTGAGCGAAGTTGTCGGTGATCGCGCGGAACGTCGGCTCGTCGGCCGCGCGGAAGTTCTCCAGCGTCTGGTCGGAGAACACGACGCCCCAGCCGAACGTGTCGTCGGCGCGATTGCGCTCCAGCACGGTGATCTCGTGCGACGGATCCGCCTGCTTGAGGAGCAATGCCGTGTAGAGCCCGGCTGGTCCTCCACCGATGATGACGACTTTCATCCCCGGCAAAGATAGGGAAGCAGGCGGTAGTGCGGGCGGAAGGGGATAGTATTAGCGATAGCGGAGAATAAGATGGCCACTGAATCGCAACCGTCGAGCCCCGGAGTCCACTTTCCCCCGCCCATACTGTTCGTTCTGGGCGTCGTATTGGCATGGCTGCTCGAGACCCGCGTCAGGAGAATCCGCCTCCTCAGTGGGTCCGCGTCGGCCGCTCCATTGGAAGCGATGGGTGTAGCTCTCCTGGCCGCCGGGATCCTGTTGATCTTCTGGGGACTCTTCATCTTCGCGCGGGCGAAAACCGGGATCATCCCAAATCGTCCGGCGACGCGCATCGTTGATTACGGGCCGTATGCCTTCACGCGAAACCCGATGTACACCGGAATGACCATCGCCTACCTGGGTGGCGTGCTCATCCTCAATTCGGTGTGGATGTTGATCCTTCTTCCTCTTGTGATCCTCGCGTTGTACCGGCTCGTCATACAGCGCGAAGAGCGGTACCTGGTCAGCGCGTTTCCTCAGGAGTATGAGGAGTACCGGCGAAAGGTGCGGCGGTGGCTCTGACAAGGAACGTCAAAGCTTCCCTCCAAACGAAACTATAGATTCATTCACCATGCTCCTCCCGGCCCTGGCGATGGCGTTGCTTTCCGATTCGGTCTACGACGGCCGCGCAGACCGGGTCCGTGTCGAGGTCCCCCGCATCGACACGACCGCAACGGTGGACGGTGTAATCGACGAAAAAGTCTGGTCGCGAGCCGCGCGACTCACCGGCTTCTCGCAGTACCAGCCCGTGGATGGCCGGCCTGCGGAGGAGCCAACCGAAGTCCTCGTCTGGTATTCTCCGGATGCCATCTGGTTCGGCATAAAGGCACGCGAGCTCCACGGCAACGTCGTTCGCGCGACTAAGGCCAACCGCGACGACATCGCGAGCGAGGACCACGTCCAGCTCCTCCTCGACACCGACAACGGCCGGCAGCTCTCGTTCCTCTTCGGCGTCAACGCGCTCGGCGTACAGCAGGATGGGACACGCAGCGCGCAGTTTGCGGGTGGTGCAGGTGGTGCGTCGGCAACCGGTGGCGGATTCCGCAACATCAATCCGCTCGAAGGAACCGTGGACCTGAACCCCGATTACGTCTTCGAGTCAAAGGGACGCCTCGTTCCCGGCGGATACGAGGTGGAGGTGCGAATCCCGTTCAAGAGCCTCCGTTACCAGGATGCGAAGACGCAGACGTGGGGAATCCACATCCTGCGCCGCATTCAACACTCCGGATATCAGGACACCTGGGCGCCGGCGATTCGCGCTAACGCCAATTTCCTCGCGCAGTCGGGAACTCTCGAGGGACTGCACGACATGAAGCGCGGTCTCGTTCTGGAGGCGACTCCGACGATGACCGCGCGTGTGAACGGCACCCCGCGTGTCAGCTCGGGTCGCGTGTACAAGTCACAGACCGAATTCGGCGCCGATGCCAGGTGGGGAGTGCGGCAGAATCTCACCATGAACGCCACGATCAATCCCGATTTCTCGCAGGTCGAGGCGGACATCGGACAGGTTCTCCTCAACGAGCGGTTCGCGCTTTTCTATCCCGAGAAGCGTCCGTTCTTTCTCGACGGGCTCGAGCTGTTCGATACGCCGAATCAGCTCATCTACACGCGCCGCATCGTCGAGCCCACCGGCGGTCTCAAGCTTGCGGGCAAGCTTGCCGGTGCCAACGTCGCCGCGATGGTGGTGCAGGACGATCGGAATCAATCGTGGGCCGACGGACATCCACTCTTTGGGATCGCGCGGCTGCGCCGCGACTTCGGCCGCAACTACACACTGGGATCCGTGCTCACCACGCGCGAGGATGGCGACGACTACTCGCGCCTCGCCGGCGCCGATTTCCGCTTCTACCACTCGAAGCTCTACTTCGTGCAGCTTCAGGCCGCGCAGTCATGGACCGACAGTCTCGGCACCGATCGACAGGGCACGCTGTTGCAGGCCGACTGGGATCGCACCGGCCGCGCGTGGGGATTTCACTACACGCTGCGCGGAGTCGAGCCCGCGTTCGGAGCGGCCGCAGGGTTCGTCAATCGCACTGGTCTCGTCGAGGCGAGAGCCTTCAACCGGTTCAGCTTCTACGGCGTAAAGGACGCGCTGGTTCAAACTTACGGTTCGTTCTTTGGCATTCAGCGCACGTGGGACTACGCATCGGGGCGCCCACTGATCGAGACGAATGAGTCGATAACCCCGAGTGCGACACTTCGCGGCGGATGGCTGTTGAGCGGAGCGCTGAGCCGGAGCGCGTTTGCGTTCGATCCGGCGAACTACCGCAACCTGACTGTGTTGCAGCCAAGCATACATAGCATAAATCCATTCGATACGGTTGCGTTCACGGTTCCGGGAATGGAGCGCAACCTGTATGGCGGCTCGTTCCGCGTGACGACACCGACGCTTCGCTTCATGAGCGCGACCGCAAGCATCACTCACGGCAGGACCCCGATATTCAGAGAAGCGGCTCCCGGCCGCAGCACCAGGGTCGACGGGGCGCTGGACCTGAGACCGACCACCGCCCTCCGGAGCTCCATCCAGTTCTCTCGCCTCACACTCACTCGCGCGCTCGATGACACCCGCTTTTCCACCGAGACGATTCCGCGTGTGAAAATGGAGTACCAGGTTACGCGCGCACTCTTTCTGAGGCTGGTTGGCCAGTACGCCGCACGTTCCCGTGCCAACCTCCGGGATCGGAACGGAAATCCGATCCTGATCGGCAACGTGCTGGACGAGGGCAGCACCATCAACGAGTTCTCGATGGACTGGCTCTTCAGCTACCGCCCGATCCCCGGGACTCTTGTCTACCTTGGCTACGGGTCGACGATGGAAGAGCCCGAGGAGTTTCGTTTCAGTGGCCTTCGCCGCACTCGCGACGGATTCTTTGGAAAGCTGAGCTACCTGTTTCGATTCTGACGCATAGCGGCCGCTACGGCGTTGCCGGCGGTGTCGTGCTCACGTGCCTGAAAATCTTCCACGACCCATCCGGCTGTTTTCGCAGCGTCACCAGGTAATAGCCGGTAACCGTCACCGGCTTTCCGTTTCGCGTGACCTGCTGCGTGAACGTGCCAAAGTCGTACGCCTCGTTGCCGCTCACCACGAGGTCCTTCGAGTCTATGCTCTGGAGCGTACTGGTCGCGATCCCGCGGCCCAGTGTCTTCTCGATCGCCCCCCTGCCATTGGCCGCGGGAGCATCGGTCCCTACGAAGACAGCATCGTCAGTGTAAAGCGCGGCCACTGCCGTTGAGTCCTTTCGGTCTGACCCTTCCTTCCAGGAAGAGCGGAGCTTTTCGATTGTCTGACGGCCTGCGTTGTCGTCGGACCGCGCAGCGGCCGACATCGAGTCGTCAGACGCCATGCTTGCCGAGTCGCCCGGCGTCGATTTGCTGGTGGTGCACGCGACTGCGGCGATGAACAGGTACGTCAGGGAAATCTTGCTGCGCATGTTGCCTCCGGTGAACGTTTGCCAGTCAACTGTCGAGAGAATCAACTGTGACCTGCGGAACGCCGCCCGCGTATCGAACGCGCACCAGCCACGGCTGGCAGCATACCTCGCAATCTTCGACGTATTCCTGCGCCGGGCCTCCGCCGGGATCGACCGTAATCTCTACCGTCTCTCCACAGTACGGGCAGATCACAGTTGCCGCTGTCTCCGCAGTCCCGTCTCCGAGTGGAAAATCCTCGTCCAGCGACGGGTCATCGTCATCGCGCATATATAATGAAAGGGCGCGCCGCTAGAACCGGCGCGTCTCTCCCGGTTTCATCACGGTGAGCCGCCTGTCCGCCGGAAACGCGGCGCGAACCTCGCCTTCAGTCGCGAGGCCGGGAAACGTCGCGTAGTGCATCGGCACGATCACCGACGGCTTGAAGTACTTCCTTATCGCGATCGCTGCTGCCTTTGGATCCTCGGTGTACGGTCCGCCCCCGACATTCAGGAGGATGATGTTCGGGTGATAGATCTCCTGGATCAGCCCCATGTCGCCGAACACCCACGTGTCACCCGTATGGTATAGGGTCCGCCCGTCGGCGAACGGTGATCGGACGCGAAGCTGCCGCCTGCGCCTCGAGCGCGGTTGTGGCGCACAGCGAGAGGAGAGCTATGGCCAGTGCCGGCTGGACAAAGGTGAATCTCGAAAGTCCCATCGGGAGATCTCCGTGAAATCGGTTTCAAAAATCGGGGTCAGGACTGCCAATGAAGACATCGTTGTATGGCGAACAACAAATAAAGAACGATATAGCGGATCTCACTAATCTCACGGATACTACAAACTTCAAGGTTCATCAGCGAGATCTGTGTGATCCGCTACATCGTCTTTCTATTTGTTGTCTTGAACTCAATCGGTCGATGCAACAGAGGCTGCCAGTACCGCGGCCGGGGTCT
>JBDTRZ010000021.1:0-37487 GCA_039931395.1 Gemmatimonadales bacterium
CTCAGATCCAAGCAAACGAATTCGTGCCAACGCAATTTGAGTTACAGTCCACTAGATAGACGCATTGCACACTTGCAGGGGCAACTGAAGATGGTGTGATTGGTTGCCGTGACGGCAACCGATGCTCATCGCGCGATTGACGCAGTCTGGAGGATAGAATCGGCGAAGCTCATCGCCGGTCTCACGCGCATTGTGGGCGACGTCGGGGCGGCTGAAGATCTGGCGCAGGATGCGCTCGTCGCCGCTCTCGAGAAGTGGCCGGAGTCGGGAGTCCCGGACAATCCCGGCGCCTGGCTCATGGCGACCGCAAAGCATCGAGCGATCGATCTGCTCCGCCGAAACAAGCTGCTCGAGCGCAAGCACGAACAGATCGGTCATGAGCTCGAGGCCCAGCAGGAGTTGGCGGTGCCGGACCTCGACGCGGCGATCGACGATAATGTGGGGGACGACCTGCTACGGCTCGTCTTCATTGCCTGCCACCCGGTTCTCTCGACCGAAGCGCGCGTTGCGCTGACGCTGCGCCTGCTCGGCGGACTGACCACCGAGGAGATAGCGCGCGCATTCCTTATCGCCGAGCCGACCGTGGCGCAACGGATTGTGAGAGCGAAGCGCGCTCTCTCCGATGCACATGTCCCCTTCGAGGTTCCGCGTGGTGACGAGCTCACCGCGCGCGTGTCGTCAGTGCTCGAAGTCATCTACCTCACCTTCAACGAGGGCTACTCGGCCACTGCCGGCGACGACTGGGTTCGACCTGCGCTCTGCGATGACGCGCTGCGCCTCGGACGAATTCTTGCCGGACTCGCGCCCGACGAACCGGAAGTTCACGGCCTTGTCGCGCTGATGGAGATTCAGGCGTCGCGTCTCCGCGCGCGCATCGGTCCTTCGGGGCAACCGGTCCTGCTGCTGGATCAGGATCGGTCGCGCTGGGACCAGCTTCTCATTCGCCGAGGTCTCGCAGCGCTCGATCGCGCGCAGCAGCTGAGCGACGAACCCGGTCCGTACACGTTGCAGGCAGCAATTGCCGCGTGTCACGCCAGGGCGCTTGCCGCCACCGATACCGACTGGACCCGCATCGCTGCGCTGTACGACAATCTCGCGCAGCTCGTACCGTCACCAGTAGTGGAGCTGAATCGCGGCGTCGCCGTCGCGATGGCGTTCGGTCCGGCCGCGGGACTCGAGATCGTCGATGCTCTGCGCTCGGAGCCTTCACTTGCGAATTATCACCTCCTGCCAGGCGTCCGGGGCGACCTGCTCGAGAAGCTCGGGCGCCATGAAGAGGCGCGGGTGGAGTTCGAGCGCGCCGTCTCGCTCACGCGAAACTCGCGTGAGCGCCAGCTTCTGCTGGATCGTGCGGCGAAGTCGGGAGCTGCGATCGCCTGAGTTGCGTTCTTTCCCTCTCGAGCAGGGCACGCTTTCGCTCGACACCCCAGCAGTAGCCGGATAGACTGCCGTCGCTTCTGAGCACTCGATGGCACGGTATGAGAATCGCAACTGCATTCGTTGCGCACGCATGAGCGACTGCTCTTGCTGATGTCGGTTTCCCGATGCGCCTGGCAACATCCGTATAGCTCGCGGTGGATCCCGCGGGAATTCCGCGCAGCGCCTGCCACACCATCCGCTGAAACGCGGTGCCGCGAATGTCGAGCGGCAGATCGATTTTCCTCGTCGGTGACTCGATGAAACCGATCACCTTTTCAGCGAGAGCTGTCGTCGATGCATCGGCCACTCTGAGCGTCGCCAGCGGGAAACGCTTCGCGAGCTCGCGGCGCAGCGACTCGGCGTTATCTCCGATCTGAACTGCCCGAATTCCTTTCTCTGTTGTCGCGACCAGCACCAGGCCAAGTGAGGAGGTTCCGATCGCGAAATGCATTGTTTCCATTGTCAGTCGCTCCTTTTCGTTGTCACTGTACAGCTTCGTTTCGATCTCCGAAGCTATTCCTCTCGTCCCGCCCTGTCTGGCCATTTTCGGACAGCAACACATCCTGGAATTTCCTGTCCGAAAATGGCTAGAACCGCGGCTGTCACGAGTTACCTTCAGGGCATGACAGACAACACCGCCTCGCTCTACAGCGCGCTCGCGTCGCGCGATCCGCGATTCGACGGCGTCTTCTACGTGGGTGTGACCTCGACAGGTATCTACTGCCGTCCCGTCTGCACCGCAAAGACTCCGAAGTCAGCGAACTGCCGCTTCTTCGACAGCGCAGAGGCGGCCGAGAAGGCGAGGTTTCGACCGTGTCTGCGCTGCAGGCCCGAGCTGGCGCCGGGCAACGCTCCGGTGGACGACGCTCGCCGCATCGCCACACTGATTGCCCGTCGCATCGACGAGGGAATGGTCGGCGATGGCGCGGGGCTCGAGCGAGTCGCCGCGCAGTTCGGATGGAGCTCACGACAGATCCGCCGCATCGTTCAGAAGGAGCTTGGCGTTTCGCCGATCGAGCTCGTGCTCACGCGACGCCTCCTGCTCGCAAAGCAGCTGCTCACCGAGACGACTCTGTCGATCACCGACGTCGCCTTCGCCAGCGGCTTCTCGAGTCTTCGCCGCTTCAATGACGCGTTCAGCGGACGTTACAGCATGCCTCCAACCCGCTTTCGAAAAGCTGCGAAAAGCTCGGAGGGCGTGACTGCTCCGTCCGACTCGTTCATCCTCCAGCTGACATACCGGCCGCCATTCGACTGGACAGGAATGCTGCGATTCCTCAGCTCGCGCGCGCTGAAGGGCGTCGAGGTGATATCGGATGATGCCTATCTGCGAACGGTCCAGCTTGGGCCTCATCGCGGATGGGTCTTCGTGCGTCACAGGCCGGAGCGGCGGGCGCTCATGGTCGAGCTCACGCATTCGCTGACCCCGGTGCTGCCCGCATTGCTCGGGCGGCTGCGCAACCTCTTCGACCTCACCGCACGCCCCGATGTCATCGCCGCCCACCTCGGACAGGATCCTCTGCTGTCTGATTCCGTCGTTCGCAATCCGGGCATTCGAGTACCTGGCGCCTTCGACGGGTTCGAGCTCGCTGTCCGAGCAATCCTCGGCCAGCAGATCACGGTCAAGGGTGCGACTACGCTCGCGGGTCGTTTCGTCCACGCATTCGGAGAGCCGATGAACACCCCACATGCGGGCCTCGATCATCTTTCGCCCACTCCGCAGCGAGTCGCAGGCGCATCCGTGGAGGAGCTCACCTCACTCGGGCTCTTACGGACACGCGCGCAAAGCATCATCACGCTCGGGCGGGAGGTAGCGTCAGGCCGGTTGAGTCTCGAAGCCGGCGTCGATCCCGAGAAAACCATCGCGCAGCTCGTGGAGCTGCCGGGAATCGGAGCGTGGACAGCACATTACATCGCGATGCGCGCGCTGCGGTGGCCCGATGCATTTCCGAAGGAGGACATTGCGCTGAGGAAAAGTCTTGGCGGCGTAACTGCTTCCAGTGCGGAAAAACTCTCTGAGACCTGGAGACCCTGGCGCAGCTACGCGACGCTCCATCTCTGGAACGCGGCCGCCGCCGACCCTTAAGGAGAGCGCGCCGCCCCGATCCGGGACAACGCCCACTCCGCATGCTCCCTGACAAGCGGCTCAGGATCGTCGAGCGCTTTCGTCAGGACGTCCGCGTCGTCCACGGTTCCCACGTTGCCGAGCACCACAGCCGCGTTGCGCGCGAGACCGCGCCGCTTGGCGCGCTTCACCGATGATCCCCTGAACGTCGCACGGAACGACTCGTCGCCCATCGCGAGGATTTCCCGCGCCAGCACCCTCGCATCCCCATGCGCCAGCTGCTCGCGCGGAGCGAGAGCGCCGACGGACAAATCCTTCGAGAACGAGACATTCCAGGGACACACGTCCTGGCAGATGTCGCATCCGTAGACACGATCCCCGAGCTTCTCGCGCAGCTCGAGCGGCACAGGCCCTCTCGCTTCGATCGTGAGATAGGAGATGCATCGAGTTGCATCGAGAACTCGCGGCTCGACGAACGCATCGGTGGGGCATGCATCCAGGCATCGCCTGCATGTACCGCAGCGATCGAGCTCGAACGGAGCATCGGGCTCGAGATCGAGGTCCACGAGCAACGCGCCGATGAAGAAGAACGATCCGAGATCAGGATTGATGAGATTGGTGTTCTTGCCGAACCAGCCAAGGCCGGCGCGTCGGGCAAGGTCACGTTCGAGGAGCGGACCCGTGTCCACGTAGGATTTCCCCGCGGTCGGATGTCCGATGTATGAATCGATCGACTGGTGCAGCGAGTCGAGCATGCGCCACATCACGTCGTGGTAGTCGTCGCCTCGCGCGTATCGGGCGATTGGTCCGGAAGGCGCGGTGCCGCCGTAGTTCAATCCGACGACGATCGCGCTCGCGGCAGCTGGAAACGGACGCCGCGTGTCACGCCGCTTCTCTCTTCCGCGCGGGAGGTAGTCCATGTCGCCGGCATACCCATTGTCTAGCCACGTGTCGAATGCCCCTGCGGTTTCCGCGGGGCCCAAGGTGGTGATGCCGACGAGGTCGAAGCCAAGACCGTACGCCTGGGCCTTGATCAGCCCGGCCAGATCGGTTCGCGAGTCGGTCGAAGCGATCACGATTCCTCAGCAGCCCAGCGAGCGTACCGCTCGACGTCCTTCGCCGGCGGAACGGCGTCGTAATCGCCATATGCGGTGTACATGCGCCACTTCACGTAGGTCGAGTCCGGAATGGGAAGGAACGGAAAACGCATATGCCAGTCACGCGACCGGAACCGCCATGCGACGCGAATCAGATCGAGAGCCAGTCGCGGTCGCATCAGCGATCGCATGGCGAGAGTCAGAGACAGTCGTGACCAGGACATACCTCAGGTAATATAGGAAGCATGACGCAGCGTTCCGCACCGACCATCATCGGGCTCATCTCCGACACCCACGGTCTTCTTCGGCCCTCAGTGCACCGGGCGCTCGAGGGGGTCACCCTCATCCTTCACGCCGGGGACGTCGGCGGTGGCGAAATCCTCGACGAGCTTCGCCTCATCGCGCCGGTTCGAGCCGTCTACGGCAATACTGACGATACCGCCGACCCGAATCTCGAGAAGGAGCTCATCGTGCCTGTCGATGGGGTCGGCATCCACGTGAGCCACGGCCATGAGCTTGGCAGCCCCACTCCGGCAAAGCTTCTGGTCGCCTATCCTCAGGCGGTGATCGTGTACGGGCACACTCACAAGCCGCTCGTTACGCGTGCGGATGGGCGCCTGGTCATCAATCCAGGCGCGGCGGGTCCTCCCCGCTTCAATCTTGGCCCAAGTGTCGGCCGGCTCACGATTGCGAACGGCGAAGCGGAGGTTGTCATTGTCGCCCTCGATTGATCTCGCACCGGATGCCGTGCACGTGTGGACCGCTCCACTCGACATCGGCGAAGATGGAATGGCCGCGATGCTCGAGCGGCTGTCACCCAGCGAGCAGAAGCGGGTCGGTGCTCTGCTCGAGGAGCGGGCGGTGCGACAGTACGTCGTCTCCCGGGCGATGCAGCGCGGGCTGCTCGCGAGATACGTTGGAGGATCGCCGCGGGACATAAGCTTCGGGGTAGTGGCGATGGGAAAGCCTACGCTGTCTCATCCCAACGACATCGGCCTCACGTTCAACACGACGCACTCCGGCAACCTGGTGATCATCGCGGTGACGGCGAACCGGGACGTAGGAGTGGATGTCGAGAACGTGCGGCCGATACGGCGGGCTCTAAAGGTCGCGAAGAGATGTTTTTCCGACGACGAGTACCGGATGCTGGCGGAGCTGCCTCCCGAGGAGCTCGACCGCGCGTTTCTTTACGTGTGGGTGCGGAGGGAAGGGACTGCGAAGGCGCGCGGAGACAGCGTGTGGCGGGGACTCGCCCGCTGGAAGGGAGGAGAGATCGAGCGCTCACAAATTCGAAGCGAGTTCATGGTCGAGGAGCTGCACCTCGGCCCTGAATTCGTGGGGGTAGTGGTGGCGCGAGGGGATGACTGGAGAGTGGATATGCGTGGGAATCCCAACATCGGCGCGTCATGAGTTTAGCGTTAATGCGTATGCGCTTCCTCAGGAAAATCTTCCTGCCGCTGGCAGTCTTCTCGCTCTCGGCCTGTGCTCCGAGGGTCTCGATCCCCGACCCGGAGATCGAGCCGATGGAAACCCCGAGAGAGCTAGGCATAGACGACATCAGCGTCGGCGCGGTCAATGCCGCTCCTACGTCGATGCTCATGAAATCGGAGATGGGTCCTGTGGTCGTGCGGACGCAGATCCTGCTCGATCGCGCCCGCTTCTCGGTCGGGGTCATCGACGGCAAGGCGAGCAAGAACACCGCGCTCGCTCTCTACTGGCTCCAGAAATCGCAGAATCTTCCCACCACGACGACCCTCGACTCGGCTACTTACAACCGGTTGCTCTTGCTCGCCGGTCCTGCACCGGTCGTGGTGCGAGTCGTCGTCGACGCTGAAATGCTCAAGGGACCATTTGTCACGATCTCGAAGAATGTCTACGAGCAGGAGGACCTTCGCTGTCTCTGCTATCAATCGGTTTCCGAGATGCTCGCGGAGCGTTACCACTCCACCATCGAGGTCATGCGAAAGCTGAATCCGGGCGTTGGCTTCGCCGGACTCGAGCCCGGTGACAGCATCTGGGTGCCGGCCGTCGAGGTGACGACCACTCCCACGAAAAAAATCGCGCGGATTCAGATCTCGAAAAAAGGCAATTACGTACACGCTCTCGCAGCGGACGGGACACTCCTCTATCACTTCCCGTCGACGCTCGGCTCCAGGTACGACCCGTCGCCGGACGGTCACTTTCGCGTGACCGGAATTGCATGGGATCCGGTATTCCGCTACGACCCGATGCTTTTCTCGGATGTTCCAGACCAGAAGCCGAAGGCGAAGCTGCCGCCCGGACCCAACTCACCCGTCGGGAAGGTGTGGATCGCGCTGTCGAAGGAGCACGTGGGCATACATGGCACGCCCAACCCCGAGACCATCGGCTATGCCAGCTCGCACGGATGCGTGCGGCTGACAAACTGGGACGCAACGCGTCTCGCACGCTCGACGCAGCCGGGCACTCCCGTGGAGTTCACGCTCTAGCACCATTGGGGGCCGCAGCAGTTCGCCGCTCCAAAGGATGCGTTCACCGCGCACAGGTAGCGGGTGCTCCGCCCGCCGTTCAGCTTGCAGCGTCAGTGAAAATTCTACTCACGGGGGGCGTCATGAATCTCGTCCGTTGGTCAGGCGTCGTTGCGCTGATCGTTGCAGCAGGTTGCTCGGGTGGCGGAGGGAGCACCGGCCCGGCAGGTGGTGGTGGAGGTGGCGGGGGCGGTGGTGGTGGAGGAGGAGGCGGCAGCTGTCCATCGGGAGCGGTCTGTTTGCTCGCTGCCTCGTTCACGCCGCTGACCCTCACGGTAGTCAAGGGCACCGCGGTGTCGTTCATCAACGATTCGGGGGTTGGTCACAATGTCGCCTTCGATGCCACGCGTCCACCTGGCGTCGCTGACATTGCGCTTCACACCTCAGGCACCAATGCCCGGACCTTCAACGACGTCGGCACGTTCAACTTCCACTGCGATCAGCACGCAGGAATGGCCGCGAAAGTTGTCGTCCAGTAGCTAGCGCAGAAAGGAACGGCCGTCGAGTCCCGCGGGAACCTGAATGCCCAGCGCCGTGAGGGCGCTGGGCATGACGTCGACCGTCCGGCGCGGCGCCGAATGTGCGGGACGATTCATCAGCAACGGAACGAGCATGTGCTCGCGATGCAGCGCGCCGTGAGACGATTCGTGCGGAATCGGCTCGTACTTCGCGCGGAAGTCCCAGTTGCGCGCAGCGGATAGAATTATCTCGCCGCTCCGTGGCGAATCAGAGAGACGGGCTATCTGTACGAGTGAATCCGGATAGTCGCTGGCGAACGTGACCTGATAGGCCTCATCGTCGCTCAGGTCGTGGTGCGATCCGATTGCCAGAGGGTCGCCCGTCACTGGCAGATAGGAGATCAGGCCATCGCGCCACCTGAGGGTTGCGAAGCCGCGCCCCCGCGCGTGGATCTCGCAGCTTCCGATCGACGTCGGCAGGATCATCAGATCCACCGAGTCTCTGGCAAGCAGCGCGTCCCGCACGCTCTGCCACCGTCCACCGAGATCGGCCAGCCACGGCCGCGTACGCCGAGCGAGATCGAGGTAGATGTGAGCCATCGCGTTGCCGCTCACCATTACGGCGACCTCGCCGCGCAGAGAGTACACGAAGGGATGCGCGATCGTACGGAAGCCGAGCCGCCCGATCAGACCGGCGATGTCGTCATGCTCGAGAACCGGTGAGTGGCCGTGGTCGCTCACCACCCACAGATGCGTCTGATCCCATGTTCCCTTTTTCTCAGCGTCGCTTCGGATCTCGGCGACGGTGTCGTCGACGATCCTGAGCGCGCGTTCCACGTATGCTCCAGAGTGTCCCTCTGAATGAGATGTCTTGTCGATCCCCGTGAGCGCGGCGAAGACGAAGTCGGGTTGCTTCCGTCGAATCTGCTCGGCAACCTGGGACGAGATGTCGCGGTCGATGGAAAGCCACCCATCGACCCTGCCGCCGAAATGAATCAGCGCTGTCTTCGCAGCGAACCCCGGACCGCGTCCTATCCGATCGTCAGGGTTCAGACCGCGGCCGATCACGTTGAGCGCGGCAATGCTCGATCGAGCGAGCTCGAAGATCGTCGGCGACCGCGGATCGAGATCGCGATCCACGAGTCGCATCTCCACCCCTACGTAGCTCCTCGAATGCCCCGGCATGTGACAGGTGCGCCGCTCGCGGTCGTACCAGCGGAGCCCGGGCAACCCCACCGGTCCCGGATACCTGCCCATCACGAATGGCGCGTAGGCGGGCCCCGTTACCGATGGGAACACCGAGGTGACGGTGTGCAGGCCGCCTTCGTCGCGCAGCGCGCTCATCGCCGGAATGATTCCGCGACTCATCGCATCGGCCAGACTGTCAGGGCGCGCTCCGTCGGCGACGATTACGACTACCGGCATTCACTCATCTGGCGGGCGTCGTCCAGCGGCGCCCACATTTCCCGTGAGATGGTGCGTTCCGTGCGAAGAGGAGGATTCAATACAATCGCTCGATTCGAATAGATGAGAAAAAAGAAAGCTACCGTCGCCAAAGAAGTCGCGAAGACCCGCCGTCAGAAGCCGAAGCATCCTCGAACGGCGACGGGGAAGAAGGCCGATTCCAGCATGCTCGCATCGGCGGAGGAAAGGTCACGCGCCGGCATGCGCGAGCGGACGGAAGAAGGCCACATGATGGCCGGGCGTCTGCCGCCTTCACGAGCTACTCCCCCGCGGCAGGCGGGTGCGACGCGCAAGATCGACGATTCGATCCGCAGCTACGCACCAGAGACGGAGGACGAGAAGCTGCTTCAGCAGCAGCCCGCTTCCGGCTCCGACTTCACGCGTACCGATCCGTGGCGTGTGATGCGGATCATGGGAGAGTTCATCGAAGGGTTCGACACCCTCTCCTCGATCGACAAGGGGGTGACGATCTTCGGGTCTGCGCGAGTGTCTCCCGAGGATCCGATGTACAAGGCCGCCCAGGAAGTCGCTCGGATTCTGGCGGAGCACGGGTTCGCGATCATAACCGGGGCGGGGCCCGGCATCATGGAGGCCGCGAACAAGGGAGCACACCTGGCCGGCGGCCGTTCGATCGGGTGCAACATCGAGCTCCCCTTCGAGCAGGGGGCAAACCCCTATGTCGATACGCTCGTGAACTTCCGGTACTTCTTCGTGCGCAAGACGATGTTCATCAAGTACTCGGTCGCGTTCATCATCTTCCCGGGCGGATTCGGCACGCTCGATGAGCTGTTCGAGGCGATCACGCTCATTCAGACCGGAAAGATCTACAAGTTTCCGGTGATCCTCTTCGGGCGCCATTACTGGGCGGGACTCCTGCGCTGGCTGCAGGCGCGTGTGCTGGCGGAGCAGAAGATCGCTCCGGGCGACATCGACCTGATGGTCCTGACGGACGATCCGGCGGAGGCAGCGCAGGCGGTGCTGGCGGCCTTCGGATCGCAGGTTGCGACGGGAGCAAAGCGCGGCGAGGTGCCCTAGACTGGCGGTCCGGCAGGCCCTTCTCTAGTTTCAGATAACGAGCGCCCGTCCAGACGAACGGGCGCTCGGATTTTTTTCTCACAGCGGTTCAGCGCTCATGATCGAACAACTAAAGGCGACGCTCGGCGCGGAAGCCGAAAGGCTTCAGCACGAGCTCAACATCACCCTGCCCGCGGAGATCAGAAAAGCCGTGGAGCACGGCGATCTTCGCGAAAACAGCGAGTACAAGGCCGCGCTCGAGCGACAGCAGTTCGTTCAGGCCCGGCTTGGACAGCTCCGCCAACGGCTGAGCAAGCTGTCTTCCATCGACGTGACCCAGATTCCGTCGGACAAGGTGGGCCTCGGATCGAAGGTCACGGTGGAGGACGAGGAAACCGGCTCGAAGGAGACCTACAACCTGGTTTTCGGCGATTCGGTCGAGTTCGAGGAGGGCCATGTGAGCATGTCGTCCCCGATCGGACGCGCGCTCGTCGGTCGCGGAGTCGGTGACACCACCATTCTCAAGCTTCCGGCGTCGATCCGGCGCCTCAAAGTCCTGAGCCTCAAGACCATTCACGAGAAGTGAGCTTTCGGCTCACTCTCCAAAGCTCCGCGTCGGCACCGAGGGCAGTGGGACGGTGTCGGTAATGGCTGGACCGATCGCACGTCCCAGAGTCCTTCCTATCTCATCGACGACCTCGGCAGCCATCGACCGGTAGGTCGTCAGCTTGCCTCCGGTGACGACGATGACCCCTGTCGGATCGTGTGATATCCGGTGCTCGCGCGAGATGCTCGACGGCTTTGCACCGGGAGGCGACGCGGCGAGCGGACGGATTCCGGCCCAGCTCGAGAGGACGTCATCCCTGGTCAGTGCCGCTTCGGGAAAATACGCGTTGGCCGCGCGAAGCAGGTAGGCGATCTCCGCCTCGCTCGCGTTGACTTCGTCAGGCGATTCGTCCGTGTAGATGTCGGTCGTGCCGACGATCGTGAGCTCACCCGATGGGAGAACGAACATGACCCGGCCGTCGTCCGGTGAGGTCATCGTGACGGCACTCTGATTTCCGACGCGTGCGCGATTGACGACGATGTGCGATCCCTTTGTCCCTTTCGCCTGCCATGGTCCAGTAGCGCTCACGACTGCGTGCGCTCTCACACGCGCGGATCCTTCAGCCGATACGTCGCGCACGATCGCCCCATCGGCCTTGCCGCCCGTTGCGGTCGTCGATTCAACTCTCGCAAAGCTCACTGCAACGGCTCCATGCTCCACCGCGCTCAGAACATTCGAGCGAGTGAGGGCGGCATCGTCCGTGGCCGCGTCGAAATAGCTGACGCCGCCGAGGAGACCATCCTGAGAGATGCATGGCTCGAGCTCGAGCACTCCATCCCGGCCGAGCGAGCGATGTCTTCTACCGCGCGCCTTTCCGGCGAGCATGTCGTAGACAGTCAATCCGATGATGAGCTTCCACTTCGGAAGTCGTGCCCCACGATAAACGGGCCATGTGAACTCGAGCGGCTGCACGAGATGCGGTGCGATTCTCAGCAGTATCTCGCGTTCTCTGACGCTCTCGCGCACCATCCCCAGCTGTCCGTGCTCGAGATATCTGATTCCGCCGTGAACCAGTCGTGACGAGCGGCTCGATGTTCCGTTCGCCCAATCGCCCTTGTCCACGATCGCGACGGCGAGACCTCGCATCGCGGCATCGCGCGCGATTCCCGCGCCGGTGATTCCGCCGCCGATCACAAGCACGTCGAACACGCGTGATTCGAGAGCGGCGAAGGATCGCTGCATCCTAGAAAGATACCCGTGGCCGGTCTAACTTCCCGTAATGCCCACGTTCGGTAATGGCCGCCGCGTCGCGATAGTCGATGGAGTACGCACTCCCTTCAGCAAAGCCGGCACTGCATTCAAATCGATTTCCGCGATCGACCTGGGCAAGCTCTGCGTGGCGGAGCTGATTCAGAGAAGCAACCTGAGCGGCAGGGAAGTCGAGGCGCTCGTCTTCGGAACCGTTGTGCCAAACGTCGTCGCGCCCAACATCGCGCGCGAAATCTCGTTGATGCCTGTCCTCCCCAAGGGCGTGCAGGCTTTCAGCGTGAGTCGCGCGTGCGCCTCCGCAAACCAGGCGATCACCGACGCAGCCGACCAGATCGCGCTTGGCCACATACATGTAGCCATCGCCGGTGGTGCGGAGTCTCTGTCCAACGTTCCGATATTGCATTCGCGGGGGATGGCTGAAGCGCTCGTCCTGGCGTCGAAGGCGAAGACTTTCGGGGGCCGCGTGAGAGCGCTGGCAACCGTGCGCCCAAAGGATCTCGTCCCGATCACCCCAGCCATCGCCGAGCCGACGACCGGTGAGACCATGGGACAGTCGGCTGAGAAGATGGCGAAGCTCAACGACATCTCGCGAGAGGACCAGGATCACTTCGCGCTTCGCTCGCACCGTCTTGCCGCGGCTGGCACCGCCGATGGGCGTCTCACCGCCGAGATGATGCCGGTGTACGTGCCGCCGAGATTCGAGACTGTGGTGACGTCGGACAACGGCATCAGATCCGATACGAGCTACGAGCAGCTCGCTCTCCTCAAGCCGGTGTTCGACCGAAAGTACGGAAGCGTGACGGCCGGCAATTCGTCGCCTCTCACCGACGGCGGCGCCTGCGTCCTCCTCATGAGTGAGGAGAGGGCGAAGTCGATGGGTTACGAGCCCCTCGGATACATCAGGTCATACGCGTATGCGGCGCTCGACCCCGGCGAGCAGCTCCTTCAGGCGCCGGTGCTGGCCGCGCCCGTCGCGCTGGAAAGAGCTGGTCTCGGTCTGAGGGACATTGATCTCGTCGAGATGCACGAAGCCTTCGCGGCACAGGTTCTCTCGAATCTCCGCGGGTTCGAATCGAAGTACTGGGCGGAGCGCGCGGGATTCACCCAGCCGGTTGGAGAAGTGGATCAATCGCGGCTCAATGTGATGGGAGGGTCGATCTCCCTCGGCCATCCCTTCGGTGCCACGGGATCGCGCATCACCGTGACACTGCTCAACGAGCTGCGCCGGCGTGATGGAGAATTCGGTCTCATGACAGTCTGCGCCGCGGGCGGTATGGGCTTCGCGATGGTCGTGGAGCGATAACGATGACATCGCCGTACGCGCTCAGCACCGAGATACTCGGCGGCGTCGCCGTCATCACGATCGATCTTCCCGGCCAGCCGGTCAACAAGTTCAACCGGGCCGTGAAGGACGAGTTCGTGGCACTCTTCGACCGGCTCGAGCGCGATCTCGAGGTGCGCGCAGCCGTTCTCATAAGCGGAAAGAAGGACAGCTTCATCGCCGGCGCGGACATCGAGGAATTCCTCGAGATCAAGAGCGCGGCGGAGGCGGAACGGCTCAGTCATGAAGGCCAGCTCCTGCTCGATTCGATTCACGAGCAGAGAACCCCGCTTATCGTGGCCATACATGGTGCGTGCATGGGTGGAGCACTCGAGCTCTCTCTGGCGGCGCACTACCGCATTGCGACGGATCATCCGAAGACTGTGCTCGCCCTCCCCGAAGTTCAGATCGGCCTGATTCCGGGAGCTGGGGGAACACAACGACTGCCTCGCCTCATTGGCGTGCGCGCTGCGCTCGACATCATCCTCACCGGCAAGAACGTCAGGGCGAAGAAGGCGATGCAGATCGGGCTCGTGGACGAGCTCGTGCATCCTTCGATCCTCAGAAGGGTCGCAATCAAGCGCGCGCAGGAGATCGCCGACGGAACGCGCAAGCACCAGAAGCACAGCGGCGGAGTGACGGGATTTCTGCTCGATGAGAATCCGGCTGGCAGACGGGTGGTGCTGAAGAAGGCGCGCGAGGAGACGATGAAGAAGACGCGCGGAAATTATCCCGCGCCGCTCGCTGCGATCGATGCTGTGGAGGCCGGCTACCGCGGCGGACCGAGTCACGGATACCGCACCGAGTCGAGACTGTTCGGCGAGATGGCGATGACCGACGTGTGCCGCCAGCTCATCCACATTTTTTTTGCGACGACGGCACTCAGGAAGGATCCCGGGCTTCAGCTGCAGCCTGGTGAGCCGCCACCTGAGATAATGCCAATCGAGAAGCTTGGAATACTCGGTGCCGGATTCATGGGTGCGGGAATCGCGTCGATCGCCGTGCAGCAGGGCACGCTGGTCCGGATGAAGGACGCAGACCACGGGCGCGTTGCGAAGGGATTCGCGGCCGTGCGCGATGTGTTGAAGGACCGGTTGACGAAGCGACAGATCACCAGGGTCGAATACTCGGACATGATGTCGCTCCTCGGCGGAACGATCGACTATTCCGGTTTCGGGAACGTCGACCTCGTCATCGAGGCCGTATTCGAGGATCTGACCGTCAAGCACGAGGTATTGCGAGAGGTCGAGCCGGAGCTCAGGCCCAGCGCGATATTCGCGTCCAACACAAGCACGATTCCGATCGCGCGCATCGCCGAAGTCGCGCAGCGCCCGGATCGCGTGCTGGGGATGCACTTCTTCTCGCCAGTGCAAAAGATGCCGCTTCTCGAGGTGATCACGACTCCGGAGACGGACTTGGGCGTCACGGCGAGCGCAGTCGCTTACGGAAAGAAGCTGGGAAAGACGGTGATCGTGGTGAAGGACGGTCCCGGTTTCTACGTGAACCGGATCCTCACGCCGTACATCAACGAGGCGGGGCGGCTTCTCGACCAGGGCGCCGCGATCGACGCGATCGACGAAGCGCTGCTGGACTTCGGATTCCCGGTGGGCCCGATCACTCTTGTCGACGAGGTCGGTCTCGACGTTGGGTCGAAAGCGGGGAAGATCATGTTCGAGGCGTTCGGCGATCGCTTCGCTCCGCCGGCGTCGATGCAGGCAGTCGTCGCAACGGGACGATTCGGCCGCAAGGCGAAGAAGGGTTTCTACCTCTACGACGAGGAAGGAACGAAGGGAGAGGTGGATCAAAGCGTGTACGCGCTGTTGGCACCGGGGGGACGTGAGACCGCCACTACCGCAGGCGCGCAGAAAGAGACGCGAACGCAGATCCCTGCCGCCGAGATTCAGCAGCGCACGGTGTTGCCGATGCTGAACGAGGCTGCGCGCTGTCTCGCCGAAAACGTGATTCGCTCGCCTCGTGACGGCGATGTCGGTGCGGTGTTCGGATTCGGGTTCCCGGCCTTTCGCGGTGGACCTTTCCGATGCATGGACACGCTTGGAATAGCGGATGTCGTAAAGAGACTCGAAGAGCTGAATGACAGGTTCCCCGGACGCTTCGAGCCTGCGGAGCTGCTCGTATCGATGGCAAGGCGAGGAGAGCGGTTCTACCGCGAGTCGTGATTCTCAGTCTGTCTGCGCATTCAGCTCACGGCGTCGCGGCCGCGTCGATCCTCGTCGCTTCTGCCTGCGCAGTGAGAACCAGTTCGATCAGTCCCGCGAGCGGTCCCCGGACCCGCGCCGAGCGAACCGGATATCTCGAGACATCTCATTACTCTGACGCCATCGCGTTTCTGGATTCGCTGAAGGGTCGGCCTGAGCTTTCGTTTGGATCGATCGGCAAGACCAACGAAGGGCGGGACATACCATATATCGTGGCCTCCCGGCCGAGAGTTGCGACGCCTGAGGAAGCGCGCCGGCTCGGCCGGCCCGTCGTCTACATACAGGGCAACATCCACGCTGGCGAAGTCGAGGGAAAAGAGGCGCTGCTCGCGATTCTGCGTGACCTCACGAGCTCGAGCAGACCCAATGCGCTCGATTCGGTCGTGCTGATTGCGGTTCCCATTTACAACGCGGACGGCAACGAGCGGTTCGCTTCACAGCAGGCGAATCGAGGCTCGCAGAACGGGCCCGAGATGGTGGGAGTCCGCGCCAATGCGCAGGGGCTGGATCTCAACCGGGACTACATCAAGTCGGAGGCGCCCGAGACACGCGCCTCGCTGGCGATGTTCACGAAATGGGATCCCGACATCTTCGTCGATCTTCACACCACCGACGGCAGCTATCATGGTTACGCGCTGACGTACGCTCCGCCGCTGAATCCCGCGGCGCCACTCGGAGCATGGACGCGCGATTCGATCATGCCGGTGCTCAGGCAGCGGATGCAGTCGCGGCACGGGTTTCCGACTTTCGACTACGGTGACTTCATCTCCGATGACACGTTGTCGCGGGGCTGGGCGACGTTCGATTCCCGTCCGCGCTTCGGGACGAACTACTATGGACTTCGTGGAAGAATCGGGATTTTGAGCGAAGCTTACTCGTACGATCCATTCGAGCGGCGAGTGAAGTCCACATATGCATTCGTGCGGGAGATACTTTCCCTGGCTGCGGAGAAAAGCATCCGGGCACGTCCCACTTCCTCCGGCGATCAGGTTCCGATTCGTTCGGAAATGATCGCAGCGCCCGACTCTGTTGCTGTGGTGGCCGAGACGATGGAGCGGACGGGCGACTCGGCGCGGACGCAGCCGGGAGTTCCGAAAGGCCGGCGCAGATCGGGACGCTATGTCACGGTGAGAATGCCTGTATACGATCGCTTCAAGCCGACCCTCACTGTTCCACGACCTGCTCGGTATGTCCTCGCCCCGTCCGATACGCAGGCTGTACGCGTACTGCGCGGGCATGGAATCGCTGTCACAGTAAGCGGCGAGCCAGTTTCCGATGCTTACGCTTTCGTCGTCGATTCGACGATCGTTTCACCGCGGCCTTTCCAGGGCCACAGGGAGATGAGGGTCACCGGGCGGTGGCGCCGTGAGCAAAGACCGATTCCCGCCGGTGCATTCATCGTCGACACCTCGCAGCCGCTCGGCATTCTCGCCGTTTACCTTCTCGAGCCGCAGACCGACGACGGCCTCCTCACCTGGAATTACTTCGATGCACAGCTGCGACCAGGCGGGACGTATCCCGTCCTCAAGGTCGGCGGCTTGCCGCCAACTCAATAGCAGTACAGGATCGCAGATGCTTCGCAACGCACTCCTCTATCTCTCGTCTCAGCCGCAGGTCTTCAACTTCGTCCGGCACAACCGCATGGCGAAGAGCTTTGCCAACAGGTTCGTCGCGGGAGAAACGCTCGACACGGCTCTCGCGGCGGTCAAGCAGCTCAACGCGAAAGGCATCACCGCAACTCTCGACCTGCTCGGCGAGAGCGTTCACAATGAATCCGAAGCGAGGGCATCAGCGCACGCGTACATCGAGATGCTCGACAAGATCCACGAGCGCCGGCTCGACGCCAATGTTTCGGTGAAGCTCACCGCCATGGGTCTCGACATATCCGAGGATCTGTGCGTAGCCAACATGCAGGACATACTCGAGTGTGCCCGTGAGCATTCGAGCTTCGTCCGGCTGGACATGGAGAGCAGCGCCTACACTCAGAAGACTCTCGACATCTTCTACGAGCGGCTATACCCGTCCTTCCGCGGCAATGTAGGCGTCGTGTTGCAGAGCTACCTCTATCGCACGTCGTCTGACGTCGACGAAGCGAACAAGGCGGGTGCTCGCGTGCGGCTGTGCAAGGGAGCATACAAGGAGCCCGCGAGCGTCGCGTATCCCGCCAAGAAGGACGTCGACGAATCATATGTGCGATGCATGCGATCGCTCCTCACGGATGGCCATTATCCAGGAATTGCGACGCACGACGAGGCGATCATCAGGGAAACCAGGCGGTTCGCGCGTGAAAGCGACATCAAAAAGGATCAGTTCGAGTTCCAGATGCTGTACGGCGTACGCCGCGACCTGCAGGAGCGGCTTCGCGGCGAGGGCTACAGGATGCGCGTATACGTGCCGTTCGGCACGCAGTGGTATCCATACCTCATGCGGCGTCTCGCCGAGCGTCCGGCGAATGTCGCCTTCATCACCGGCAACGTCGTGAAAGAGATAGTTGGAAGGAACCGGCACTAGCGATGGGCCAGTTTCTCCCCGCAGACCACTCCAAAGGCGACGCCAACACAGTTGGCGGTTATGCCGCGGTACATGCCAGGCCGCCGGCATTCGAGGGGAAAGACGGAGATTCGTACAGCGTCGAGATCATGACTGACGCAACCGGCGAGGACGAGCGCCCGTGGGCGGGCTTTCTCCTGTTCGTCAAATGGCGAAAGGGCGATCCCGTCGCGTCGGGACACGTCGAGACCGGATACCTGCGCTACGCCAGGACCGAAGACGAAGCGCGAATTCTGGTCGGTGCGATGCAGCTCAATGACGCGCTGGGGGAGTTGAACCGCGCGATCCAGGAGCAGTCTGGACCCGAGCGTCCGTGGTGGGAAGCGATGCGTGGCGAGGGCACCGAGTGACCGACTCGCAACCCACACGCAAGGCAGTGGTGATGAGCGGCACTGGCGGCATCTGGCGTGTTCGCACTGACGACGGCGAGACGCTGGAGCTTCCGATGCGCGGCCGCCTCAAGAAGCTCGATGACGCGCTCAAGCTGACCGTCGGCGACGATGTGCAGATCGAGCCGGGATCACACGACGGAACCTGGGCGATCGGCGAGATACTTCCGCGCAGGTCTCAGCTCGCGAGACGCATGCCCGGCGGCGGGCACGGCGAGCGAATCGTTGCGGCCAACGTCGACCAGGTGGTGGTCGTCTTCGCGGCGGCAAAACCGGAGCCTCACGTGAGAATGCTGGACAGGTTTCTCGTGATAGCCGAAGGCAACTCGCTCGAAGCGCGGATAGTGATCAACAAGATCGATCTCGTAGACGAAGCGGACGCGCGCGAGCGTTTCAGGGATTATGAGAAAGCCGGGTACCCGCTTCACTTCACGAGCTTCAAGAAGCAGATCGGCCTGGAGGAGCTGCACGATGCGCTCGCCGGCCGCACATCGGTTCTGAGCGGGCCGTCAGGGGTTGGAAAGTCCTCGCTTCTCAACGGGATGTACCCCGGGTTGAATCTTCGCGTCGGCGAGATCAGCGAGAGCGTGAACAAGGGACGGCACACCACCGTCGGAGGCATGCTGCATCCTCTCCCTGACCGCGGGTATGTCGTGGACACGCCCGGTCTGCGGGAGGTGGGGATGTGGGGGATGCCGTCGGAGCATCTCGACGCATGCTTTCCCGAGTTCCGTCCGCTACTGGATCAATGCCGCTTCGGTGACTGCACGCACATCATGGAGCCTGAATGCGCGGTCCGCGGCGCTTTCGAATCAGGGGAAGTGAGCGCCGAGCGATACGACAGCTACGTGAAGCTTCGCGGTGAGCTCGAGGACACCGAAAAAAAATGGGCGACGTTCAAGCCCGGATCATACGACAGGAAGAAGCGGGGCCGGTAGCACCTCACCGCGGCTCGTTCAGCGAAAGATTCCACACCACCGGCAGATCGGCTGCGAGCGAGTCGCGCACGGAACAGTACTTGTTCAGAGCAAGGTCGATCGCACGCTCGGCGTGAGGCCGCTCGATTCCCTCACCGGTGATGGATACGTTGAGGGTGATGTGCTTGAATCGCCTCGGAACCGTATCCACTCTCACGCCGAGCACCTCGACGTTGTACGTCTCGACCGGCGTGCGGCGCTTGGCGAGAATGTCCACCACGTCGACCGACACGCAGGTCGCAAGCGCGGCAAGCAGCGCATCGGGCGGACTCGGTGCAGCGATCCCGTCGCCGTCGATGAGAATCGACGGCCGCCCTTCGAGTCCCGCCTCGAATCGCCGGTCTCCCTTCCAGTCTACAAGCACGCGGGACGGTGGGTTCATTTCGGTCCGCCTTTCTCGATCGGAGCACGCACTGCATTCCCCCACTCGGTCCAGCTGCCGTCGTAGTTGCGGACTTTCTCGTAGCCAAGGAGCTGCGTCAGAACGAACCACGTGTGAGAGGAACGCTCGCCGATGCGGCAGTAGGCGACGATGTCATCTCCCGGCTCGAGTCCCTGCTCGGTCTCGTAGATCGCGCGCAGCTCGTCTGCCGACTTGAATGTTCCATCGGCGTTCGCAGCCCGGGCCCACGGAACACTTCGCGCACCGCGAATGTGGCCACCGCGCAGCGTGCCTTCCTGCGGATAATCGGGCATGTGGGTCTTGGCGCCGCTGTACTCGTCGGGCGAGCGCACGTCGACGAGCGGCTTCCCCGCGTCGGCGTGCTCTCTCACCTGATGGAAGAAGGCGCGGATCTTCTCATCGTCGCGGTCCTTTGCCTTGTATGAAGTCGCCGGAAAAGTCGGAACGTCGGTCGTCATCTCGCGCCCTTCCTGATCCCACTTGATGCGACCGCCGTCGAGAAGCTTCGAGTTCGTGAAGCCGAAGAGCCGGAACACCCAGTACGCGTACGCCGCCCACCAGTTGTTCTTGTCGCCGTAGAAGATGACGGTGGTGTCGTCGTCGATTCCCTTCGCCCGCAGCAGCTTCTCGAACTGCTCACGAGAGATGTAATCGCGCTGCACCGGATCGTTCAGGTCCTCGTGCCAGTCGACTTTCTGCGCGCCTGGAATGTGGCCAGTGTCGTAAAGCAGAACATCCTCGTCGCTTTCCAGAATCCGCAGATTCGCATCGCCAAGATGCGCCGCCAGCCACTCGGTGCTCACAAGCGTTTCGGGATGCGTGTAGCCCTTCTCTGCTATCGGTTGATCGGCGCTCGTGCCGTTCGTTTTCGCCGCCATTTCCCCTCCGGGATCAACTCACATGACAAACAATCCGTCGCCGCTCCGACTGTCAACCGGCGTACGCGCAGGACATCTTTGAGCGATGGGACAGTATCGGCATCATGTCTTCGTCTGCACGAGCGGCAAGACATGCCCGCTCGACGGCTCCGCAGCTGTTCACGCGATCATGAAGAAGGAAGTCGCTTCCGCGGGACTGCGCGGTGTTGTTCGCGTGAATCACTCCGGCTGCATGAGCCAGTGCGGTCACGGGCCGATGGTGGTGATCTATCCTGACGACGTCTGGTACGCGCATGTCGACGAGACGGGCGCGCGAAGAATCGTCGAAGAACATCTGATCGGTGGCCGGGTGGTCGAAGAGTACCGGTATGTCGCGCCACCCGGGGACAACAAACTCGTGGATGGCGAGGGTGGCGGTTGACCATTCCGAAAATCGGCGAAGCCTGGATGGAGCCCTATTCCAGGCACGTGTTCGTCTGCACCGGGGAATTCTGCTCGCCGGGCAGGCGCGGACGAGAGCTGTACGCGCAGCTGGCGTTTCTTCTTCAGCGCGAAGGGTTGCTCTTCGGTCCTGACAGGGTGAAGCGGGGCGAGACGCCGTGTCTTGGAGTGTGCGCCGGCGGGCCGATCGTCGTGGTTTATCCCGATGGAGTATGGTACGCGGGTGTCACTCCGGAGCTCCTGGAGCGCATCGTCGTCGAGCACCTCAAGGCAGGCCGCATCGTCGAGGAGGCCATGTTCTTCCATCTGGAGTGACGCACTCGCGCAGACAGCTACCGTTCGGGAGGCGCCGGATTTTAATTGCACGAGATGCCCGGTCCCTACAATCCGCGACGGCTTGCGCTGGGTGCGGCAAGGAAGTTCATCTTCGAAGGTCGTGATCCAGAGACGATCCTGGAGCGGATTTCGGGCATCGACCGGTACGGCAACATTCTCCCCGGCTCTCCAATTCCAGAGGACATGATGTCCCGCCCACGTGACCGCATCCTTCAGAATCTCGACGAGATGTACAGCGAAGCATTCGAGCGAGCCAAGGAGAAAGGCGACAGCTCGCAGATGGCCTCGCTCGACTTCGCCTACCGCCGAGAGCAGCTCTATTTCGAGATCCTTCTCGACGTACGGGACGCGATGGAGCGCCGCTGACCGCTCGCGGAATCCCGTCAGGCCTGTGGTCTGACCATCCGAGAGCGCATCTGTGAGCAAGACAGCACTCTTCATCGCATTCAACGTCGGGGTCATTGCCGTACTCGCCATAGACCTCGGCATCTTCAACAAGAAGGCGCACACCGCTTCGGTGAAGGAAGCGGCCAGCTGGAGCGGCGTGTGGATCACGCTCTCGCTCGGCTTCGCGGGCTTGATCTGGTGGATGTATGGCGACCAGAAGGCACTCGAGTTCGTCACCGGGTACCTGATCGAGTACTCGCTGTCGATCGACAACATCTTCGTCATCGTCCTGATCTTTTCCTATTTCAGGATTCCCGACAAATACCAGCACCGGGTGCTTTTCTGGGGAATCATCGGCGCGCTCCTGATGCGGGGCGGCATGATCGGAGCGGGCACCTACCTCATCCAGCGCTTTCACTGGATCATCTACTTTTTCGGCGCTTTTCTGGTGTTCACCGGCATCAGGATGGCGACACACGACGAGGCGGACATCGAGCCTGAAGCGAACCCGATTCTCCGCCTCGTGCGCCGGCTGCTGCCGGTGACTCACGACTACCGGGGTCAGAGCTTCTTCGTGAAGGAGCCGCCAAAGCGCGGTGAGGCAGCAACGCTGATGGCGACTCCACTCTTTGTGGTGCTGGTGCTGGTGGAGACCACCGACCTGGTCTTCGCCGTGGATTCGATCCCCGCCATCTTCGCCATTACCCGCGATCCGTTCATCGTCTATACGTCCAACGTCTGCGCCATCCTTGGTCTCCGCTCGCTGTATTTCCTGCTGGCAGGGGTCATCCACAAGTTCCAGTTTCTCAAGTTGGGCGTCGCCGTCGTTCTGACTTTCGTCGGGGTGAAGATGCTGCTCAGCAGCGAGTACCCGATTCCGATTCACATCTCGCTGTTTGTGATCGTCGGAATCCTGGGCGTCGCTGTCGCGGCATCGATGGTGTTTCCGAAGAAGACCCGGTAACGACGGCGAAACGCTGGATTTCGATATGAGGGGAACGTATGTTGTCGGTCTCAAAAATCCTTTAACCTCCCGCCTCACGCAGCGAGAAGGAGAGCCAGCATGAGTCCGCGTTTCACCCGTCCGGTCCGCTTCGTGGCGGCCGCAGCCATACCGTTTGTATTCGCAGCGGCGCTCCCCGTAGCCGACGGAATGTCATACGAGTTCGTGATGAAGTCGCAAAGCAAGCAGACCGGCAACAAGGAGACTGTGACACTTCGCGGCCGCGGCACATACGCGGGCGACGACGCAAAGCTCGAGATTCTCGACGCATCGGCCAACGCAGGCGGATCTGAGGCGTTCGGCGGAAAAGGTTCCTACTTCATCGTGAAGGACGGCGGCAGGGAGATGCTCCTCGTCGATCCCAAGGAGAAGCAGTACATGAAGTGGGACATCGCCAACATGTTCGCCGGGATGAGCAAGGTCCTGAACGCGGTCGGCGGGCTGGTGAAGCTGCAGATCTCGGACATCAAGATCGACGCACAGGACCTGGGTGCCGGTGAGTCGGTCCAGGGCTATCCGACGCGGCACATACGCATGGTCCAGAACTACACGATGACCGCGAAGGTTTTCGGCCGCTCGAACACGAGCCGCAGCGAGTCGACGACGGACTACTACTTCGCTCCGTCGCTCCGCATCGCCAATCCCTTCGTATCGAACAGCCAGCAAATGGCGATGATGTCGCAGTTCGACATGTTCAACAATCCCGACTACAAGAGCCAGATGGCCGCGGCTCACGCCAAGCTCCCGAAGACAGGCGTGCCGCTCAAGACCGTGACGACGACCGTGACCACCGATGAAAAGGGGAAGCAGGAGACAAGCGTCGCGACGATGGAGATGGTCAACTTCCAGCGCGCGAACGTGCCGGCTTCCGTGTTCGCAGTTCCATCCGATTACAAGATGATCGAGATGCCCGATCTCAATGCCGCGATTGCCGCCGGCCCGAAGGACAAGACCGACAAACAGGGCCCGGAGCTGAACCCCGACTCAGCTGCCGCTGCAGCCAAGGCCGGTGCGTCCGACGCCGCCAAGGAAGCCGCCAAGAACGCGGCCAAGGATGCCGCGGGGAAGAAGCTGAGGGGCATCTTCAAGCGATAGACTGAGGGAAGGGAGGATGCAAAACGGGGCAGCCATCGGCTGCCCCGTTTTGCATCTGGTCGTGCAGACCGATCCTATTTCGTGACTGCCGCGACTCGAATGTGCCCGACGAATGCAGGATTCGTTTCGCTGCGTGCCTCGATCCTCAACGTGAGTGTCTTCGAGCGCTCGAACTCCGCGTTTGGAATGTTGGCCAGGCGCCGCTCGTCGAGGTAGACCTTGAGGTACTTGCCGTCGCCGAGGATGCGGAGCTGCGCAGGTTTGCCGCGATAGCGCGCCCTGTTGGCATCGTCGTTGACGAGCTTCACTTCGCCGCCTCCTCCTCCGAGCACGCCAACTCCATCACTGCCCCAGGTGACCGCGGAGGACTTCGGGTCGGCGACGGGTTTCGGCGTGCCTCCGCGCAGCTGGAAAGTCCAGCTGTCGAGAGACGGGCGATTGATGACGTCGATCTCGATCGTGAAGCGCTGAGGGAGAACCTCAGGCAGGGAGATGGTCAGAATGCTGGCTGTCGTCGCGCGCAGCAGTCGCATCCCGCCGAGCTCCACCACCTCCATGTTGCCTTCGACGAAATTGAGTCGCTTGGGGAAATTGCCGATCTGATCATCCCCATAGTTGATGTCGAAGAGCGCTCTGTCGCCGGGAACGAATTCGGAGTTCGTCTTGAGTGTTGGCGGCGCCACCGACGGAGCGGGGGTGCCTGTACTCGCGGCCTTCAGGTTCTTCGATGGCTTGCCCGGTGCCGCTCCCGCATTCTGCATCATTCCCTGCATCGCGGCGGCAGCAGCCGCATTCGACAGCCCGTTCATTGCAGCGGCAGCAGCTATCGCCTGAGCGCTCGCGGCTTTGTTGCTCAATCCACCCATGGCCGCGGCGGCCATGGCCGCCTGGGCGTTGGCGGCATTGGCACCGGTCAACATCGCCGCTGCCGAAGAGTTGCCCATCGCGCCCGCCGCCGCTCCGGTTGCCGCGCCAGTCAGTGCGCCCTTGATCCCGCCGGGCCCGGTGGCGCCGGACATGAGACCCGCCACGCCGCTGTTCACGCACGGGCCCGAGCCGGTCGTCGCGGTGACAACCGCCGCACCGGGTACGACGGTGCATGCAACGCCTTTCGCGGCAGCCTGCACGGTTTTGTTGCCGGCGACCTTCTTCGCCTTGTTGAACATCCCGCGCATTCTTCCCGTCGTCGGAGCGACGGAATCCTTTGCGGCTGAATCCGTCGGCGTCTGCGCATTGGCAGGAGCGGCGAGCATGGCGACGAACAAAATCGTCGAAACGGTGAAGTGAGGGTGTGCCATAAACCGTCCCGAGAAAAAATGAATTGTCACTCGAAAAAATCGCTCGAATAATAATGCTGGCCGCCGGAGCCATTCACAACGACCCCTTGATCCACCCGTCGACCAGAGGCCTGCCGCCGTGGGCGGGCACGATTCATTTATCAGTCCGCCGCCCACTCAAGTAGATTCGCACGAATGACTTACCTCGGTTGTTGACTCCCCCCGTCAGATCTGACGACGCGGCACGTGTTCGCGCGCTTGCCCGCGCGCTGGACTCTGCCATTCGTATCCCCGGCACCGGAATCACGCTCGGACTCGATTCCATCGTCGGTCTCATCCCCGGTCTTGGAGACCTGGCGGGAGCGGCGATGTCCGGCTACATCGTGCTCGCTTCGGCGCGCATGGGCGTCGCTCCATCTGTCGTCGTCCGGATGATCTTGAACCTTGGAGTCGATACTCTCGTAGGGTCAGTACCATTGCTTGGCGATGTTTTCGACGTCGGATTCAAGGCCAACATCCGGAACGCCGCGCTTCTCGACCGGCACCTGGCAGAGCCGGCCGCAACCCGGCGCTCGAGCCGGATGGCGGTGCTGGCCGCGGTAGCGGGCGTCGTGCTCCTCGCGGCAGGCGGGATCGCCATCGCAATGGTTGCAGTGCGCGGGCTCAACTGGCTCGTGCGATAACACGTGAACTCCTCAAACGAACGGAGCTCGGAGATGTCTGACAGATACAGCCCGGTCAAAGCGGGAATTGGATTCGGCAGCGCGCTGGCGATCACCATCTCGTGGAGCGTCAACCACTCCATTGTCTGGGCGATCATCCAGGGAATCTTTTCCTGGTTCTACGTCATCTACTACGCACTGACGAGATGAGAATGAGCGATCCGGGAATCGTCGTGATAATCATGTCCGGCGTCACCGCGGTTGTATACACGATCCGAACGATCGCGAATACAGTGCTGCGGCTGGAGGAGCGACGGGCGGCCGCGAAGAAAGTGAACCCGGTCAGCGACGACCGGCTTGCCCGCCTGGAGATGGCAGTCGAGTCGATTGCAGTCGAAGTCGAGCGAATCTCCGAAGGCCAGCGGTTCACGACTCGGCTTCTCACCGAACAGGCGCACGCCGTTGTGCCGAAGCTCCAGCCGGGGGAGTTCGACACTCCGCACTAAAGCGAGTCGGGACCGACTAGCTTCCCGACATGCCTTTTTCGAAATTCGAGCTCAACCCGAACCTGCTGAAGGGAATTCGGGAGATGGGCTTCCATCGGCCCACTCCCATCCAGGCCGATGCCATTCCCCCCGCAATGCAGGGCAAGGACGTCCTCGCATGCGCATCGACGGGCAGCGGCAAGACCGCTGCCTTTCTTCTTCCGATCCTGGACAAGCTGATCGCGCGTCCTCGTGGAACGACCCGCGCACTCATCATCACACCGACTCGTGAGCTTGCGTTGCAGATCGTGGAGCAGCTGGACGCGATAGCGACTCATACGCCCGTGACCGCCGCAGCGGTCATCGGCGGCGTAGGAATGGGGCCGCAGGAACACGCGCTCCGCAGCGGCACCGACGTCATCGTGGCAACGCCGGGACGCCTGCTCGATCACATGAAGGCGCCGTACGCGAAGCTCGATCGAATAGAGTATCTCGTTCTCGATGAAGCGGACCGCATGCTCGACATGGGGTTCCTGCCAGACATCCGCAGAATACTGAAGGTGCTGCCGGCGAAGCGGCAGACTTTGTTCTTCAGCGCAACGATGCCGGGGCCGATCGCCACATTGTCGAGCCAGATGCTGAAGAATCCAGCGACGATCAACCTTGGCCGCACATCGGCTCCAGCGACGGGAATCACGCAGGCGCTGTACCCAGTCCCGCAGGAGCTGAAGTCGGCGCTCTTTCTCGAGCTCCTGAAGCGCGGCGACATGAAGGAAGCTCTTGTCTTCACGAGGACCAAGCACCGCGCCAACCGGCTTGCGGACTTTCTCGCGAAGAACTCGATACCGTCTGAGAGGATTCACGGGAACAGGTCTCAGAGCCAGCGCACCGAAGCTCTCGCGGGATTCAAGAGCGGCAGGTACCGAGTACTCGTCGCCACCGACATCGCCGCGCGCGGCATCGACGTCGAAGCGCTGGGTCACGTGGTGAACTTCGACGTTCCACCCGCGCCCGAGGACTACATCCACCGCGTCGGTAGAACGGGTCGCGCTGAGATGACGGGTGAGGCGTTCACGTTTTTCTCACCCGACGAGGAAGGCGACATCAAGGCGATCGAGCGCTCGATCGGTCGCAGGCTTCCGCGCGTGACTGTCGAGGGCTTCGACTACAAGGCCAGGCCGCAGCAGCGCTTCGAGGTGCCCATCGCCGAGCGCATCGCGGAGATCAGGAAGAAAAAGGCGGAAGACAGAGCGCGTGCTGCCGCGAAGGCGGGGCGACGCGCAGCTGCCGGTAACGCTCCTCAGCGGGCTTCCGGCTCACAATCTCGGAACAAGGGCCGCAGGGGTAGATAGCCTGCCTAGTACTTCGCGATCTCCCTGTACGCCTGCTTGAAATCCTCCACCTGCGGAAGAATCGCGTCCTCGAGCTGCGGAGCGTAGCCGACGAACGTATCCGTCGACGCGACCCGCATCACCGGAGCATCGAGCCACGCGAAGCAGTCATTCGCGATCGCCGCTGCGATCTCGGCGCCGTAACCCCACGAAATGGAATCCTCGTAGCCCACGATTACGCGTGAGGTCTTCTTCACCGAGGCGTACACGGCCTCGCGATCCCACGGGCTCAGGGTGCGCAGGTCGATCACCTCGACGCTGATGCCTTCCTCCTCGACCGCGTTCGCCGCGCTGATCGCGCGCTGCAGCGTTGCACCGTACGTCACGAGTGTAACGTCGGTCCCTTCGCGCACAGTCTTCGCCTTTCCGAACGGGATCATGAAGTTCGGTCCGGGATTGGCGCTCTTGTTGTACGTCTGCCGGTAAAGGTGCTTGTGCTCGAGGAAGATGACGGGATCGTCGCAGCGGATCGCGGTGCGGAGAAGCCCGTTGGCGTCGAGTGCGGTCGCGGGACAGACGACACGCAGCCCCGGGCAATGCGTAAAGAGCGAAGCGCCGGTCTGCGAGTGGTAGATCGCTCCCCGGATGTATCCGCCGTATGTCGTCCGCACCACGACCGGCGCGGAGAAGTGGTTGTTCGACCTCCAGCGCATCGTCGCGAGCTCGTCGCGCAGCTGCATGTACGCGGGCCAGATGTAGTCGAAGAACTGGACCTCGACCACGGGCTTGAACCCGCGAACCGCCAGACCGATCGCGCGTCCGACGATGTTCGCCTCGGCGAGCGGTGAGTTGTAGACACGTGCGCTTCCGAATTCCTTCTGAAGTCCCCATGTCACCTTGAAGACGCCGCCCTTGCCTTTGACCTTGTCGAGATGCTCCTCGCGCGAGACGTCGGCGACGTCCTCGCCGAACATCAGGATCTTCTGATCGCGGCGCATCTCGTCCTTCATGCAGGCGTTCAGGAGATCCACCATCGTCGTCGGCTCACCGGTGAAGCGCGGATCGTCCTCGGTGTCGAACTGCTCACCGGTCGGATCGACATCAGGCGAATAGACGCCATAGTAGATGGTGTCCTCGCCCGGCTGCGGCTGGGATAGTGCATCGTCGGTTGCGGCGAGAACGACGGCGTCCACTTCCTCCTGAATTGCGCGGAGCTCGTCTTCACTGGCGTGGCCTTCTTCGACCAGCCAGCGTGGGAACACCGTGACCGGATCGCGCAGCGCGTCGGCTTCGCGCTCTGACGGAGGCCGGTACATCGTCTCGTCATCCGACAGCGAGTGGGAGTACGGCCGGATGACGTTCGCATGTACGAGCACCGGCCCCTTGCGGTCTCTCGCGTACTGCACCGCGCGCGTCATCACGTCGTAGCTGGCGAGAAAATCACAGCCGTCCACTTCCTCGATATGGAAGTGGGGGAACGATCTCACGAGCTTCGATATCGATCCGCCGGCCGTGCTCACTTCGACCGGAACGGAGATCGCGTAGCCGTTGTCCTCGACCAGGTAGACGACGGGAAGCTTCAGGTTCGACGCGGTGTTCAGCGATTCCCAGAACTCTCCCTCGCTCGTCGTACCCTCGCCTGTGGTGACGAGAACCACCTCGTCGTCCTGAAATCCCTCTGTGATACCGATGAGCTTCGCGCGAAGCGTCGCTTCCGCTGACCCGACGGCCTGAAGGAACTGGGTTCCTGTAGGCGACGATGCCGAAACGATGTTGTATTCCTTGTGGCCCCAGTGACTCGGCATCTGGCGGCCGCCGGATGCAGGGTCCTTGGCCGCGCCAACCGCTTCGTAAAGCATTTCCGCCGGCGTCACGCCGAGTTGTAGGCAGAGCGCGCGATCGCGGTAGTACGTGTAGAACCAGTCGTACGCGGGACGAAGGACCATTGCAGCCGCGGTCAGGATGGCTTCATGGCCCGCGCCTGATATCTGGAAGAAGATCTTGTTCTGACGTTTCAGCTGGACTTCCTTGTCGTCCAGCCGCCGCGACAGGAGCATGTTGCGATATACGCCGATAAGCGCTTCGGGCGAGAGCGCCGCGCTCGGAGTCGCCGATGTCTTGGTGTCAGGTCGAGTGGTTGTTGCCATCTGGGTCAGCTTTGAGGGGTACCGACGCTAATAATAGTTGTCGGCGGCGGGCGCGGGCTATGGCGGACATATCACATCCAATGGCTTGTTTCTTGTCACACATGGCTTCAACCCGAAACAAGGCAACGTGGTAATGCGACATCATGCGATGATGCTGGTGGCTCTTCTCTCGGTTGTGACCCTGAGTGCGTGTTCCGGCAACGCGACCCCGGGTGACACTACTCCCGACTCGCCCGCGCCGTCCGGCAATGCTGGAACGACTCCGAGCCAGCAATCGGATTGGAATGCCATCCAGCGAATCGAGGCTGAGGCGAAGGCGATAGCCAAGGTGGATGGATGCGCGTCGTCTGCAGATTGCCGCTCGGCCCCGGTGGGCTCGCGGGCGTGTGGCGGGCCGCGCTACTACATACCCTGGTGCTCGAAGACCACCGATTCCGCCGCCCTCTACCGGAAGCTCGACGAGGTGGCCAAAGCGGAGGAGGACTACAATCGAAAGCACAATCTGGCATCGACTTGCGAATTCAGAATGCCGCCGACGGTCCAGTCGTCAGGAGGGTCGTGCGTGGCCCAGTAGGCCAAACGCGTCCCGCAGCTTTCTGTCAGGCGTGCAGCAACCTCCGTCCAGCATTATGTTCGTGGCGCCAACCCAGCCCTAAACCATGAACGGAGGAATTGGAATGAACCTCGTCGCTCGCGCCAAGGGGATACTCGTCAATCCCCGGCAGGAATGGGCCGTGATAGATACGGAGCCGCTGAACCTGAGCGCGCTCCTCGTGGGTTACGTTCTTCCACTCGCCGCGATCGGCCCGATCGCAACCGTCATCGGCTGGTCCGCGTTCGGACTCGGCGGACTGTTCCGTGCGACCATGGGAAGCCTGATCGGATACGCCATCGGCATGTACATCATGACGATCATCGGCGTGTTCATCGTGGCCTGGGTGATCAACGCTCTCGCGCCGAGTTTCGGTGCGACACCGAGCATGCCTCAGGCGATCAAGGTCTCGGCTTACTGCTCGACCGCGGCGTGGGTGGCGGGAATCTTCAACATCTTTCCCGCGCTGGCGCTGCTGGCCGCGATCGGCGGGCTCTACAGTCTTTACCTGCTGTACCTCGGCCTTCCTGTGCTGATGAAGGCGCCGGCCGACAAGGCGGTGACGTACACCGTCGTCGTTGTCGTCGCCATGGTCGTCATTTACATCGTGGTCGGCTCAGTAGCAGGGCGGATGATCATGTACTAATTACCCGCTACCGGTTACCCGTTACGGGCATCGGGCATCGGGCATCGTGTCGTTTACCTAGTAGTCCACCGGACGCAGGTAAGTCTCGCCAATGGCACTGTGGCTGACCATCGCCACAGTCGGCAGCTTCCGCTTCCAGTGTGTTCCCGAGAGCCGCTTGTGCACGAGCTCCACTTCCTCGCGAGTGAAGCCGTGCGCTTCGACATCGGCGGGAGCGTAGCCGTTGACGAGCCAGTTCAGGATCTCGTCGGCGCGCTGGTAGCTGATCCCGAAGTCTCCTTCGTCGGTCTGGCCCTCGATCAAATCCGCTGAAGCCGGCTTGCCCACAATCTCTTCCGGCACTCCGAGATGCCTCGCGAGAGCCCACACCTGTGTCTTGAAGAGATCTCCGAGCGGATTGATGGGTGGCGAGTCGTCTGCGTGCCACGTGAAGTAGCCGAGGAGGCGCTCGGTCTTGTTCCCGGTACCGAGCGGCAGTGCATTGTAGCGGGCTGACTGGTCGAACAGCGCGATCATGCGCGTGCGTGCCATCACGTTGCCGCGGCGACCCGGATCTGCATCGGGCTCGTTCGCCAGATATCCGTCCACCGCCGCGCTGATGTCGATCGTTCTCGACTCGATTGCAAGCCGGTCGATCACAAGCTGCGCGTGCGCGAGCGAGTCGGCACTCGATGTCCTGTAGGGCAGCCGAATGCCGACGACGTTCGATGCTCCCAGTGCGCGAGCAGCGAGGTATGCAGTCACCGCCGAGTCGACTCCGCCGGAGATGCCAACGATTCCGCGATCGAAGCCGCGCAGCTTGAGCTCTTCACGAAGGAATGACACCAGCCAGTCGGCGGTGAGCGCCGGATCGATGTCGAGAGGCGGAGGCCCGACGACAGACGCAGGAGCGGAGATGACGGTGATGCCCGCAGGTTCCGGACGAGCCGCGGTGTCCTTGCTCCCTCCGACCACCGCTTCAGGCTTCCATGCCTTCGCTGAGGTGGCTGTGCGCGAAGGTTGTCCCGAGACAATTCCAACTGGAGAGGCACCGTTGCTCGTCGCCGGATCGAACGTGAGCGGCAGCGGCTCGTTGATCTGAATCTTGCCGATCGTCCGGACGAGGTGAGGAAGCATGGTCTGGAGATCGGTGAGAAGCGGCAGCTCCACCCGCGCACGCGTCAGCTCCGACGTATCGAGCGTCACGGTTGCAATCGATTCCTCCCAGAGCGGCGCGCGGAGCTTGACGTCCCCTTTTGGTCCCGCGACCACCGAGCCACCCGAGAAAGCTTTCCCGCCCTCGGAGCCCACCAGTTGCACGAGTGCCGTGAACACACCGTGCTCCGATGCCATGTCGCGCGCGAGGCGCTCCCATCTCTCCAAACTGGCTGGCCCGGCTCGGTCGTCCTTGCGCGGTGAGAGACCACGGGCCGGCGACGCTGAAGGAATGAAGATTATCTGCGCGCCATCGAGCGCCGCGACAGTTCCCGACAGGCTGTGCCACGCGTCTTCGCAGACGAGCATCGCCGCTCGTCCCCAGCTCGTGTCGAACGCGCGAATCTCGAATCCGCGATCGACGAACCGCTCCTCGTCGAACAGTCCGTACGTGGGGAGGAAAACCTTGCGGTGCACATGGCGCACGATGGGTGAGTCTCCACCGAGCGTCACGTACAGCGCGCTATTATAGATGGAGTTGTTCCAGATCTCGTAGAAGCCAAGGCCGACATCCATCGGCTCGAGGGAAGGAACGGCCGCGCGGTACTGCGCATCGAGATCGCGAACCAGGGTTCCCGCGGTGACCGCGAGGTCCCGCACTCCGCCTTCCAGGAAGTATCCGCTCACCGCGGTCTCGGGAAGGAACGCGACCTGCGGTCTCGGTGTCAATGAATCCAGCTGGGCGAAGATCTCGCCAAGACGCGCGATGTTTTCCGCGTATTCGCCTTTGCGCGGCTTGAACTGTACGATTGCCAGGTGCACGGATTGATGCATTACACTGAACTTGCCATGCGCTCTCCAAGCGGGCAACGGGTGGTCAGGGCCGCGATGGCGGCGCTCCTTCTCTCCCCCGCCGCGTTGAGCGCTCAAACGACCCGAGCGAGGCAGGCATGGCAGATAGTGCCGCAGCCGCAGTCGTCGGAAGTGTTCGCCCGCGATGGATCCCTGATCGGCGAAGTGGGAGCTCAGATCAGGACGAGCGTCTCCATCCGCACGCTTCCCAGATACGTCGGACAGGCGTTCATCGCCGTCGAAGACCAGCGCTTCTACCAGCATGACGGCGTGGACCTCGTCGGCATCGCCGGCGCGCTGAAGGACAACATCATGGGCGACCGGCGCGGGGCGAGCACGATCACACAGCAGCTCGTGGGCAACATGCATCCGACACTCATCGACCGCCGCGATCCAACCCTCGGCCGCAAGCTGCGCGAGCAGGCCGCGGCACGCGAGATGGAGAAGCACTACACGAAGGAACAGATTCTCGAAGCGTACCTGAACCAGATCGGGTTCGCGCACGGATGGTACGGAATCGAGGCGGCCGCCCGTCATTATTTCGGCAAGAGCGCTTCGAGTCTGACGCTCGCCGAAGCAGCCACACTCGCCGCCATGCCGAAGGGACCGGAGATCTACGAGCCGGTGAAGTATCCGGCGCGCGTGAGTGACCGCCGGAACACTGTTCTCGCGCTGATGGCTGCGCAGGGCTTCATCACCCGGGCACAGGCGCGGTCGGCGCAGACATTGCCGCTCGGAACGGTTCCCGACTATGGAATGTCGGCCGCTGCTCCGTACTTCCTCGATGTCGTGAAGATTCAGGCGCAACGCGCGGGCGTCCCATTGGATCAAGGCGGTTATCGCGTGTTCACCGCGCTCGATCCGTCACTTCAGATGTCCGCAGTGACCGCTCTCACTGAAGGGGTAGCTGAGGTCGAGGCACGCGCAGGATACGGTCACCCCACAACTGCGGGGACCGGAAAGGAATCGGAGTACCTGCAGGGGTTGGTGGTGGCGATGGATCCGACTACGGGCGACGTCCGCGCGCTTGTCGGTGGACGCGACTACAAGGAGTCGCAGTTCGACCGGGCGATCGACGGCAAGCGCCAGCCGGGCTCTTCATTCAAGCCGATCGTCTATGCAGCGGCGATCGCGGACAGCATTCCACCCAACGCGATCGTCGGTGATACGGCCATCGCGATCCGGATGCCGAACGGAACGTGGTACCGGCCCGACAACTCCGATCGCGAATTCCTCGGCCCGATCACCATGCGCGAAGCACTCGCGAAATCGCGCAACGTCGTCGCCGTGCAGCTCGGCCAGCACGTGGGGATGGACACTGTCATAGCGCTCGCCAGGCGGATGGGAATCCAGGGCTCGATCGCCCCATATCCCTCGAGCGCCATAGGAGCATCGGCGGTGCAGCCCCTGGACATGATCGCGTCGTACACGACATTCGCCAACCTCGGCACCGCCGTCGAGCCGCGTTTCATCCATCGCATCGAGGACCGGACCGGGAAGGTGGTGTTCACGGTGGCGGTGCGAGCGCTTCCGCCGGCGATCGATCAGCGCACCGCGTTCGTCGTGCGGGACATGATGCGTGACGTGGTTGAGCGAGGAACGGCTTCTTCGATTCGCCGCTTTCTTCCGGCGAGCGTTCCCGTTGCGGGCAAGACCGGTACTACCAACGACAACACCGATGTGTGGTTCATCGGCCTCACCCCCGACATCGTCGCTGGGGTATGGCTCGGATTCGACATTCCGAAGACAATCACTCCGGGCGCAGCCGGCGGATCGCTCGCCGCGCCGGTATGGGGAAGGATGATGGCACGCTACTACGCATCGAGTGCTGGCCGATCGTCACTCCAGCACTCGGAATCACAGTGGACTCCGCCGATAGGCGTCATCAGCGGCGAGCTGGACCGCGTCACCGGTCAGATGGCGACGTCGGCGACTCCCGCCAATCGCCGCTACACCGAGTATTTCGTGGAGGGCACGGAGCCCGAGTCGCTGCGAGCGGATCCGTGGAAGCTCTTTCGGTGGGGCCCCATCGGATTCTGACGCTCGGGAAACCTTCCGTCGAGCGGAGGGGTTCAAATGACCTAGATTCAGATGACGGCCGCCGCACCCTGGACGGCCGTTCGCACATTCAATCAACCAATCCTTATGAAACGTCTTTGTCCGATTTTTTTCGCCGCGATCGCGTTGATCGTCACGGCGTCAGTGTCGTCCGCACAGTCAGTGGAAGACAGCCGCGCCGGAGTGTCTCGTCTCAATCTCGTTTCTGCCAATCCGATTGGATTGTTGTTCCAGTGGTACAACGGTGAGTTCGAGCACGCGATGAGTGCCACCGCTTCGCTCGCCATCGCCGGGTCGAGCTACGATTTCGAGGATGCGAGATACTCTTCCGTCGACGGCATCGTCCGCTACTATCCTGGCGCGCGCGCCCTGCGCGGGTTCTCGGTTGGAGCAAGCGCCGGATTCGTTGACATGAGGGACGATAACTCGTGCATCGAGTTCGGCTGCGAGGACCAGTCGGGCACGGCCGGGACGATCGGCGTGCGCGCTGACTATGTCTGGATCCTGGGACGCGATCAGCACTTCTCGGCGGAAGCGGGCATCGGCGCAAAGCGTATCCTCAGCAACCAGCTCGGCACCGAGGGGCTTCCAATTGGAAGACTATCGATCGGGTACGCATGGTAAATCTGCGTTAAGCTGCGGACTCCAGCGGCTTCGCCTCCTCCGCCGCGGGTGGCGAGACAAGTGCAATCTTGAGCACCTCGCTCAAAGTCTCCACCGGATGGAACTCCAGCGTCGCCCGCACTTCCTCAGGCACGTCCTCGATGTCGCCTTCGTTCGCCTTGGGAAGGATGATGTGCTTGATGCCTGCCCGGTGCGCGCCGAGAACTTTCTCCTTCAACCCGCCTATGGGTAGCGCCCGGCCACGAAGCGTGATCTCGCCGGTCATTGCGACATCGCGCCGGACTGCGCGGTCAGACATCTCGGACACGAGCGCCGTGGCGATCGCCAGTCCCGCCGAGGGGCCATCCTTCGGAATTGCGCCTGCGGGCACGTGAATGTGCGCCTCGATCGCGCCGAGGCGGTCCTTCGGAATTCCAAGTGCGGCGGCGTTGTTCGTCGCATACGTAAACGCTGCACGAGCCGACTCCTTCATCACGTCGCCCAGCTGGCCGGTGAGAATCAGCGACACCGCTCCACCCGGTCCGATGTTCTCGTTGTCGGTCTGACGATTTCCATAGTATCGGCGGATTGAAGCTTCGACGAACATGATGTCGCCACCCATGGGCGTGTAGTACATCCCGGTGGCGATGCCGATTTCGTTCGATTCCTGTGCGCGCTCCGGGTGAACCTTCGGTCGTCCGAGAAGCTCACGTACCTCCTCGGCAGTGATCTCCTGGTCGACGATCGTGCCCTCCACGCCCATCGCAATCTTGCGAGCCACCTTCCGCGCGACAGCCCCGAGCTGACGCTCCAGTTGGCGTACGCCGCTCTCACGCGTGTAGTTGGACACGACGCTCATGACAGCGTCATCGGTGAAGTGAATGCCCTTGTCGCCTAGCCCCGATTCCTCCAGCTGCCGCGGAATCAGATACTTCTTGGCGATCTCCGACTTCTCCCTCTCGGTGTAGCCGGCGAAGTCCACGACTTCCATTCGATCGAGCAGGGGACCCGGAATGTTCTGAACGAAATTCCCCGTCGCGATGAACAGCACTTCGCTCAAATCGAACGGAATGCCAAGATAGTGATCGGTGAACGTGTCGTTCTGCGCCGGATCAAGCACCTCGAGCAGCGCGCTCGACGGATCTCCCTGGTACGAAGTGCCAAGCTTGTCGACCTCATCCAGCAGGAACACTGGATTCTTCGTTCCCGCCTGCTTCATGCCCTGGATGATGCGGCCCGGCATCGCACCTACGTACGTGCGGCGATGTCCGCGGATGTCAGCTTCGTCTCGAGCACCGCCGAGAGCGACACGCACGTACTGGCGTCCAAGCGCGCGGGCGATCGACTTCGCGATCGAAGTCTTACCCACTCCCGGAGGTCCGATGAAGATGAGGATCGGTCCCTTGGCCATCGCCCGGGACTTCGCCTCCTTCTGGTCCGTGATCTTGTGATCCTCATCCTTCCCCGCGAACAGCGAAGGATTGGCGTCGTCACTTTCCGGACGAAGCAGGGAAGCGTCAACCTCTCCTTCACGCTCGACTTCCTGCGCCATCTGCTGAGCGCGCAGCTGGCGCACAGCCAGGAACTCGAGAACGCGATCCTTCACGTCGTTCAGACCGTAGTGATCCTCCTCGAGCACTGTCGATGCGTTGTTCAGATCGAGCTGGTCGTCGGAGCGGGTGTTCCAAGGGAGCTCGGCGATCCACTCGAGATACGTCCGGATCACCTGCGCTTCCATTGATTCACGGCCCGCCCGCTCCAACCGGCCAAGCTCGCGCTCGACTTCGGCGCGCGCTTCCTTGGGCAAATCGAGCTTGCTGAGCTTGTCGCGGAGCTCGGTCATCTCCTTGCTCTGGTCGTCGTC